>NZ_JBKBQY010000004.1:0-69906 GCF_046292185.1 Yoonia sp.
AATTGTCAAAGCTTGCCGGTCTGGAACAGCCAGACCTTAAGCCCGCCATGCGGGACTGGTGCGCCCTTGGGTTTGAAAGGCAGCCCGGTGGCATTTGCAAGCGCAGCGTCACTGGTCACGATGCCGACGCGCCAGCCCTGAAACTGCGTTTTCAGCGTCTGACCCAGTGATGCGTAAAGCCCGAACAACAGCTTTGGATTGCCGATGCGGTCGCCATAGGGCGGATTGCAGATCACCAGACCGGGTGCGCCGTCAGGGCGGGTCAGGGCATCGACGGGGAACGTGTCTAATGTGGTCAGCTCAGCCACCCCGGCGCGCGCGGCATTGTCGCGGCTCATGCGGATCGCGCCTGCGTCACGGTCGCTGCCGTAAAACCGCAGGTCTGTGGGCGGAGGCTGGTGCTGGCGCAGGGTGTCCCATGCCGTTTGGTCGAAACTGGCAAGACGCTCAAAGGCAAAACTGCGGCTGCGCCCTGGGTAGAGCCCCACCGCCATTTCCGCCGCTTCGATGACGAAAGTGCCCGATCCGCACATCGGGTCCAGCACGGGCTCCTTGCCCTGATAGCCACAATTGCGCAGGAACAATGATGCTAACGTCTCGCGCATCGGCGCCTTGCCGATGCCTTGTTTATGGCCGCGTTTGTGCAGGCTTTCGCCGGATGTATCGATACTGATCGTCACGCGGTTGTCGTCAATGCGTAGCTTCAGCACAAGATCGGCCTCGGCGCTGACCTGATAGCCATTCTCCTTCAGCGCGGTTTCGACTCGCTGGGCCGCAGCACCCGCGTGATAGATCTTGGATTTGCGGTTGGTCGTCACCTCCACCCGCACGGGAACATCAGGGCGCAGGGTATCGGCCCAGGGAAACTTGTGTGCGCGCTTGTCCAGCTGTGCCAGATGAAACGCCATAAAGCTGCCGATCCGCACCAGCACACGCGTCGCACCGCGCAGCATCAGATTGGCACGCCAGACATCAGGCCAGCCGCCCGTCATCTGCACGCCGCCTTGTGTGACGGTCGCGCCCGAAAACCCGCAGGATTGCGCCTCTGCCAGCAATGCGGGTTCGAATCCGGGGGTCGCGGTCAGGAATATTTCAAATTGTTCTGTCATCGCGTCTGCATAAGGGGCTTTGGCACCCGCTTGCAAACGACAAACTAGCGTTTCTGCGCGATCCGGGCAGTTTCAGGCTTGGGCTGCGGCTTGGTGATCCCTTCCAGCACCCGCAGCGGACGGCGCACCGCCTCTTTCAGGCCGGGGCGCGTGGGGCTGACGGTTTGCTTGCTGACCTCGACCATCAGGACACCACCTGCGGCAATCACCGGGATCTTATGCCCGACTCGTTCGAACATGCCGGCCGATTTGCGCCAGAACCTGCTGCGCGAGGGCGGCTGGAACAGCGTCGACAGCGTGCGTTCAGTCACAAAGCGGTGTTTGCGCAGTTGTGCGTCAAGCTGGGTCAACGAATAGGGGCGCCCAAAGCCGAAAGGCGTGGAATCACTGCGAGACCAAAGCCCAGCACGGTTGGGCACCACAAAGACCGCCCGCCCACCTGGGCCAAGCACGCGCCACATTTCATCCAGTAGGGCCGCGGGATGATCGGATGTTTCCAGCCCATGCATCACCACCAGTTTATCCAGATGCCCGGTTTCCAGCGGCCATTGCGTATCCTCGCATAAGACGCTGACATTGCGCCCCTCCGGCGGCCAGGGCATCACGCCCTGGGGGCCGGGCATCAGGCCGATTACCCGGCGCGCGTCTTTCAGATAAGGACGCAACAACGGTACGGCAAAGCCAAAACCGGCAAGGACCTGCCCCTTCGCCTCTGGCCAGATCGTAGTTAATTCGTCGCGGATCACCTTTTGCGCAGCACGGCCCAGCGCGCTGCGGTAATAGAAATTTCGCAGGTCCAGCACATCAAGGTGCATTGCGGTTCAGACCTCCTTGGACGACACTTTGCAAACCATATCAAGGAAAGGTCAGTTTGCCATGACAAACGCATCATCTCCCGTCGAACTGGTCACCGTGCCATGTTTGCGCGACAATTATGCCTTTCTGGTGCATAACCACGCCACCGGCGATACCGCCCTGGTCGACGCGCCAGAGGCATCACCAATCGCAGCCGAACTCGCGCGGCGCAACTGGCGGCTGACCGATATTCTGCTCACTCACCACCATGACGACCATGTCGGCGGTCTGGCAACCCTGCGCGACGGCGCACGCGTTATCGGCGCAAGCGCTGACGCGCACCGCCTGCCCGTGCTGGACCTGGCCGTCGCCGAGGGCGATCTGCTGCATATCTGCGGGCAGACAACCCACGTCATCGATGTACCGGGCCATACGGTCGGGCATATCGCGTTTCATATGCCTGATGCTGCGCTGGCCTTTACCGGCGACAGTCTGATGGCGCTGGGCTGCGGACGCCTGTTCGAGGGGACGCCTGCGCAGATGTGGGAAAGCCTGCGGAAACTGCGCGCCCTGCCCGGGGAAACGCAGATCTGTTCCGGTCACGAATACACAGAATCGAACGCCCGTTTCGCCGCCTCCCTTGACCCTGACAATTCAGCGCTTAAGTTACGCATCAGGGCAATTGACGCGGCACGTGCGGCAGGGAAACCGACAGTGCCATCCGGTCTGGATGAAGAACGCGACACCAACCCTTTTCTGCGTGCCGATGATGCGGGCCTCAAGGCGCATCTGGGATTGCAGGAATTGCCCGACGAACAGGTGTTTGCGCAGATCCGCGCAAACAAGGACAAGTTTTAACCACTATCACGCGGCACCCTGGGCAAAAGCAGATGATATTTCGATCTTCACATCATTTGTGAAGAACAGAACCAAAAAAGTCCTTGAAGGTTGGAAAAGAAAACCAAACTTTAAGAGATAGAGGCCACGGTGGGTCCAGCTTGAATTGCTGGCCGACCCCCGATGTGAAGGAGCACAGACGTGCCATCATTTTCAACGACACTCGAGCAGTCCATTCACGGTGCCTTGGCGCTGGCCAATGAACGCAAGCATGAACTGGCCACATTGGAACATCTTTTGCTGGCCCTGATCGATGAACCGGACGCGGCCCGTGTGATGCGGGCCTGCTCGGTCAATCTGGACGATCTGCGCAAGGATCTGGAAGATTTCATCGACGATGATCTGTCCACCCTTGTCACCGATGTCGAAGGGTCCGAAGCCGTGCCGACGGCCGCGTTCCAGCGCGTCATCCAGCGCGCGGCGATCCATGTTCAATCCTCTGGCCGGTCTGAAGTGACTGGCGCCAATGTGCTGGTCGCGATCTTTGCGGAACGCGAAAGCAATGCCGCCTACTTTCTGCAGGAACAGGACATGACCCGCTATGATGCGGTGAATTTCATCGCGCATGGCGTGGCCAAGGACCCTGCCTTTGGCGAAACCCGCCCCGTGACAGGCGCTGCCGAAGAAACCGAACAGACCACAGGTGCGGACCCCGAAAAAGAAAGCGCTCTGGCGAAATATTGCGTCGATCTGAACGCGAAATCGAAAAAGGGTGACGTTGACCCCCTGATCGGGCGCGCGCATGAGGTTGAACGCTGCATTCAGGTCCTATGCCGCCGACGCAAGAATAACCCGCTGCTGGTGGGTGATCCGGGCGTGGGCAAAACCGCGATTGCCGAAGGTCTGGCCTACAAGATCGTCAACAAAGAAGTACCAGAGGTGCTGGCAGGTGCGACGATCTATTCGCTCGACATGGGTGCATTGCTGGCTGGCACACGCTATCGCGGCGATTTCGAAGAACGCCTGAAGGCCGTGATGACCGAGATGGAAAACCACAAGGACGCCGTCCTTTTCATCGACGAAATTCACACCGTGATCGGTGCAGGTGCCACATCAGGTGGGGCGATGGATGCCTCCAACCTGCTGAAGCCTGCCTTGCAAGGCGGCAAGCTGCGCTGCATGGGGTCGACGACCTACAAGGAATTCCGCCAGCATTTCGAAAAGGACCGCGCGTTGTCACGCCGGTTCCAGAAAATCGATGTCAACGAACCTTCGGTGCCGGATTCGATCAAGATCCTGCAAGGGCTCAAGCCGTATTTTGAAGAACACCACAACATCAAATACACCGCCGAGGCGATCAAGACCGCGGTGGAACTTTCAGCGCGTTATATCAATGACCGCAAATTGCCCGACAAGGCGATTGACGTCATCGACGAGGCCGGTGCAGCCCAGCATCTGGTTGCGGAAAGCAAGCGGCGCAAGACCATCGGCACCAAGGAGATTGAGGCTGTGGTCGCCAAAATCGCCCGCATCCCACCCAAGAATGTGTCCAAAGATGACGCCGAAGTGCTGAAAGATCTGGAAAAAACGCTCAAGCGCGTCGTGTTCGGGCAGGATCAGGCTATCGTGGCGCTGTCATCGGCGATTAAATTGGCGCGCGCGGGTCTGCGCGAACCGGAAAAGCCGATTGGCAATTATCTGTTCGCAGGGCCGACCGGTGTGGGCAAGACAGAAGTGGCAAAACAACTGGCGGATTCGCTGGGTGTGGAACTGCTGCGCTTCGATATGTCCGAATATATGGAGAAACATGCGGTTTCGCGGCTGATTGGTGCTCCTCCCGGATATGTCGGTTTCGATCAGGGGGGGATGCTGACAGACGGCGTCGATCAGAATCCGCATTGCGTCTTGTTGCTAGATGAAATGGAAAAGGCGCATCCAGATGTCTATAATATCCTGTTGCAGGTGATGGATCACGGCAAGCTGACCGACCATAACGGCAGGACAACAGATTTCCGCAATGTCATCCTGATCATGACCTCCAATGCCGGTGCATCGGAAATGTCGAAAAACGCGCTGGGTTTCGGACGTGACTCGCGCACGGGCGAAGATACTGCCGCAATTGAACGGATATTCACGCCAGAATTCCGCAACCGTCTGGACGCGATCATCAGCTTCGGTGCCTTGCCGAAAGAGGTGATCATGCGGGTCGTCGAAAAATTCGTCCTACAGCTTGAGGCGCAATTGATTGACCGCAACGTGCATATCGAACTGACTCCGGCTGCAGCGGAATGGCTGGCCGACAAGGGCTATGATGAGAAGATGGGCGCGCGTCCGCTGGGCCGCGTTATTCAGGAACACATCAAGAAACCCTTGGCCGAGGAATTGCTTTTCGGCAAGCTCGTCAAAGGCGGCATCGTCAAGGTCGGCGTCAAGGGAGCCGATCTCGACCTCACGTTCGAGGCGCCACAGCAAGGCCGCATCACCGGCAGCAACAAACCGCCTTTGCTGACGGCAGAATGAGACGCCCCCCGTCACTTGTGGCGGGGGGACGAAAGCGCTGATCGTGAACATTCGTGACCTTCATCCCGAAACCGATCTGACGGCGGTGCATGAATTTTACCGCGACGCACCGGATTACTGGATCATGGCAGAAGGCGTGGCACCCGGCCTGCAAAAGGCCCACGCCTTTTTTCAGGACTGCCCGCCGCAATGTGACCCCCGGCAATCACGCCGCTTAGGGCTGTTTGCGAATGACCGTCTGTCGGGGCTTGCCGAATTATCCTTCGGTTTTCCAGCCAAATCGGATGCTTATCTGGGTTTCATGATGATCGGCCCTTGGGCGCGCAATGCAGGTCTTGGCGCCGGGTTTCTGGCGCACGTCGTTTATCTTGCGCAACAGGCGGATGCGCAGGCCCTGTATCTGGCGGTACTTGACGTCAATCAGGCCGGTCGCCGGTTTTGGGAACGACACGGATTTCAGCCGACCGGCATCACCGGCACCACAAATGGATTGTGCGTGACCCGCCTGCGTAAAGAATTAAAGACCATGCCATCCAAGGCGTGACTTCTCACCCTCGCGTGACCGAAAAATGGGTGCGAAGCCCAGCGCCCGTTCATTGAAAGCTGCGGCGCGTTAACTCAATCCTCGCCCTCGCCCTGATCAAGCTCTTTCATGCCCAGCCGGATGGCGCGGTTATCGCCGCGCGCCAGCACCCAGGCACCCACCCGCCGCGCCAGTCCAGGGCGGTTGCGTTGCAACGTCTTGCGGAACAATTCCTTTTGATAGCGCGGAAAAGCATGGCGCGCGCGCAGATCGGCATAGAATGCGACCGGGTCGAGTTGTGACGACAAGGCCCGCAGGATGGTTCTGGACAGCAGACCCATCTGCGACAAGGACGACCCAAGCCGGTGACCCATCAAAGGACAGCGGAGTTTGACAACGTTTTCGCCCGTGAAGCGCGCGACATGGCCCGCGTCCAGCGGCTCGTATGGATCGAAGAGGATCGTCACACGTCGCGCGCTTTTGCTCACCTCTGCCGCATCGCCGTAAGGGCCGGAATAATCATAACCCCAGGCGGTGTGATAGCGTGTCTCGAACGGGACCAGCCCGCGGTCCAAGGTGGATTGTGGGCTGATGATCACCACATCGGCCCCCGGACAAGCCGCGCTGAAAGCGGCGGCCGCATAGCCGCCCATCGACGCGCCATAGAACACGACCCTTTCGAATTGATCAAAAAAACCCTCATCGCGCAGTTTGTCAAACTGCTGCGACACCCAGGGTTCGCGGTACCACGTCCAGCCACCGGCCAGCACGCCAAGCATGGACCAGCCTTGCTTTTCGATGAAATCATAGCCCCAGGGCCTGCGATCTGCGCGCTTGTTCATCGCAATATCAAGGTTGTCGAATGTCACGACCAGCACCTTGGGATCGCGCGGCATGAACAGGAAACTATGCCCCTGCGGTCCTTGTGAAAAGAACCCCTGCGTGCCTGCCAGCGCCCGGGCAATCGTGGGCCAGCTATCTTTTTCATTATCCGCTCTGGCAGGGTCGGGCGGATTGGGCCGCATCACCACGCGGATCGGCCCGCCTTCGGTGCCGTCATGTAATATCTCGGGGGTGCCATATGTACGCAGAAACGGGAAACTGCCGGACCCTTTGCGGATATCGAGATATAGCAGACTATCCGCATGAAGCGCCCGGTCCAATACGGAGGCAAGGTGCTTGATCTTGGCCGAAAAGCCGAAGTTCCCAAGGTTCAGCAGGACATCGACAGGCGTTATCTCGTTGGCACGCTTGACCACGCGGATCGCTTCCGGATCGACGCCATGTGCGACCAGCTTGACGCAGTATTCCTGCATCTTGGTCGGCTGGTTGCCAAACTTTCCCTCTCCATCGATGTCGATGACATGCACCGGACAGTCATCACGTGCGTGCAGCGACACAACCAAAGCAGCAGCGCAACCGCCAATGTCCATCAGCGTGCCTTCGACCCGTGGAATCTGATCCAGCAGCGCGGTATCATAGGCCGTCGAATTACGCCCGGTGATCGGGGCAAGTGCCGGGTTGATGCCATGCTTGCTCAGCGCCGCCGCCCACCAGGAATTTTCCGGCGGCAGACCCATCTTGTTATTACCCAGCTCGCGCTTGTTGGATGCCCAGACATGCAGACCCGTCGTCTGGTCGGTGATCCGCATATTCACCTTTTTCAATGATCTGTTGAACAGAGTTCTTTCACGGAAGGTGACCGGATAGAAAGCGGGCAACGGCTGCGCATGTTGGGACAGCCCGAATTTGTGGACATAATGAGTCAACATCATCGGCCCCCAGACGCCCCAAGGCTGCTGGCTGACATGGACCGGATCGCCTGCATCACGCGCCGCGGCATATTTTTCCTGGTCATTACGCGGCAGGAACGGAGCGATGGAATAGCGGTCGGCGGTGAATTTCAGCATTTCCAGCAAAACCGGGCTGTCCGCAGGAAGCCCGAGAACCGCATTGTTCAGGCGGTTGCTATCGGGCAATTCATAGCCAAAGACATAATCATCGGTGTAATCCAACGGCCTGTAGCAATAGACATCGGTGTCGATCCAGATCATGCCGGGATTGCGCCGGAGCATATGCAGACGGAACAGATCGGCGAACAGCGCATAGCTGTTCTTTTTTTCGTATTTGATGAAATCGTCGGTATCCAGCACTTCACGCCCGTCGCGGCAGATCACGCCTTTGGGCACGTTAGGGATGTCTTCATAATGGAAAAGCGTGATTTTCTGACCGGCATCGACAAAGGACTTCAGGCAAAGCTGTTCCATCCAGCTGAACCGCCCTCCGATCCACAACGTTCCGACTTCGCGGAGCCTGCTCATCTATGTCACCCCTAAACAGAAGCGCAATATTCACGATACCATGCAGCATAATCCGGACGGGTGACGCGCTTCGCCTCACGGTCAGCTTTCAATCTCAGGCCCAACAGAAATTCCAATCGGTGAAAACCGACGACTCGTGTGCTACCAGTGATCAGCACGTTTTGCATCAATCGATTCCAAACAGGTCGCGGGTAAAGACCTTGTCGCAGACATCGGCCAAATCTGGGCTTTGTCGGTTGGCGACAATCAGATCTGCCTCGGCCTTGAAGGCGCCCAGATCGCTCACAACACGGCTGTTGAAGAAATGCGTGTCGGTCAGGACGGGTTCATAGACGATACATTCGATCCCCTTGGCCTTGATCCGCTTCATGATCCCCTGCACGGAACTGTCGCGAAAATTATCCGAGCCTGATTTCATCACTAGCCGATGGATGCCAACGACCCGCGGCTTGCGGTCGATGATCAGGTCCGAGATGAAATCCTTGCGCGTCCGATTGGATTGCACGATGGCGGCGATCAGGTTCTGCGGCACCTGATCGTAATTGGCCAGCAATTGCTTGGTATCCTTGGGCAGACAATAACCGCCATAGCCGAAGCTGGGATTGTTGTAATGCCCGCCGACGCGCGGGTCGAGGCTGACCCCTTCGATAATCTCGCGCGTGTTCAGGCCATGGCCGATGGCATAACTGTCCAACTCGTTGAAGAACGCGACCCGCATGGCAAGGAAAGTGTTGGAAAACAGCTTGATCGCCTCGGCCTCGACCGGACTGGTGAAAAGGACCGGCGCGTCCTTGGTCTGTGCCCCTTCGACCAGCAAAGCGGCAAAACGGTGGGCGGCGTCACTGTGATCCCCGACGACGATGCGGGATGGATGCAGGTTGTCATGCAGCGCGCGGCCCTCGCGCAGGAATTCCGGCGAGAACAAGATCTTATCGGTGGAATGTTCCGCGCGCATCCGCGTCACAAAGCCCACCGGCACGGTCGATTTCACCACGATAGTGGCCTCAGGAGCCAGATCGCGCGCCTGCCCGATCACCTGTTCCACGCTGGATGTGTCAAAGCGGTTGGTCTGGCTGTCGTAATTGGTCGGGGTCGCGATGATGACAAACTCTGCCCCGGTCAGGGCGGTGGCGGGATGCGTCGTTACCTGCAGGTCCAGCGCCTGATTGGTCAGGAAATCGCTGATATCCGCGTCTTCAATCGGCGACTGACCGTTGTTGACCAGATCGGCGCGCTGCGCATCCAGCTCCAACGCGCGGACCTGATGATGTTGCGACAGCAACACCGCATTGGACAGGCCGACATAGCCCAGCCCGACAACTGTAATCTTCACTTTAACCACCATAATTTGCTAACCATACATCAGTGTTGTGTTTCATCGACAGTATCCACGGTAAAGAAAAATTCGTCATCAGGGGCCTGATCCACCACATCGTCTGGGATTACTTGCGGTCCGGCAAGATAGACATTCGACCCGAAATGCCCGTGCAACGTCGATAGTTTGCGCAAACGCGCGCTGGTCAGTTCCGCATGGAATTCCTGATATTTGGGCTGTTGCTTCAGCTCTGCGATCTTGGCCTTGTGGGCCAGCACACAGGCATCATGCGCGGCGCGAATTTCGGGATCGGACATAAGGCTGTCATACTCTGCCTGCAGAGCGGGCAGCATCCGTTCCATCCGCCGGTCTTGGACGACATTGTGGTTCATCCGGAACCAATAGGCCATGCCCTGATCCCGGTCGACATGATTCACCCTGCCGCGGTCACGCTTGACAAGAAAGCTTTCGGCCGACCGCACGGCATAATGGTTCAACGACACAAGATCGTAACCATAGGTCCCAGAATGCGACCGCCAGGCGGTGCGCCATTCTTTTCTTGGCATTGGCTCGCCTGACCCATTCACCCAATTGATCCGATCCACGGCGGTCGGCAGCAACCCTTTAGGCCGGTGCACCCCCATTTTGCGGAACAAGCCGATATTGCGGTAAAGCGTCTTGAACCCCCAGGCCTGATGCGGCTTGTTGGCGAATTCGCGCGCGCAGCGGGTGAAAGCCTGCGTGATGAACCCGTCACGATAGGCGTCGATATCGTTGTTGCCGAACAACCGCCAAGTCAGCGAAATCAGATTGGCACTCCCGATCGCATCGAACAAGGCACGCATCGTGCCGTCGCCGGTGTGGATCGCGATATATTCGTCCACATCCATGCATATTGCCCAATCCGCTGTCTTGACCATTTCTTCGCTATTGGCGGCATCAAGGGCGGCATGCTGCGGTTTCATATCAACACCGCGATAGGGGTTTTCGCGCCATTGGCACAGGCCCTTGCGGTCCAGCAATTGCAGGAACGTGTCGGTCCCGTCGGTGCAATCATTGGTATAGATCAGGAAATCCCTGATCCCGATGGCGCGGTGATAGGCGATCCATTCAAGAATGTACGGCCCCTCGTTCTTCATCGTCGTGACAACCGTGACCCGGTCGCCCAAGGGCGCGCCGCTATCATCAATCCGCGCCTCGGCGGGCAGGTCTTTGGGCGGACGCATCGGGTCCGCACCTGTTGCCTGCGCGCGCGCCAGCAGGGCCGGATCCTCGACCAGGCTGGTTTTCGGCACAATCTGCCCGATATTGCTGTCGTCCAGCCGCCCGTAGCGTAACGCCATGAAACGGTCAAAACCCATTGCCTGCGCCGCAGATTTGGCCCCCAGAACACGTTCGCGCATCCAGATCGCGCCGTCAGGCAACCTGTCCAACGCCACGCACCACCGCCAGGGGGATGATCCAGCGTCGAACCTTTTGCAGATATGGTCGGCGAAACCCGCTTTGGTATTCTTGCGCAGGCTCCACGGGTAAACTCTGGTGCCGCGCAAGGCGACGATGCCCATCGGTGCCTGCGCCGCTTGGTGAAACATCGTTTCCCCCGCCGGGTCGGGGGCGACAAGATCGATCACCTCCAGATTGGCGACGGTAGTGGCGCGGGCAAGAAAGCGGTGCCTGATCATGTCGAACAGCAGTTTGTAGCCCAAGGGCGCGTGCCATGGATCAGGCGGTGGCGGGTCCATCCTGTCCTTGCCGGGGGCGTCGGGCGCGTTCATCGGATGCGCCTCATGGCCCTTGGCGGCATCGCCAAGCGGGATATCGCAATCGACGATGACGATCTGGCAATCGGCGAGTTCTGCCGCAGCTTCGGCATCGTCCTGCAGCAGGTCCGACAGCGCAGCGGCGGTGTGAACCGCTGTCTCGGCTTTGCCGCGCATCACGATCAGCGCGCCGGTCGCCCCGTGTTTGCGCCGGTGCCACAGCACCCAATCGCGCAGGGTTTCGGCAGTTTCGATGTTACAGTGGCCAAGGATCACATCCCGCCCGGCAAACAGCGCGGTGTCATCCCTGATCACAGGCAGACGGATATCTACCCCCTGCAACGGGACCGGCACGCGCCCATCGGGAGCGCAAAGCACGTCAACTATCGCTGCATCGCTCACGACGCGCGACCAGACAACACCGCCCGTCCCTTCGGCGGCAAGCGCGATACCTGCGGGAACGTCGCCCAGATAGACCCGCGCCATTTGTCCATCCACGCCCAAAGGCAGTACGGCAAGAACATCGACACTACCCGCCCCGACCGCACAGGGAACGGCGTGCAGTGTTCGGCAAAGAATGGATGGAAGACGCGTCATAACAATATCTACTCACAGGCCATTGCCTCTATAACGTGTAGAGCCGGGGCTGGACAGGGTTGTTCGCCCAGCCGTCGCCCTTCTTGCCGCGCCGTGATATTTGCGTCAGACACGACCCGACCAAAGGCCACAGGACATTCATGCGAACCATCGTGACCACAATGCGCAACGAAGCACCCTTTGTTCTGGAATGGCTTTCGTATCACCGTGCAATCGGGTTCACCGATTTTGTTATCTATTCCAACGATTGCGAAGACGGCACCGACCTGATGCTGGACAGATTGCAGGATATGGGGTTTGTGCATCATGTGCCCAATCCACGCCGCGGCAAAAAGCCTGTGCAATGGACAGCACTGAAACGGGCCGCAAACCATCCTGCCGTCAAAAGGGCCGAATGGGTTTTCGTGACCGATGTCGATGAATTTCTGAACATACACGCAGGCGACGGGCGGCTGGACGATCTGTTTGCCGCAAGGCCGGATGCTGACGGGTTCATGATCACCTGGCGCATGTTCGGCGCCAACGGACAGGTTCAGTTTCGCGACGATCTTGTCACCCGGCAATTCACCGCGGCCGCCCCCGACAGGTTGTTGTGGCCATGGCGCGCCGTGCAGTTCAAATCCCTGTTCCGCAACACTGACGCAGGTGTCACTTTGGGGATACATCGCCCGAAACACCCCGAAGGCGCGAACCCTGGCTGGGTGGATGACAACGGCGAAACGGCGCATATGGTGCGAGGCACGGTGAACCTGCATCAGAAACAACGCTACGGGCTGGCGCAGATCAATCATTACGCGCTTGGATCGATCGAGAGCTTTCTCGTCAAGGTTGCGCGCGGAAAGCCTAATCATTCCGACGATGCGATTGATCTGGCCTATTGGCTGGACCGCAACTTTAACGAGGTCACGGATACTTCAATCCTGCGACACGACACCGAGACGGCCAAAGGCGTCGCCGATCTGATGTCCGATTCTGTCATCAGCAAACTGCATCACGACGGCGTCGCATGGCGGCACGACAAAATCCGGTCGCTGATGCTGGTATCCGATAGTTTCTATCTTTTCGCGCGCATTTTGCAGTCCAGTATGACAAGGCCGTTGCCGCTTGATCAGCAAACGCGATTACTGCACCAGCTGTTCGCCATGCGCAGTGCGCAGGTGGAATGACCGTCTGGTTTTACCTGAAGTCATCAAGTGGCTTGTTCCACGCCATTTTCTACCTCCCTGTCCGTGTACGATAGCGAACGTCAAACACGATCATCCCTTCCGGCCCTGATCCGGCCGATGCCCGCTATGATTGGAACGGTTGCTGCAGTCGCAGGTTAGTCAAGCTGTCATCAGGCAGTTAGCGGGCTTATGCGAAAGAAAGGGCCGGACCATGAAACCCAACGACCTTGACACGATGGAGACGAAAGATCGCCAGCCCGGGCTGGAAAGCAGGCTGGACCCGCCAGCGGACCACATGCCGCGTTTTCCCGGATCAGGCCGGTTGACCGGCAAGGTCGCGATTATCACCGGCGGCGATTCAGGCATCGGGCGGTCCACGGCCATCCTGTTTGCCCGCGAAGGCGCGAAAGTTGCCCTCGTCTATCTGGATGAAACGAGCGACGCCGAAGAGACACGCGACCTGGTCGAGGCAGAGGGCGGACAGGCTCTGCTATTGTGTGGCGATGTCGGCAAGAAAAGCTTTTGCGAAGATGCGGTGGCGCGTACTTTGCAGGAGTTCGGGCGGCTTGATGTCTTAGTCAACAATGCGGCCGAACAGCACGCACAGGACAGTTTCACCGATATTTCAGAAGATCAGCTATTTCGCACCTTTCGCACCAATATCGGCGGCTACTTCTTCATGACGCAGGCGGCCATGCCGCATTTGTCGCATGGCGCGTCCGTCATCTGCACCACATCGGTGACGGCCTATCGCGGGCAGGATCTTTTGATCGATTATTCATCCACAAAAGGTGCCATCGTGTCGTTCGTGCGCGCTTTGTCCAGCAAACTGGCCAGCGACGGAATCCGGGTGAACGGGGTCGCGCCGGGGCCGATCTGGACCCCGCTGATCCCTGCGTCCTTTCCCCCTGAAAAGCTGGACAGCTTCGGAGACTCTGCCCCCTTGGGACGTCGCGGCCAGCCAAATGAGGTCGCGCCATCAATGCTTTTTCTGGCCTGTGAGGATTCTTCTTACATGACGGGTCAGGTTCTTCACCCCAACGGTGGCGACCTGATCGGCGGCTAAACTGAAACTCTGAACGAAAGGAAAACCAATGCCTGCCAAATCCAAAGCACAACAACGCGCCGCCGGTGCGGCCCTTTCCGCTAAACGGGGCGACACCAAGGTCAGCGACCTGCAAGGCGCATCACGCGACATGTATGATTCAATGACCGAGAAAGAGCTGGAAGACTATGCCGCAACCGACCATGACGATCTGCCGGACAAGAAGGACGACTGATGATACCCCGCAAGCCCGATGGGATCGCTTAGTCCGCGACCCGCCGAAGTGCGCCGCGCAACGCCCGCGCCGTCAGGCTGTTCTCGTCGTCATACCCCATCCGCGCCATGGCCGCCTTTTCCTGCGGATGCGGCGCGCCAGTAACAGATGACGCCAACAGGCGCATCTTACCCGCAACAGTCGGGGACAGGTTTTTCAATTCCGCCAAGGCAGGAAGAAGCACGCGTTCAATGTCGTCGAAGTCCGAGCCGAAGGGAAAATCCGGCAAAACCGCGCGATGCGGGCGCAGCCACCCAGAAATCGTCTCTGGCAGATTGCGGCAGTATTGCGGTGCAATCTTGTAATCATCCGGCAGCTTGCCCGCCGTCTTGGCCTGCGCCATCAGATCATCCTGAAACCGACTGTCGGTGATCTGCAACAACGCCGCGATGACATCTGCATCGGACAGACCGCGCAGATCGGCAATGCCATATTCCGTCACCACGATGTCGCGCATGTGGCGCGGCACAGTGGTTTCTGGCAGGCTCCAGCGGATATTGCTTTGCAGCTTTCCGCCGCTCATCCGCGTGGCGGAAAGCGCGATGATCGCGCGCGCGCCCTCCAACGCAAAAGCCTGTTCTACGAAATTGAACTGCCCACCGACACCGCTGACGACCTTTCCGTCATCCAGGCTGTCGGACATCACGTCGCCCAAGGCGGAAACCTGCATCGCCCCGTTGATGAACCGCGCCCCGATACGCGCGGCGCGCTTTTCCGCCTCGTCCCCGTAAAGCGCATTGGTAAAGCTGACGGGCATCATCGCGATCTTTGCGCGCTGGCTGCTGTCCATATCCCGCAGGCGGGCATAGAAGTCGCGCGTTTCAACGAAAAAACCGGCATGGATCGCGATGCCGTCAATCTCTCGCCGGATCACGCCTTGCTCAAACAGCGCCAGAACGCCGTTCACCAGCATTTCGGTGACGGCGTAAAGCCCTGTATCAAACTTGCCCATGGGCGCGGCGCTGATGGGAAAGGGGCAATCGCGCTGCACCGGGCCCGCATCGCCGCGATCCCGCAGCAACAGGGCATGCGCCACCGTATCGCCCAAGGCCCCGATCCCGATCTGCAATGTGCCCCCGTCCGGCACCAGACGAGAGATATGCAAACCCATCGCGTGATCAGCCTCGCTCAAAGGGCGGCGTGGGGCGGAAAACAGCTCGAACGGTTCTGTGGGTTCCAGCACCATATCGACATCCTCGGACCGCAGAATGGCATCATCTCCGTCCATGAATGGCATCTGCGGATTTGTTTCAAAGACCACGATGGCATCCAGATCGCCCCGCTTGCGCAGGCGGAACAGATCAGTCGAAATATCCGTGTTCGACGACAGGCTGAAACGATCGTCCTGTTCGGCCACCAACTGCATCACCACATTGGGGCGCTGCGCGACCAGTACGTCGCGGGCATGAGTGTAATTGGCCGAGATGTAGGATTGCTGAACAGTTTTCACATCCAGCCAGCGACCGGCCATTAGAAAGAATTCATTCACCTTAATGTTGGGCGGCAAGGCCCCGTCGCGCAGAAGCCTTGCATAACGCAACTCGGGGTACGCCCCGAACAGCCGGTCCATCGCGGGTTCCAGAAACCGCCGCCGCACATCGGAGTCAAGCTCCGGCCGTTCCAATGTCAGCGCGGTAAAAATCGTCAGGCGGATATCGCGGTCATCGCAGGCTTTCTGCACCAGCGCATTGACGAGTGTGACAGGTTTGCCCAGCCCAAGCGGCAGCGCCAACCGGATATCGCCGCCTGTCCTTTCCACGATGGCGCTGACAATCGCGTCTGCGTTCTGTTCGCGCAACATCGGTTACAGGTCCTTCCACCCGGGATCGGGTTGGAATCGCGGGCCATGGTCTGCCTGCAGTTGCTGCAGCCGGTCACGGATCGCGCCAGGGCCACGCGCGCGGGCGTAATGCATCGGACCGCCCCTGAACGGGGCAAAGCCGGTGCCAAAGATCATCGCGCCGTCAACCGCGTCGGAGTCGCGCACGACACCTTCGCGCAGACATTCCACGCAAGCGTCCAGCATCGGCAGGATCAGGCGGTCGGTCAGGTCTTCTGGTCCACCCTCGGCATCGGGGCGCGGGGTGCCGTGCGACCAGTTGTAAAAACCTTGCCCCGTCTTCTTGCCGGTTTCACCTGCCTCGACCTTGTCGCGCAGGCGGGCGCTGATTTCGGGCATGGGTTTTTCCAGATTGTCTTTCAGGCTTTCGGCCACATGCAGGCAGATATCCAGACCGACCTGATCGCTGAGCGCGACAGGGCCCAGCGGCATGCCAAAGGCACTTGCCGCGCTGTCAATCACCTCTTTCGGGACACCTTCGTCCATCAGGACCATCGCCTCCATCAGATAGGGGGTCAGGGCGCGGTTGACCAGAAAACCGGGATAATCACCGATACGCACCGGCAAGCGGTCAAGGCTGCCGCAGAACGCAGCCAGACGGCGGATCACCGCATCGTCAGTCGTGTCGTGATGGATCACTTCCACCAGTTGCATTTTGCTGACCGGGTTGAAAAAATGCAGCCCGGCGAAATACGCTGGATTTGGGGCGGCATCGCGCAGTGCGGCCAATTTCAAACTGGATGTGTTGGAAGCAAGGATCGCACCGGCTTTCATCCGCCCTTTCAGTCCGGCATAGATCTTGGATTTCACCTCAGGCGTTTCTGGTCCCGCTTCGATCACCAGATCTGCGCGCGCGATGCCGTATCCTCTGGGGTCGGGCATCAGCCGGTCCAGCACATCGCGGGTTTCATGGTCACTCAGATGCTTGTCCTTGCAGATGTCCTGCGCCTGCCTGACCGCCTTGCCCAAAGGGTCAAGGTCCAGATCACCCAACGTGACCATCTTGCCCTTTAATGCGGCCCAGGCTGCAATCTCGGCACCCATCGCGCCCGCGCCGATGACGTGAAGATGCGAAATGCCGTCATCGCCGCGCGCGTCATCTTTCAGCGATTGCCGCAGAAAAAACACGCGGCGTAGGTTCTTGCTGGTCTCAGTGCCCAGCAATCGCGCGAAACTTTCGATCTCGGCTTTCTGCATGGCCCTTGGGTCATGGCCATGCGCCTCCCAAAGATCAATCAGGGCATGGGGCGCGGGATAGTGGGCCTTCGGGGCTTTCTTTTCCGTCTGCGCCCGCATCTGCCGCGCCGCCAGATTGCGTGCGGTTTCAAAATTAAAGGCGCGGGCCTTCAGCCCCGGACCGTCGCGGTCGATCTTGCCATCCACGACGGCCATCACAGCCGCGCCGACATGGCGTTCTTCGGTCACGATATCGGCGATGCCAAGCTTCTTGGCTTTGCTGGTGTGCGCGGTCTTTCCGGCCAGCATCAGGGCCATTGCTTCGGTTGGGTCGATCAGCGTAGGCAGGCGGAACGTGCCGCCAAGGCCCGGGTGCAGCCCCAACTGCACCTCTGGAAAGCCAAAGGACGCGCCATCGACAGCGATGCGCCAATCACAGGCCAAGGCGATCTCGAACCCTGCCCCCAACGCGGCCCCATGCACGACACAAATCGTTGGACAATCCAGTGCGGCAAGACGGTCAAGCACATGATGACCCTGCCGCAGCAGTGCAACCGCACCTTCGTCGTCCATCTTGTCAAAGCCGGAAATATCCGCCCCGGCAGCAAATCCTGCAGGCTTGCCAGACCGGATGACGACAGCGCGCGGGCGTTCGCTTTCCAGCTTGTCCAGTTCGGCAGACAGCCCCTCGATCACCTCGCGCGACACTGTGTTGACAGAGCTTTTGCCGTGATCCAGCACCAGCCAGACCACGCCATCTTCGGTCACCCCGCGGGACCAAGGGCTGTCGTCTGCAACCACCGGTCCCAGTTCCAGTTTTGTCTCACCCAAATGGCGCAGCACACGTCCATGCAATAAATGTGACATTATACAGCCTCCAGCATCATTGCACCGCCCAGACCGCCGCCGATGCATTCGGTCGCGATGCCGCGTGTCTTGCCCAGACGTTTCAGCGCATTGGCAAGGTGCAGCACGATACGGTTACCGCTGGTGCCGACTGGATGGCCCAGCGAAATCGCGCCGCCGTCGATGTTCATCTGATCACGTTCGATACGGCCAAAGGCATCATCAAGCCCCAGAACCTCGCGACAGAAATCCGGGTCCTGCCATGCGGCGACGCAGGACAACACCTGGGCGGCGAAAGCCTCATTCAGTTCCCACAGGTCGATATCGCCGACCGTGAGTTCGTGGCGGCGGGTCAGCATATTTGACGCCAGGACCGGCCCAAGACCCATAACCGACGGATCAAGCGCCGCCCACGCGCTGTCCACGATCCGCGCCATCGGGGTCAGACCATGCTTTTCCACGGCATCTTCGGACGCGACGATCACCCAGGATGCACCATCCGTGATTTGGCTGGCATTTCCGGCAGTGACCTTGCCATAGGGCCGCTCAAACGCCGGTTTGGGTTTGGAAAGCCCCGCCAGATCGCTGTCGGGCCGCACGCCGTCGTCATGATCGTGCACGCCGCCATCCCTGTCGAAGGCTGGCATCACCTCGTCATCCAACCAGCCTTCCTGTTGCGCGCGCGCCAGCCGGTGATGGCTTTGCATCGCATAGGTATCCGCGGCCTCCCGGTCGATGTTGAAATGATGGGCAAGCACTTCTGCGGTCTGGCCCATGTTCAGCGTCGTGATCGGGTCTGTCAGGCCACGTTCAAGCCCGACGATTGGTTTGAAGAATTCTGGCCGTAGCCCTGCCACTGCCTTTGCGCGCGCGGCAGGTCCCTTGGCCTGTGACATCTGGCCGAACCATTCCACCGCAGACCGACGCAGCACCAGCGGCGCATGGCTCAACGCTTCTGCCCCGCCGGCGAGGATCATGTCATGTGATCCTTCGCGGATGTAGCGATAGGCGGTGTCGATGGATTGCATTCCAGAACCGCAATTGATCTGCGTGGTAAACGCCACCATGTCCGCCCCCAGCCCAAGGCGCAGCGCAGCCACGCGGGCCGGATTCATTTCATCCTGCAGCACGTTCACACAGCCAAGTATCACCAGATCAAGGGCACGGCTGTCGAATCTCTGGCGCGCAAGCAACGGTCGGCCGCATTGCACCGCCAGATCGACGGGTGTGAACGGGCCAGGGCCGGACCTAGCCTTTAAAAACGGTGTCCGGGCACCATCGACAAGATAGACGGGACGGGTCATTCTGCGGCCTCCTTCGTCAGCATGCGTCCGGTTTTGAGAGCGGGATAAAGCTGCGCCAGTTCCTCGGGACTGAAATCATCCACCGCGACGACCTGTTCGGTCAGCGCCTGCATATGGCTGATCTGGTCATGCTCGACTTGCGTGATGATCCCCCCTTTCAAAGCGGCATCAGGGGATTGTTCGGCGCTGCGCAGCTTTTTCATCAAGGGCGCTGCCTTGGTCACTGCGGCAAAACAGGCATTCAACGTGGCGATCCCGTCGCGGGTGCAACCGCCATAGACCGGCCCCACAATCCTGTCGCGTGAAGCGGATGGTTCATACAGCAGGTCTGAACAGGCTTCGGTCAGCGCATCATCCGGTGCGCGCGCGCTGCCACCCGGCAGGGTCACCAGCCGCAACAGTCCTGCCGCCCAGCGGCTTGGGAAATTTACCAACACTTCATCCATCGCGGTCTGAATGCGCTGAAAAGCGCGTTCCGCATTATAGCGAACGACGGGCAGGTCGGCCTTTTGCCGCCCTTCATCTTCCCACCGCTTGAGCACGGCGCTGAGGATATACATTTCGGACAGCACGTCGCCCATGCGGGCTGACAGCATCTCTTTACGCTTCAGCGCGCCACCGATGGTCAGAAAGGCGAAGTCCGCTGTCAAGGCATAGGCAGCCGACCAACGCGCAAGCTGGCGATAGATGTCAGTAACCGGCCCGGCAGCGGGGGCCGGGCCGATACGCCCGCCCGTCCATGCGCGCCCGAAAGCACGGAAGAAGGTTTTGACGCTGTGCCCCACATGCGCCCAGAAATGTTTGTCAAACGCGTCAAGGCTTTCCGCCTCATCTTCCAGCGTCAGCGCCTTCATTTCGTCGAGGATATGCGGATGCGCCCGGATCGCCCCCTGACCAAAGATGATCAGCGACCGGGTGACGATATTGGCCCCTTCAACGGTGATGCCGATCGGCACCGCGCGATAGCAGGCCTGTAGATAATTAGACGGGCCGTCGATCACGGCTTTGCCGGAATGGATGTCCAGCGCGTCATTGACCGCGTCACGCATGCGATAGGTCGCGTGGCACTTCATAATCGCGGAAATCACTGACAATGACCGTCCTTCATCAAGACCGGCGCAGGTCAGACGCCTTGCGGCATCCATCGCATAGGCATTCGCGGCAAGACGACCCAAAGGTTCCTGAATGCCGCCAAATTTCCCGATAGGCAGGCCGAATTGCTGGCGGATCCGCGCATAGGCGCCACTCGTGTGCGCCGACATCGCAGTCGCAGCACAGCCCATAGATGGCAGCGATATGCCCCGGCCGGCGGCCAAAGCGCTCATCAGCATCATCCAGCCGCGACCAGCATAATCCGTGCCGCCGATGATATGATCCAGCGGGATGAACACATCCTTGCCGGTGGTGGGGCCATTCAGGAACATGGTAGCTGAGGGAATATGACGCCGACCGGTTTCCACGCCGGGAAGGTCGGTGGGAACCAAAGCGCAGGTGATCCCGATATCTTCGCCCTTGCCGAGATGGCCGTCCGGGTCGCGCAGCTTGAACGCAAGCCCCAGAACCGTGCAAACAGGCGCAAGGGTGATGTAACGCTTGGACCAGTTCAGGCGGATGCCGAGCACCTTTTCGCCCTGCCAGATGCCTTCTTCGACGACACCGTCGTCGATCATGGCGCTGGCGTCGGACCCGGCTTCGTTGCTGGTCAGGCCAAAGGCAGGCAATTCCTCGCCGCTGGCAAGAAGTGGCATCCAGTGATCTTGTTGCGCATCGGTGCCAAACATATGCAGCAATTCGCCCGGGCCTAGGGAATTCGGCACCATGACAGTCACCGCGGCCGCCACCGACCGGG
This sequence comes from Yoonia sp., assembly GCF_046292185.1. GTDB lineage: Bacteria > Pseudomonadota > Alphaproteobacteria > Rhodobacterales > Rhodobacteraceae > Yoonia. The sequence goes on from NZ_JBKBQY010000004.1 coordinate 21,278, forward strand.
TCGAGATGAAGCGCACGATTTCGGAGTGGGCTAAGGCTGAAAATCCAAGCCCACCATATTTTTCCGATATGATGATGCCGAAAAACCTGTTCTCGCGCAGGAATGTCCAGACTTCTTCGGGCAGATCGGCGTCGATCTGATTGATCTTCCAGTCGTCAATCAGCGCGCATAATTCCTGACAGGGCCCGTCGATAAACGCCTGTTCGCGCGCGCTCAGCAGCGGCGCTTTGACGTCGGTCAGTTTCGTCCAGTCGGGGTTGCCGGAAAACAGCTCTGCTTCCCACCAGACTTCCCCTGCTTCGGTTGCCTCGCGTTCTGTCGGTGACAGACTTGGCAATGCGCGTTTCGCCCATTTATGGATGGGCTTGGTGAGTGTTTTTGCGCGAAAACCTGACATTCTGCATACTCCTCTCACAGAGCCAACTGCCCGCCCCACCGATTGTTCCACCTGCGCTCAAAGCGATGAGAGGGCCTCTTTCGTATGCGCTGGGAACGTTGACGCGATCGGACCGTTGATGTTGCATCAAACCGCGATCAAAGCTGGAAAAGGTGCAGCGAATGCCAAACGAACCCAAACCCGCCGCCGAAAAGCGCCCCCCGACCAAACGCCGCGAACATGATCAGGGAGATCACGAAGGATCAGCGCATACACCCGATGAATTCGATGTGATGAAGCCGGGCACAAAGCCACCCAAGCCAAAGAAGCCCGCGGCAGATCACTAGATTTTCGTGGCCATTTTCCGACAAAAAATGTCCCGCACTACGGAACCTTTTGTCATGCTTCACGTTCATACAACGGCGGTAGGTGCATTTTGCTGCCAAGCATTTTATTTGGGGGTGACGCATGTCGCAGAACGCTGGGAAAGAAACGCGGTATCGGTGGATCGGTACCGCAGTAGCAAGTATCGCCCTTCTCGGCTGGCTCCTCGCCCTGTATTTCTGGTCTGTATCTGCCGAAGCGCGGAATGATCTGGAACGGCAGATCGCTCTGCACGGCACAGCCGCAGAGCTTGATACGCGCATCGCTGCCCTGCGTGCCGAAGCGGACGAAGCCACCACGACCCGTGACGCGAGCGCAGGTGAACTGGAAACCCTGACCCAGCGCCTGGAAGAAACACGGTCCGAGGTCGCGGCTCTTGATGATGAATTGCAGGCGCTGCGCCAAGAACGTGAAACCCTGGAATCCGAACTTGTGCAAGGCCGCGACGAAACGGCCCAGATCGAAACCACCCTGACCGAGACACAGGATGCCGTCACGACGGCGACACAGGAACTTTCCGATATCGGTGAACGTCTGCAGGAAGCGCGGCAACAAGAAGCCGATCTTCAATCACGCATTGCTGACCTTTCTTCCGAAGCTGCACAACTGGCAGAACAAGCCGCAAACGCCGAAGAGCGTGTTCAGGCCGCGCGCGACGCAGAGGCGTCCGCAGAACAAAACCTTGCGACCGCGCGACAGGAACAGGACGACATCGAAGCAACGCGCGAGGCGCTTCAGCGATCTGTAGACACGCTTTCGCAGCGCCGCGAAGAGCTGGCCGCTGATGCATCTGCGGCTGAACAGCAAACCCGGGCGATGCAAGAGATGACAAACGAATTATCACAGATGCTTTCGGACCGCAGCGAACAACTCTCCATTCTCGAACAACGCATTACCGTCGTACAGGAAGAAACAGGCGCACAACTTCGTGCTGACGCTGCTGGCATTATTCCGGATACCCGGTACATACACCGATCAACCAGCACCACGTTCAGTTCCGACGGGACATTCCAGATGCGCAACACGCTCAATGACGAGAGCGTCACCGGCACCTACGCATTATCCGAGGGCATGATCACGCTAAGCGAAGTGGAGGGGGACGTGGGTGAAACCGAATTTCCCATCACCTGTGATGTCACGTTTGACGACGAAGGATTTACTTTTGAAGATGGCGACGGGTCCTGCAACATCCTGAGCGGTGCCACGTTTACACGCAACGCGGACTGACTCCCTCGCTCTAATGCTCGTATAAAATGCAAAGATCGCAAAAGATTGAAAGCTGGTCCGCTATGCACATAGGGCGCACCCAGTATCATTGGGTACGCGGACATGGCTGTGGTCGTGGGCGTTGGAAACATGCGCCCGGGCAAACATCTGTTCGGGTAATCATCAAGAGAATGCGATAACGGAAAACAGCCATGAAAGATAATACCGGTGCGGCAACTAATGACGGTATATGGGAAGAACAACGTCTACGCTTTGCCACCGAGGCCGCAGGTGTAGCGCTATGGTCCTGGCACGTCGAGACAGATGAATTCACGATGGACGAGCGCGCATTTGAGATCTGGGGGATGCAACCCAAAAGCGCCGTTTCCTTTGAGGAACTATCGACACGAATTCACCCCGTAGACCTTGAAAAGGTCGGTGCTGCCTTCAAAGCCACGCGTGAACGTCCCGGGCAATACGAGATTGATTTCCGAATTATGCACGGCGACAAAATTCGCTGGGTCTCTGCAAGAGGCCGAGGTGACGACGAGGGCATCCGGAAAGGGATCATGTATGGCGTGTTCCTTGACGTGTCATACCGCAAGTTGGCCGAAGAAGAGCGTGATCTGATTTCAAGAGAGATGGTTCACCGGATTAAAAATCTGTTCAGTGTGTCATCCTCGTTGGCGGCCATTGCGGCAAGAAGCTCGGATACGAAAGAAGAAATGCTGAAGGATTTTACGCTTCGTCTGCGTGGCCTTGCAGCTGCTCACGAACTTATTTTGCCAGCTTTTCATGATCAGAAACATTCCGTTTTCATCTACGATCTACTTGAGACGCTTTTGAAGTCCTATATGCACAAGAATACCAGCAGCAAGACCGTTCACATCACAGCACCCAAGGTGACAGTGGGGGAAACCTCGATCAAATCTGTTGCCTTGCTCATCCATGAATTGGCCACAAATTCGCTAAAATACGGCGCATTATCACAGGAAACCGGACGACTGGTCCTGACCTGCATGGAGAACGAGGATCAAGTGCAGGTCGATTGGCAGGAACACAGCGCGTCGCCACCCAATGAAGTGACCGAATACAACGGCTTTGGCAGTGAAATGATGGAAAGGATCATCCAGTAGGTAAACGGCTCGATCAGTCGCGATTGGACCGATGACGGTTTGCGCGTCAGCCTGCGCATGAGCAAGGCGCTGCTAAGCGCGTGATCGCGCCTGCGTCGAGACTGAACCACTAAGCAAGAAGCTTGACCTGCTAGCCCGGCAAACGAAAAGGCCGCAGCGCTGACCCCAGCGGTGTCATATCTGGAAAGAATCCGGCGCCTTGCCGCCTGACCAGCCAGTCCGGACCGAAAGTAACCCGGATCGGCGGGGGTGAAACCTTCCGCCCCGACGACATCCCTGATCGCAGGATCGCTGGTGTCAGCCATGGCCAGCAGGCGGCCCGCCATCGTGACTATTGCACCAGTCGCGCAACGAATGGCGTCTGTGTCTTGCATTGCATGCCGCCAAGAATTGCATTGACCATGGCGTCGCCTGCATTGGACGAAATGCTGTAGTCAAAGACGCTGCTGCCCTGCACTTCGGTCGGGCTGACAAGGCTCAGGGTCCAGATCACACTGGCGGCGGTCGCACCATCGCTGCTGCTCATCGCCTCGTCCGCCAGAACACCCCGCCAGGTGCGCGCGCCGGTGCTGGACCAGCGCACAAGGCCAGCGGCTTCTGACATCAGCTTGTCAGGGTGAAAACTGCCACCCCAGTTGATCTGGCGGGCCTCACCGCTCATCGGTGGTGGGCCACCCGCCCCGCCCAAAAGCGGACAGGCGGAGGCATCTGTCGCCCCGGCCGCTATCCGCCATACACCGTCTTGCGGGGCCAGTTCGTCAAATAATTGCAGCGGGCAACTGCCCTGTCCGCCATAAAGCAGGTCAAGATCCGCAGGGGCCATCGCGCTCCACCCCAGCTTGCCGTCCGGGGTGCGCACCAGCACCATGTCTTCGGCACCAGCGGGAATATTGACCGGCACGGTTGCAGCGACTTCGTCCAGTGTCAGTTTGCTCACGCGACAGCTGCAGCCACCCTCGGTACAACTGGCGATCTGGATTTTCTGGCCAGTCTGCGCCGTCGCACCGCATGTCGCGGCAAGCAGCACTGCGATTGCAGAAATCAGATATCGGCGCATGGGTTACTCCGTCTGTGCAGGGGCGAGCAGAAGATCCAGCAATTGGTCTGTGCTGATATCTCCTGGCGTGATTTCGATGAAGGTTGGGTCGGCGGGCGTGGCGGGTTCAATTGCCTCGGCATTTGCGGCCTCGGTCGCTTCGGCGACGATGGCATCGGTGAAATGAGACCCGGCCTCTGCCAATGTCATCGGCAGGAAATTGACCTCTGCCGGGCAATCGCTGGTCTGGATGCCGTCTCCGACGCTGAAACGGCATTCTGGGGTTTCAAAATCCAGCGTGATATCGGCGCAGGGGGCCATGAGCATCAGATCGGCGATGCTTTGCCCCGTGCTGCCAAAGGAATGGATTTCAAAGACCAAGGGGGCATCTGCATCCAGAATGCTGCGCAATTCGCGGCCATTGGCGCTGGCTGTGACCGGGGCGATCATGGTATAATTGTCACCCTCCGGCCCCGTCAGAGATGCCGAGATAAAACAGCCAGCCCCGAATTGCGTGGTGCCGCTGGGCATGACTTCGATCACATTGGCATCGGCGGCGGCGGTGATCGCTTCGAATTCGGTGCCGCCGAACATATCACCATTGATGTCCAGAAACCGGATTTCATAGAAACCGGGCTGGTCGGGCACTGGCAGAACCTGATCCTGCCCGCCCATCAACCGTGCTCCGCTGACCGAAAACAGCGCCGGACCATCACGGTCATAGGCACCATGCACGGCGATCGTGCCCTGAAACCCGTCAGGTGCCGTCATCGTCACAGGGAAAAACCCGCCTGATCCTGCAACAATCGGTGTCTCAGGCAATTCCATCGTTACCTCATCCCATTGATAGACCGGGGCGAGCGTCACCGTCTGCGCCATATTTCCGGGCGTGACCGTGACATTCCGGTTGCGGTAATCCCGACCGTTGATGGTGGCGCGGATGTCGTAGACATTGCCGACGATCAGCGCATAATCTTCCATCGACATCGCGCCCAGGAAACGCTGACCACTGGTGTGGCGCTCATCTTCTCCGCTGACCAGCGTGACTTCCAGTTCATAAACCGCATCACCCGGCACCCCCGGCAGCGTCAGACTGACCGGGCGTTCCTGCGTCCCGGTCACCGGCTGGCCGCGTTCCATCAGCGGCGCGATCATGCTGGCGGTCAGCGCGGTGGGGATATCCGCATCAGCAAAGTGGCACAGGCTGCCCAGATCATTGGTGTCATAGCAGTTGCCGTTGCTTTCCAGCCATTGACGCGGGTTGAGGTACAATGCCTCTCCGTCCGGGCCGAAAAGTGACATGCTTGGGTTGACCATTTCCACAGGCGTGGCAGAGGCAGTCTGGAACTCTGGCGCGGTCACGCTCCAGCCTTGCGGCAAGGGAACAGTGACACCGCTGGCGGGATCGGTCCAGGAACAGATGAATTCAGCGCAGGTAAAGACAGTTTCTGGCTGCAATGATCCGTGATCTTCGGGCGCGGGGCCATAAAGCTGATCCTGCATATCCGCGACATCGGGCAGCGGCATGGCAGTTGGCCAGAAAATGACCGGCACAGCATTCGGGCCGGATGCCATCCTGCCGGAAAAGCCGTCGCCATAAGGGGCCACGGCGATCACGAAAGGCTCTGGCGACACACCCGGATCAGTGAGGCGGATGATCAGTGTGCCTTCTTCCTCCTGCACGCTGTCAAGCGCGCTTTCGGTGCCTTGCGTACCGGTCATGATGGCAGAGGCGGTAAAGCGACCGGTATAGGCGGTGCCGGCGCTGTTGGTTTCCAGCGTGACATCGAGCATGGTCATCGCCTCTTCCGGCGTGCCGGCAGGTGCATCACGGGGCGGCACGGCTAGCACGCGCCACTGGCCTTCAAGGCCAAAGGCACCCGAATCCTCGTCATCGCTCGCATTGATCTGGACAGTGAAATCATTCACCTGCCCGGGAAAAATCGCAACATCGGCGGATAACGTGACTTCGCCCGGCGCATAGGCCGTCACACGCCAGTTGCCGGGTTCGAACGTCCCGGTAATGACCGGACCGGTGTCCATCGGTGCCCAAGCCTCGGGCGACATATCAGCATCCAGCGGCACCGCGTCCCATCTCACATCCGACTGCGGCACCTCGGGCGGCAGGCGGAAGGTGGCGGGGACAGTGGGCAACGAATCCTGTACGAGAGGAGCGGGCGGCGTATCGCCGATGGTAATCGGCTTGCGGGCGATGATCTCGCCCGCGCGACGGATTACCAGATCACGGACGCCCTCCACATCAGGCATTTTCAGCTTGGCGTGCAGCGACCCCCCGGGACCATAATAAAGCGCATATCCGCCCAGCAGATCGCGGTCATTTTCATCGACCAGATTGAATACATAGCTCGTCGCATAGCCGCCATCCATTGACAGCTGTATTTCCTCAAAAGGCTGGGCATAGCCGGGGGCAACAATGTTGACGGCCGGATCGCGCACAACTTCAAAGCTCTGTTCTGCAATAATGTCATAACGATTGCTGCGGGCAACCGCGACAACGAGGCGGTAAGTACCGGTCGCCAGTTCACCAGTCGCACCGCCGCGCATTCCCGGTTCGCGGCTGGTAATCAGGTCATCCCGCACGATCTGATCGCGGGTCAGCGACCCTTCGGGCCCGGTTGCGATAATCTTGTACGGTGTGCCGCCCAGATGGCTGGTGCCGGGGTGGGTGATTTCATAGGGAAGGCGCGCCGCCATACCCGCCTGCACCTGACTGATCGGCGGAATGACTGAAACCATTTCTGACCCGACAAAGGGAATGCCATGACTGCCACAGCATTGTGTCAGGCTCATCTGCCGCTCTGCGCGACCTTCGGAGCCTTCGGCCACGATCAGCCATTCGCCCGCTGGCAGCGAGGGTGAAACCCCTTCAAGGCTTTGCTGCGTACCTTCCGTCGTTCCAAGCGGGATCACCGTGCCATCGGGCGCTTCCGCGCGCCATTCCATCAAGCCGCGCGGCGTGCCAGTGCCGGTGTCACGAAACACGAAATGGTGGTCGAGCATGGCAGGGGTTTCCGGGGCCGCCGTAGGTTCGGGCGCGGGTTCCGGCATGACCGCACTGACCTGTTGCAACGCATTAGCCAGTTCCGCACCAGAATTGGTCTGGAACAGCATGCCACCGGTCTGGTCCGTGATGCAGGACAAAGCCTCGACTTCGACCGCACTCAGCCCGAAGCCGACGACATGGGCGCGGATGTCGATGCCTTCCGCGGCAAGGCTAGCGGCCAGTGCGCAGGGGTCGCCTTCGCAGTTTTCCAGACCATCGGTGACAAGAATGATATCCGCCGCCTCTGCCGATGGCGGAATCTGATCGCGCGCCATGGCGAGGCTGTCGGTCAGCGGCGTCATCCCGCGCGGCATCAACGCGCGCAAACGGCTTTCCAGCGATTGGGCATCGCCCTGACCCATGGAGTTAATCACCTCGATATCGCGGCAATCACCGCGCCGGTTGTGACCATAGGCGATGACAGACAATGGCACCGCCGCGTCGCGGCTGCCGAAAAAATCAGCCATCACGTCGCGCGCGACCTCGATCCGGGTCGTTTCGCCCTCGACCCGGTTCCACATTGACCCTGAGGCATCGAAGACAAGAACGGCCACGCGGTCCGCCATGACAGGGGCGGCAGACAGCATCAGCGCGGCAAAGGCAGGGATGAGGCGTTTCATGTGATGTCTCCAAGAGGTAGTGAAAGGGCCGCGTTGATATAGCCGTTCAGGATCGCAAGATCGGAGGCGAAGGCGGGGATCAACACGTCAGGGTCAAGCGGTTTCCAGTAAGGCGGCGGTTCGAATGCGCCGTCGAACATGGACAAAGGCGTCAGGACAACCAGCTTGCCCGGCACGATCACCATCCATGGGCGCAAGCCCATGCCGGCGGACACTTCGGACAGGCCGGTCACATCGCAGCGGGCCTCTGCCTCCAACCGGGTGAAACCGGCGCGCAGGGCCGGTGTGATGCGAGACACATCGCCAAAGACGGTATAGCGGGCGTCAAAATCCGCATCCCCGGTCGGAATCGCTTTTTGCCGATGCGCTAGCTTTTGCGAACCCTTGATGATTTTCGACGCATCTTTCGCCATGATCGTCGTCTTCTTGTCAGATTGGGCGGTTTCGGGAACTGCCACCTCGACCATCACATAGGTCAGGCCCTTGCCCTGCGCTTCCTTGTAGTTGCGGTCGCTGCCGAACGTCAGGCCGATCCGGCTGACAATGACGATGCGACCGTCGCGCTGGCCGGTCAGGCACATATCCACCGTCACCTTGCGCACACGGCTGAACAGCTTGAGAGCGTCGATTTCCTCGCGCCCGATCACCGGATCAGGATCAACGCGAAAGCCCATCAGATGGAGGGCCAGCGCATCGGTAATCTCGTTCCTGGTGGCCGCGCGGGGCGCTTCGGCCGCCTTGCCGAACAAAAACAACAGCGCGCCCAGGGCCCCGAGCGCTGCCAGAAACAGGCCAAGTCGGATATCGCCACTGATCCCCCAACCAAGCACCAGCCCCAACAGCGCCGCCCCCGGAAGCGCGCAGTAGATAAGAAAGTTATCCGCATGGGTCACATGCGCCGCGCGGTCGCGGTCAAGGCCTGCCATGACCGGTGCAAGCTGCGCCTTGAGCATGGCAAGATCATTATCCGGCAGCTCCGCCGCAACAGGCCGTTGCTGGTAGGATTCACCGAACTGCATGCCGCGGCTGAAGGCAGAATAACGCCCAACCATGCGCACAAGGCTGAACGACGCTGCGGTCGTCATGCGGTGGTGCCTTGCTGTGGTGCGGGGGGCGCCGCCTTGGAGATAGGCATGGTCCACGCCGCCGCGCGTGCACCCATCTTGCGAAATTTGTCTGATGCGCCCTCGATCCTGTTTTCCCAGACGGGGTCCGGCTGCTGCCCGTCGGTCACCTTGAAAAAGGCCTGCAGCATACAAGCGATGGCGAAGGGTTCGATCAGTGCGGCCTTGGCCGCCCAGGCAAAGACCAGCGCGAATACCACGCCACCTGCCGACCATGCACCGGGGATCAGATAGACGACCGCTGCGGCGGGTGCGAGCATCACCAGAAAGACGACCAGCGACAACAGCCACACGATCACGGTCAGCACGGCGGCGTTGCGCATCATCCGCCCCGCGTTCTGGCCGTAAAGCACAAGCGCGGTGCGGGCCGATGCCCAGGGGTTCGTGCTACGGGTGCGGATCGCATGCGCCAGGATCACCTCATCCACCAGCCCCACGGCGATGCGCAGAAAGGCGCGGACGATTCCCATGATCTGCTGCACGCCGGGGATCGGCAGGAAAGTGGCGATCCCCTGTACCAGCCCCGTGATCGCGCGCAGCACACCTTTGACCAGTTGATCAATGCCAAACAACACACTGGTTTCGACAAAGCGTTCCTTGACCACCGCGGTCGCATGGGCGATCTGGCCACGCCCTTGCGGCAGGGGGCGACCATCGATCAGCTCGACCAGCACGGCGATATGCCCCGCCTTGACGGTATAAAGGAGATATTCACGCAGGAAATAGATCACACCGGCTGTCAGGCCGAACCCGGCAGCGCCACCCCAAAAGGTCGCGCCGGTGCGAAATTCATCATCGCCGAAACCGCCTATGCCCCAGCCGATCCCCGCCCCGGTGCCCGTCACGATCACATAGGCGCAGGCGATGCCGAAATAGACCAATATCCGAAAAACAATAAACGGGGCCGTACGCACCATCAGGCCAAATGCACGGGAAATGCTGAAATCGGTCATGGAAACTCCTGCTTGTTTTGCAGGATTGTTTCGCGGTGTCCTAAGCGAAAGAAAACTACCAGATGGTAGCGAACCTGCACAAAGCTCAGACGATACCGTGCTCAGACCCTGCAAGTCCGGCGCGCATGCCTGCCGCAAGCGCATATCGCAGGATCAAAGAAGCGTGGCTGAACGGCAGGCTGTGACCTGCATCCTCCACCAGCCGAAAATGACCGTCGGGCAATGTCTGCGTCATCGCAAAGACGGCGCTTTGCGCGACTGTCTGGCTTTTCGCGCCGTGCAGCGCGATGAACGGAACGGTGATCCGGGACAGTTCATCATGCCAGTTTTCATTTGTGATCAGCATATCGCGGCGGAAACCGGCACCCCGTTGCCGCCACACCAACGAGAAAACCTCTTGCAGGGCAATCGCCCGTTCGGGGTGTGACATGACAGCCCGGTCAAAAGCGCAATCGCCAAAGACGAATTGCGGGATCAGATCGACCCCCTTGCGCGCAATCTGCGTCAGGCCCAGCATGACGATCCTGTCCATCAGCCCCGGCAGGTTTTGCGCGGCCCAGGCGTTCACGCGGTGCCGCGTCGGCATCTCTGCGGTTTGCGCCCAATCCTGCATCGGTGGGGTCGCGGGTGCGGCAATCAGCGCGGCGACCATATCCGGCCGGGTCAATGCAAACCGGGCCGCGAACCGCGTGCCGACATCATGTGCCACAACGACAACTTTTGTGATGCCCAAGGCATCCAGTGTCTGAACCGCATGCTCTGTCGCGCGCCCAAGGGTGTCGCCATCATCCGGCATGGGGGTATTTCCATAACCAGGCCGTTCCAGCGCGATGACATCAAGCCCCAACGCACGGGCTGCGGACTGCATTTCCGGCAGGGCGGCGATACCGAACAGCGCCCCGTGAAACAACAATACGGGAATGGCACCGGGCAGGCCCAGCCGGTGGAAACCCACCTCACCCACGGCATTGACGCGTACCGTCGTCGCCGACCCACGCCATGCCACACTGCCCTCCGCGTGGGTCGTGCGGCCAGCCGTCAGCGACAATGCATAGGCCAGCGACACCAGCTGCACCTGCGAACGCACGCCCGCCTTGGCCAAGATCGCCTTGATCTGCTGCCGCACGGTGCCTGCGGTACGTGTCAGTTCGGTCGCGATCACATCGGCGGTCTTGCCTTCCAGAAGGCGAAAATAGACCCGCTTTTCCCCCGCAGACAAACCGATCGTTTCGGCAAGCTGCTGTTGCACGCGATCATCAAGTCCGCGGCGCACTTCGTAAAGGGTGATCAGACCGCCATCCTCATGCATCACACCCAGCAGCAACATCGTGTCGCCGTCGGGTGTGGCGACGACAATCGGGGCCGGATCGCTGCTAAAATCCCTGCGCGCCAGAAACAGGCGTGCGGAATCTGGTGTTTCCATGATTTCGGCAATGCAGCAGCCCGGCTCCAGACGCAGCAGGCGCACGGCGGCGGCATTCTGGCTGACCACGATGCCTTGGGAATTGACGACCAGCACGACGGGCGCGTCCGGTGCAGGATAGTCTTGCACAATCGCATCAGCAGACGGCAGGCTTTGGATCGTGCGCGCGACATCGGCCATATCAAGGCCACCGCTGATCACATGCTCCAGTTTATCGACGAGATCGTCAAACTCCGGCGCCCGTGTTGGATACTTCAATCGTTCCGCCATTTTCACTGGTTCCCTACCGCCCGGTCTTGCCCACATTCTTCCTGGAGTTGAGCAGGCCTGAATATCATGCCTGCCTCTGCCTATGTGACGCAAGGTCAACTATGAGAGTGTCGCATGAAAATGGGTTGCAGTTATGCGCAGACCGCCAGCTTCTCATCTTCGCCCGCCGTTTCGTACGATTGGCAACCAGCCCCTTGTCAGACGACGCGGACGTAATTCGAAACTCTACACGGCTCAGCACCGCCACCTGCGCATCTTGGGAATCGCTTTTGGTTCACCTTTGGCCTAGACCGCCGCCATGTGCCCTTATGGAGTCGGATGATGACTCGCTTTCTGCCTGCGCTTTTCTTTCTTGTATTCGCTGGCTCCGCCATCAAGGCCGAGGTCAAACATTATGATCTTATGCTCGGGCAGCGGCAGCTTGGCGGCCTTGGTTTTGATACCGTCACGCTGGATCTGGTGTCGGATCTTGACAATACCCCGCTGGGTGTCGCGGACGGACATTTTACGGCGCAAACCCGTCCCGCGCGCACCGCCGAGGGAAATGCGGTCACGCATTACCTCGCGCAAAGCGCCGAACGGCAGATTTCAGTTGTCGTCAGCGCGGGCCAGGTGATTTCGACCAATGTCACCCCGATGCACGAAGCGACGGCGGCCTCTGCGCCAGAGGCGGTGCCGGCCGGAACAATCGTCTTAAATGAAGGTTTTGCCAAAATTGCGATGGCTGACACCTGTCCTGCGCCATTTACCATGTACGACGGGCGCCGAGTGATGCAGATCGCCACCCTTTCGCAATCCGCCGACGCCGCAGGTACGCTTTGCGACATGGATTACCATGTCATCGCCGGCCCTGGGCATCTGTCGCCGTTCCGCTTCACGAGGCTGAATATGGCTCTGCTTTACCGTGAAGGCGTGCTGCGGCTGATCACTGTCCGCGCAGGCGGTTTTGAGCTGCGTATGGTCGCGCGATAGGCACGACACCGGCCGAACGTCGCGCCAAGCGCCCACCCATATCAATGATAAATTCTTCCACCAGGCCGACATGCCAATGCCTTCACGGAGCGGGCACTTGGCGTTCCCGCTCAGGCCGACGGTGGTTATCTGGGCGGATGGAACTTCGGCAGCCATGCGAACGACCGCATAGACAAATAAGAACGGACCATTGTGAACGGTAGGTGTTTTGCGGAACGCTGTTTCTAAACCCGGGACTTTGCAAGACAGATGTGCCATTATCACCTGTGGTTTACGAATGCTGGAATTCGCTCCCATCGGCAGGACGCGGAACCGCCCTTGCAGCGACACGCCCGAGCGACGATGTGAGAGATCAATGATCATTCTTGAAGGATTGTCCCATGATACGTTCCGCCCTTGTCTTTACTGCCACGCTGGCTTTTGCAGCACCAGCGATTGCGCAAACCGATTTCGGCCCGCTGGTGAGCGCAGAAGCTCTTTCCACGCTCGTCGAAGCGGGTGACGTCACCGTTCTGGACATTCGCGGCGATGCCTATGGCGAGGCGCACATTCCCGGCGCGATCAGCGGCCCCTATGCGCTGTTCCGCGGACCGGCTGACAACCCCGGCGCGCTGCCGGCCGTGGCCGACCTGGAAGCAACCTTGCGCAGCCTTGGGATCACGACCGAGACAGCCATCGTCGTGGTTCACGAAGGCACGGACGAAACCGATTTTGGCGCGGCTGCGCGGGTATACTGGACGCTGAAATCGTCCGGCGTCAGCGATCTTGCCATTCTGAATGGCGGGCAGCGCGCGTGGACATTGGCCGAGCTTCCCACCACCGATGTGGCGACCGAACCGACGCCATCGTCGTTTGATCTGGACTTTTCCGATCAATGGCTGGCGACGACGGATGAAGTCGTCGCGCTGGTCGATTCCGGCAGCGCCCTGCTGCTTGACGCGCGCCCGCAAAGTTTCTGGGAAGGCGAGGATGCGCACCCCTCTGCCGCGCGTCCGGGCACCTTGCCGCAATCGCAGTATTTTGAGCATTCCAACTGGTTTTCCAGCGGTCCAAGCATCGTGAACGCCGACGCCGCCCGTCAATTGGCGGCGGATCAGGGGTTCACCGGGCAGGAAGAGCTGGTGTCGTTCTGCAACACCGGCCATTGGGCGGCAACGAACTGGTTTGCCCTGTCCGAGCTTGCCGGGGTCGAGAATGTGAAGCTTTACCCTGAATCCATGGTTGGTTATTCGCAGGGCGGTCACCAGATGGCAAATGTGCCCGGTGTGTTCCGCAATCTGCTGAACCAGTTTCGTTAAACCTGACCAAGGATAGCAAGATGTCATTTGCCCAAGCGCAGCCGACCGTCGAAAAGACACCCTATCTGCGGCGCACCGCGCTGGTCGGCTTGGCCGCCGCACTGGTCATGGCCGTGGCGGTGGCGGCAGGCGTGCGTTTCGGCATGCTGCTGTTGATCGGCCTTGGCTTTGGCATCGCGCTGGAAGGGTTGCGGTTCGGGTTCGCTGGGCCATGGCGCGCACTGATCCTGCGTCGGGAGGTGGCCGGTGTGCTGGCGCAATTGCTGGCCATCGGGATTGTCGCGCTCGTCGCGATCCCGCTTTTGTCGGCGCAGGATGGGGTTCTGATCGGGGCGCATGCGCCTGTTGGCTGGGCGATGCTGGGTGGTGCCTTTGTCTTTGGTATTGCGATGCAGGTGGTTCTGGGCTGCGGGTCGGGCACGCTGGTCAACGCCGGATCTGGTAATCCTGTGGGGTTGCTTGCCTTGCCCTTCTTTGCGATCGGCAGTTTTGCCGGTGCCTTTCATCTGTTCTGGTGGACCGATCTAGGTACGCTGGCGCCTGTCGTGCTGAGCGGGACAAGCGGGCTTGGCGTGACTTTGGCGCTGTTGGCTGCAGTGGCGGTTGTGTTACTGATCATCGCGGAACCGGGCAGCCGGCGGCTGCCGGGGCGGCTTTGGCTGGCGGCGATTGCCGTGGCGGTGCTGGCGATCGGCAATCTGGTTGTCGCAGGTCAGCCTTGGGGCGTGGTTTACGGGCTGGGTCTGTGGGCGGCGAAAGGTGCTGTCGCAGTCGGTGCGGACCTGTCGGGGTCTGGCTTCTGGTCTGCCGACGCCAACGCCCTGCGATTGGGTGAGAGCATTTTCACCGACGTCACATCGCTGACCAATATCGGGATCATCGGGGGCGCCGGGCTGGTTGCTGTCTGGCGGGTTGGAGGGCTTTCGGCGCAATTACCGCGCCTGCCGGCGCGCGCGTGGATAGCGGTGATCGTCGCGGGTTTCCTGATGGGGTATTCGTCACGGCTGGCCTTTGGCTGCAATGTCGGTGCGTTCTTCTCGGGGATTTCCACCGGCAGCCTGCATGGCTGGGCCTGGTTCGTGATGGCCTTTCTGGGTGCCGTGGTCGGGGTGCGCCTGCGCCCCGCGCTGGGGCTGGAGGCGCGGTCATGACCCGCAGACTGACCTTTGGTCTGACCATTGTCCTGCTGGCAGGGCTGATGTTCTTCGATCTGGCGACAGCGACGCTGAACCCTTATGCGGCCCCCGCCGCTTTCGCGCTGGGATCGGGTCAGGCGGCAGCGGGCGCGCATTGCGCAGCGATGCCGCGATAACTAGAAACGCTACTGACACGTGCAGCGCGGCATCCACCCAGACCAGCCAGTAGCAATGTCAGCCCGGAGCGAGCGGCACTCCGGCGCAGCATCATTAAGAAGCACCAGCGCCGAAACGATCCTATCAGCGCGATAGCCAAGACAGGCCGGGTCCGGCGAGAGCTGTAACGCTGCCGCGTCTACCTGCGCCCAAGCCCGCCTTGACCACCCTTATGATGAATCTGACGAAACCAGCCGATGGCTTGTCGCGGAGGCGGTGTCCTCAAACAGTGAAACTCAGGCACTCGCGTGGTAGCACGCGTATCCAACTTGCAGCTCTTTTGAATAGCGAAGGTTGAAGGGACAGTGCCGCGTGAGCCGGAACGACCGCACCGAGATGTTGCGCCATTTCAGGG
Organism: Yoonia sp.; assembly: GCF_046292185.1. Classification (GTDB taxonomy): domain Bacteria; phylum Pseudomonadota; class Alphaproteobacteria; order Rhodobacterales; family Rhodobacteraceae; genus Yoonia. Next base: position 36,847 of record NZ_JBKBQY010000004.1, read on the forward strand.
TGCATCCGGCGACGCTTCATCAATGAAAATTCGCTGCGTCGCCGCAAGTCGCCTCTTGGGCTGGCGCTGAAGACCGGCGAGATAGCCGTCTAAACGCTCAGAGCGGACTATCGATCCTCAAGCTCCCGCAAAAGAAGGCGCATCACCTCGGCACCATCCTCATCACCCAAGGCTTCGACCCCGACCGCCAGCGCATAAAGCGCGCGGGGGGCGGCCGGATCGGTGACGCCGGCTTGCGTGCACAGACCGGCCAGCGCATCAAGCCTTCGTGCGTCCATCCGATGCAAAGCATCGGCCACGTCAGGTGCCGAAAGCGCCCAAGCGCGCAAGGCTGGTTGCAGCCCGGCACCGCCGTAAGAAGGGTCTCGACAGCCCGCTGCCTGCAGGCACAATTGTTCCAGACGCCCGCGTGGCGGCAGGTCAGGATCAAGCGCGGCCAGAATATCGGTGAAAGCGCGCGTTTCCCAAAGCTTGATCAGTTGGACAGATAGTCGGGCAAATCCTTGAAATGCCAGTAGAACGATCCCTTGGTCGTGCCTAGATCGCGCGCCAAGGCTGCGGCCCGCAACGCGCTCGGGCCGTGACTGGCCAGCGCGCGAAACCCGGCCATCAGCCAGTCTTCGTAGACGCTTTCAAGAAAGCAGGTCATCAATGGCTTTCTTGGCAGCTAGGTGATATTGGTCGTTTCAAAGTTCCAGTATTTCCAAGACTGACAGACGACCCCGCACATTTAGGGCCATAAAGGCAGATTCGATCCCGGCCTGATTGCTCCACATTTTATTGACCGAGAGCGCAGTCGCTCTGATGAGGACCGCTATGACATCCAAAGCATCCGGCACCCCGGCGTGGGGACATAAACAACTTCGCGCAGCGGTTGATGCGGCCGGCGTGGCGCTGTGGTCATGGAATTTGGACACGAACAATTTTGCCATGGATCCGCATGGCTATGCGCTATGGGATGTGCCGCTGCACCAGCCGCTGACGTTCGAGCTACTGTCGGAAAAGATCCACCCGGCGGATCGTGATCGCGTCAGAGAAGCTTTCCAGGCTACCAAATCTGTCGAAGGCGCCTATGAAATCGACTTTCGCACACAACTGAACGGTGACGTGCGCTGGATATCCGCGCGTGGCCATGGCGGTGAAATTGGCATTGTCGAACGCGCGATGACGGGGATCTTCATTGATATCAGCGGTCGCAAAAACGCCGAGGAAGGCCATGAGCTTATGGCGGGTGAAATGAGCCACCGGGTGAAGAACCTGCTGGCCATCGCAGCCGCTTTGACAAAGATTACCTCGCGCTCGTCAAGCTCGACAGAAGATATGTCAAAGCAACTGACAAACCGATTGATGGCCTTGGGACGAGCGCATGATCTGGTGCGCCCTTTGCCCGGCAATCAGGGCACGGCGGCGTTGCTGGGTGATCTGTTCACAGTGTTGCTATCGCCTTACGACGATGATGGTGCCTTCGCAGGCCGGATCAGGGTGGCAGTGCCGCGCATGGGTATCGGCAAGGCAGGAGCCACAGGTCTGGCCCTGATCGTTCATGAGCTCGCCACAAATTCGCTGAAATACGGTGCGCTGTCAGCCGAGGCAGGCACGCTCGACATATCGGGTGCGCAGGAGAATGATGAGGTCATCATCATCTGGAAAGAGCATGGCGGACCGAAGGTCGCCGCGCCGCCAAAAGGTGACGGCTACGGAAGTGAATTGATACGTCAGACGATGGAAGCCCAGTTCGGCGGTGAGATAAGTTATGAGTGGTCTCCCGAAGGCTTGATTGTCACTTTGTCGCTGAGCGTTGATAAGCTTTCAGCATAGTTGTGACCCAGCTTGCAGAATTCGCAACATGATAGCTGCGACCATCGAAGTTGTCGCTCTGGACGGACGGCGGATCGACAAGCTCTTGGTTTCTCGCTCGCCTTTACCTGACGTAGTCCCGGGTGACCGATCACGCCGATCTTAATCAGCGTCCGTCATGGCGGTCGTCAGTTTCAGTGAGAGAAACGAACCGAGGTTGCAGCTTTCTATCAGCTGACTGACGTGAAAGGTTCGATCAATCTCTGTTTGTTGGCGCATAAGACACCTTGCTTGCCGCGCGGCATGGCACCGCGCGGCGGGTGCGGCTTCAGTCGGCGTTTTCAGCCAGCCAATCGCGCATCTGTTCCATCTCTGCGGCCTGCGCTGCGATGATTTCCTGTGCGAGCGCCAGCATCTGCGGGTCCTGGCCATGCGCGATCAGCACTGATGCCATGTCGATGGCACCTTGATGATGCGCAATCATGCCGCAGGCGAAAGCCACATCGGCATCCTCAATCATCATCCCATCATGCATTGCACGCATGCTGATCATCATCCGGCGCATGTTTTCCTGCACATGTGTGGGCATGGTACGCAGATCAACGTCGTCCATCCGCATCATGTCCATCATGCCCGCATGCTCGCCATGCATGTCGCCGTGACCCATCGCAGAATGATCCATGGCATTCATGGCAGTTTCAACATTGCATTCTGCAGGCATCTCAAAGGCTGCATCCTGCGCTGCGGCTACGAAGGACAGCGCAAATGTTGCGGCTGCGGCTGTAAGAATTGTCTTTGCGTATTTCATTCTATTGCACCTGGTTTTTATGGATAGCGTGGAAATCCGGATTGGCAGCACCGCCCACGCAACATCAGCCGTTTGGGTCACGTCGACCCGCTTCGTGGCCAGATCGATGTCAGCCTTCGCAGCCGGATCAATCGATTGGATCGCTTTGTTGATCGTCTTGGCACAGCCGCCGCTACCTATTTTTCAACCTTGAACGGCATGCTTCTTCCAGTTGGACCTCCCATCGTGGGCTAGACATGGGTGTTCCAGCTACTGGAGGGTCAAGGCCTTTAAGGATAAATTTGTCGAGCCGCTATAGACCTTCCGGCAGCTGAGGGCCCCATGTGGTGTGCGTAAAAGTGGCATCAACCAAATGCGTCCACAGAAGGACCGGGGCTGTGATCAATCGGCGCCTCCTCTTAACATCTGTCGGTGGCATGCTTGCACGGGTTCTTGCTGTTCCCGTAATGACCCTCGGCTCGCCGGTTCTCAAAATGGGATCATCTTGACTCCTACGATGTTGTTCTCTGGACTGGATCAGAAATGCAGTTCGCAACATATTGAGGTGCTACCATGGCAATGACCCCCAAAAAGACCGCTACCCTTCACCGGATGGTCATGCCAGAGCATACCTGTCCTTACGGGCTCAAGTCGCTGGATCTGTTGAAACGGCATAACTACGCAGTTGAGGATCATCATCTGAAGACGCGCGCACAAACAGACGCGTTCAAGGAAGAGCACGATGTGAAAACAACCCCGCAAACCTTCATAGATGGGCAGCGGATCGGCGGCTACGATGACCTTCTCGTGCATTTCGGGAAAGCTGTGCCAGATAAGGATGCAACGACCTACGTCCCGGTGATGGCGCTTTTCGCAATGGCTGCAGCCATGGCTTTGGCTACCAGCTGGGCCGCGATGGGGCAGCTTATCACCATCGCTGCCGCCGAATGGTTTATCGCCTTTGCCATGTGCCTTCTGGCCTTGCAAAAGCTCAAGGATATCGAAAGCTTTTCGACGATGTTCCTGAATTACGACCTTTTGGCGCAGCGGTGGGTGCGCTACGGCTATATCTACCCTTTCGCAGAAGGGATTGCCGGAGTCCTGATGATCGCTGGTGCCCTGTTGTGGCTGTCCATTCCAATCGCGCTTTTCATTGGCACGATCGGCGTCGTGTCGGTGTTCAAGGCCGTTTACATAGATAAGCGCGCATTGAAATGCGCCTGCGTGGGTGGCGATAGCAACGTGCCGCTGGGATTTGTTTCACTGACCGAGAACCTGATGATGATCGCAATGGCAGTATGGATGCTTTTCAAAGTCACTGTGCTGGGACACTGAGACGTTCCTCTAGGCGGAACAAACCGCGGCTGTCATTGTTAATCTTCGAACAATATTGGGAGCGATGACATGATCACCTTTCGTGGGACCACCTTTTCAAGCTTGGCGGCAGGTATTTTTTTGATATCCGGTCCGGCCTTCGCCGAGACGACGCTGGTCGCATGCGAAAGCCAACAAAGCATTGAGCAGGCGTTGTCAAGCGATGGCGGCATCATGCCCGATGATTGCCGCCTGATCAGCGTTGCAAGACTGACAAGCGACGGGCGGGACCTGTGTCTTTTGGACCTGTCGCAAGCTGATGCCGATTTCATCAGCAGCTTGCGGGATGTGGCGGCCCCGGACCAATGGTGGGTTTTGTGCAGCGAGCTGGCAGAACTTGCGGTTTCCCCATAATGGTTTGGCGAACATTGGCTGATGTTGCGAACAGCAGGATCGTCATATGACAGACCCCATGCTTTTCAACGGCTGGGCCGGTCCGCTGCGCATTATGATTGTCGGAACCGCTGCCTATGTCGTCTTGATTTTCCTGCTTCGGATCACCGGAAAGCGGACGCTCAGCAAGATGAATGCGTTCGATCTTATCGTGACTGTTGCACTCGGGTCGACCCTGGCAACCGTGCTTCTGGACAATGCCGTGCCACTTGTTGAAGGACTGAGCGCCTTGGCGCTGTTAGTCTTTCTGCAATATCTGATCACTTGGGGATCTGTACGGTCAGCCTTCATGCGCGACCTTGTGAAGAGTGAGCCGAGTCTACTGGTCCGCGACGGCAAATGCTTGGACAACGCCATGCGCACGGCCCGGATCACGCAGGATGAGATCTATGCCGCGCTGCGACAACAGGGCGTGGAAAATATCTCAACGGTCAAGCTGGTAGTTCTTGAAACTGATGGTTCGCTGAGCGTCGTCGCTTGAGCCCATCCCCCGATTATACCTGCGTTACGACTGGAGCGTCGAAATCGTGAAAGTAGACGCGACGACCGACGGACGGATTTTTTTTGTAGGTCCATAACTGCGACCGCGACCTCCGACAAACTGCAGTTAGCATTCGAATAGGATTTGAGATTGAATCTGTTTGAAGCCGCTGCAAATCAACAGGTCGTCAACGCACACGGTCACTTTTTCAGGAACTTTCGCCGCGCCCCCCGATTGATCCTCGAACAAATGCACTGATCCGCAGCGAGGGGCTTACAATGACGATGACAAGACGCGAACTGCTGGGGGCGGTCGGCGCGACCGCCGGGGCGGCAGCGATGTACCACGCCATGGCCACGTTGGGTCATGCACAGGAATCAACATATCAGGGTCGGATTAACCTCGAAGGCGCGCCCAGCGAGGGAAACCGCGTTCTTGTCTTGGGTGCCGGACTGGCTGGCATGACGGCAGCACTTGAGCTGCGCAATGCAGGCTACGACGTTCAGGTGCTGGAATACCGCGAAAAGGCCGGGGGCCGATGCTGGACGTTGCGCAGTGGGGATACTTATACCGACATCAGCGGGACGACTCAGACTGTGGATTTCGAAGAAGGTAATTACATCAATCCCGGCCCGTGGCGCATTCCCTACAATCATCATGCAGTGCTTGATTACTGCAAACGCTTTGGGGTGCGGCTCGAACCTTTCATCCAGAAGAACCACAACGCATATCTGCACCGCAGCGATGCCTTTGGCGGCGAGCCGCAACGGTTCCGCCACATTGCGACGGATTATCGCGGCCATATTGCCGAACTTCTCGCCAAGGCGACCGACCAAGGCATGCTTGATGCAGAAGTGACGGAAGAGGATCGCGTGAAACTGGTCGAGTCCTTGCGTAGATTCGGCCACCTGAACGACGAGGATGCCTATGTCAGCAGCGACGCGACCAGCGGCTTTCGTGGCTACGCGCGCGAAGCAGGCGGCGGCAGAGATGGTGCCCCGGTGCCGTCCGAACCCATGGAACTCAGCGAAATTCTCCAGTCCGACTTGTGGCGTTGGCTGAGTGACGCTGAAAGCGTGAACCACCAAAGTGCCATTTTCCAGCCGGTCGGCGGCATGGATATGATCGCACAGGCGTTTGAGCGCGAAGTGGGTGATCTTATCACCTATAATGCCAAGGTCATTTCGATGATCCAGGAAGATGGCGGCGTTAGCGTCCAATACGAAGACCGCCAGAATGGCGGCGATCCTGTCGAGGTCACTGCCGATTGGTGTATCTGCACGATTCCGTTCTCTATCCTTGGTCAGATGGAACACAATCTTCCATCCGCAAAGTCGCGGGCCATCGATACGATGTATTACGCCGGTGCGATCAAATTCGGACTCGAGTTCAACCGCCGGTTCTGGGAAGAAGACGAGGATATCTACGGTGGCATTACCTATACTGATCTGCCTATCGCGCTTATCAGCTATCCGTCGAACGACTTTCTTTCCGGTGGCAGCGGCGTTCTTCTAGGCGGCTATGTCTGGGGCGCAAATGCCTACCAGTTCAATGCGATGCAGCCGGAAGAAAGCCTGCGCTGGGCCGTTGAGTATGGCGCACGCATTCATCCGCAATATCCCGAGGAGTTTTCCAGCGGCGTCAGCGTCAGTTGGCACAAGGTCCCGTGGGTTCTGGGCTGCTATGGCATCTGGCAGGATAAGGAAAACGACTACGAGCCGACGGTGGTGATGGGTCCCGAGGACCGGATCGTGCTCGCGGGCGAACACCTGTCGTATCTGCCTGCATGGATGGAGGGGGCAATACTTTCGGCGCTGGATGCAATCACGCAACTGCACGAACGCGCCACGAGCGACAGATCAGGAGAGTAAGATGAACACGAAAATCACAGCACGACGTGCGGGGCTGCTGGCAAGTGCCACGCTCACTTTAATCGCTCTTGCGTCTCACGCGCAGGACACGCTCGGCGAGGAGGACCTGCAGGAATCTTCGCATATCTCCGAGTTCCGCACCTTCGAGCCGGTGGAAAGCGAACTGCAGATTTTCGCCGCCCCCGGTGCCATAACGCATGAAGGCGGTGAGGCCGTTTACAACGCCGTTTGCAGCGGCTGCCACATGCCGGCTGGCGAAGGTGCCGAGGGAGCCGGGATTTACCCCGCGCTTGCAGATAACGAGCTGCTGGCCGCCCCGTCCTATCCGATCTACCTGATCCTCGAAGGGCAGCGCGCAATGCCGCCATTCGGTGGCATTCTCGACGATCAGCAGGTCGCGGATGTGGTCAATTATATTCGCTCAAATTTCGGCAATGACTTTGTCGAGGAATGGGGTGAGGCAACGGCAGAAGAAGTAGCGCAGACACGGCAATGAAAGTGAACATCATGAAAACGGCCATCCTGACACCCATGACACTTGCGGTTGCCATGCTCGCGGCCCCGGCCTCGGCCCAGGACGTCATCCGGCACCCGATTCCCAACTCGAACTTTCCGATTGCGCGCGCGGTCGAAATTCCTGGCGACGCGACAGTCGTCTATCTGAGCGGCGCCGTGCCTTCAGTGATCGATGACACCGCAGAGCCAGGATCGGCCGGAGCTTATGGCGATACCGAAGCGCAGACCGTCTCGGTTCTGGAAGCGATTGAGGGCACGCTGGCGGATCTGGATCTTACCATGGCCGATGTCTTCAAGATGCAGGTCTTCCTTGTTGCGCCGGAAGAGGGTGGGATGGATTTTGCCGGGTTCATGGACGGCTATACCCAGTTTTTCGGCACTGATGAACAGCCCGAGCTTCCTGTCCGCTCCGTCTTTGAGGTCGCAGGACTCGCAAATCCCGCCTGGCTGGTGGAGATCGAAGTCACGGCTGTGCGCCCGCAGGAGTGAGCCCTTCGCGTCCGGCGTGTCCGATCGATGGCAAGGTCGACAAGGCGTCTCGTTATCGGCCTTTCGTCAACAGGATCAAAGGGGGTCGCGGCACGGGGGCTGAGTAGAGATTTAGCTCAGAGAGAGTGGTGCCCCATGACGGACTCGAACCGCCGACCTTGTCCTTACGAAGGACCTGCTCTACCAGCTGAGCTAATGGGGCATTATGGACCCTGCTATGGCCCTACCATTTCTTCTCATGTGCCGCGAAGTTACTGGTTTCGCAAGTCAATCTAGCGGGGGACCCGCAAATTTCGAATGACGTGCTCTACCGACTGAGCTACAGCGGCTTACCGGCGTGGCTGATATCACCATGGTGCGTCACCGAAAAGCGCTTTTTTCAAGATCGCTGGCGATTGCCTCGGCCTCGACCTCTGCAAGGTCGGGTTCCTCGTCAGCAGGTTGCGGGCCGACGATCAACGGCAGCATCTCCGTGCCCGCGGGCATCGGGGTTTCGCCGCTGGGCGGGCGCTTCCAGGACAAGGTGTCAAACGCACCGCAATTCTGACAGGTAGGGCCCCACTGTGTGTGTATATGCTGGCAATTATCGCAAATCCACTGTGGGCCGCGCGGCGCTGTCACGGCCCGTGTCAGCCAGCCGCGGACGATAGAATCCTCTTCCCCTGCCCCACGTTCTATGGCGGCCATCAGGGTCAGACTGCGCGCCGTCGGGTCAATTTCGACCAGATCGGCGATGTCGCGTTTCGCGGCGGGAAAATCTTCTGCCGCGATATGCAATTCAGCCATCAGCATCTTGGTTTCAGGATGGTCCGGCGTGGCCTTTACCAGGGTCTTGAAACGTTTCAGACGCGCCTCTGATGTTTCATCAGGGACGATTTCGGCGAAAACCGTGGCCAGATCGGGATGCGGCTGCGCAGTCCAAGTCTTGGTCAGCACGCGGGTCGCATAACGGGCGCTACCCTGCTCGATATAACCCCGGGCCGCCATGATCGCGGCAGGGATCAGGTCCGGTGACAGACGGTTGGCTTCTATCGCAGCCTCACGTGCCTCGATGGTTTTACCTTCATCCAGCACATCGCGTGCTTCGGACAGGGCCAGTACTGCGTCACGGCGGCGGTGCACGTCGCGCGGAAGGGTGCCAGATTTCAGCTTGGCCCCCAATGTGCTGCGCGCGCCTTTCCAATCCGCCTTTTCCGCCTGCAATTGCAGCAGGACGTCCTGTGTCTCCGCGTGATTGGGTTTCAAAGCAAAGGCCTTTTGCGCCAGTTTCAGCGCCAGATCAGTCTGCCCATCGGCCAGTTTCTGTTTCAGGATGCCGCGCACACCGACAAACCGGGTACGGTCGTCAGCCAGCAATTTTTTATAGGTTTCTTCCGCCTTGCGCCGGTCGCCGGTCATTTCCGCCGCCTGCGCTGTCAGCAGATTGGTCAATTGTGGCTGGCGCAGGTACTTTTCCGCCCGCGCCGCCTTGGTCATGGCCAGATGCCCTTCGCCAGACGCCAGCGCCATCATGCCTTCGGACAGCGCCTGATAGCCTTTACGTTCGCGATTGCGGTCAAAGTAACGCGAAATCGCCGTCTCATCCCCGTTCAGGAAATGGTAAGTGGCGACCAGCAACGCCAGCAGTTTGAGGGCCAGCCAGACGGCCGCGACCAAGGCCACCAGACCGAACACCATTTCCAGCGTGGTCAGGCGAAATTCGATACCCATCACAGCAATCGTCGCCCCGCCATCGACCTCATACAGCATCGTGGCGCCATAGGTCAGGGCGGTGACACCCAGAATGAAAGCGGTGATTTTAATCAGGGACCAGATCATTTTTTATCGCTTTCAGTTGTCACGCAGGGATGACGCGAGGGTTTCGGCAGCGGCGACAGCATCGGCCCGCGCTTCTGCCAGGGCCAGCCAGTCTGACAATTCTGCCCGGGCAACCTCTGGCAAGCTGTTAACTTCGTTCAATGTATCGCCCAAGCGGCCGTTGCGCAAAGCCGCCTGCGCACGCGACAGGATTGCATCGACATCGTCGCCGTCACGCGGATCGACGGACCGAACCTCGAACTGGTTGCGCAGAAAGGCCGTGATCCCGGATGTATCCTCGCCGGCAACACCTTGGGTGCGGGCTCTGGTCAGGGCGGCCCGGGCATAATCCGGGAAACTGTCTTGCAGCGCGGCCAAGGTCGGCACACCGTCCTGCACAGCCAGCAAGGCGTCAGAAACGGGTTCACCAAGCACCTGTTCCAGATCCGTCAGGGCTGCAGTAATCGGCGCGCCGCTTTCGATACCCGTCTGCACCCTCGCTAGGGCAGCTCGCCCAGCAGCATTGCGGGCGGCGGCGGCGGCGTTTTCCTCGATCGCGGCGGCTTCCGCGCGGGCGGAATCAAGCTCTGTCCGGGCGATGTCGGTCAGTTCAGTCAGTTCGGCGCGCAGCGCGGCGATTTCAGCCTCAAACGCCGCGGTATTGGGCGCGAATGCCTCGCCCTCACCAGTGGGCTGATCCTCTAACGCTGCGATCCTGTCATCGAATTCCGCGCGCATGGTGCTCAGGTCATCGCGCAGACCGGCAAGTTGGCTGGCAAGATCTTCCTGCGCCTCTGTCACAGATGTCAGATCTACGGGTTCCGTCGCATCTACCCGCTGCTGCAGGGACGTAAGGCGCGCATCCTGCGATGATAAGATTTCATCCAGATCGGCCTGCGCCGGCGGCATTGTCAGGCTGGCCACGGCAAAACCGATGGCCCCAGCGACAACCCCGCCCAACAACAAAGGCAGAAAACCCGGTCCCGATTTCTGTAGAGGCTCCAGCGATTTGGCAGGTGTGGGTTCTGGCGGTGGCGCCTTTGGCGGCGCGGGTTCCGGCTCCTGCACCACGGTGTCCGGCGAGACAGGATCGGTCGGCGGGGCCGCTGGCGGAGCCGCTTTCGCATGCACTTCCGGCGGGATTACATCGGAAGAAGCCACCCGCGATTCGGGTGCAGGGCGAGGATCAGACGCCGCTTTTGGGCTCTTGCCAGTGGCACGGGGCCGTTTGGGAGGTTGTTTCGCCAAATTGTGCCCCTTTCCTTCCAATCACTTAGTTCGTATCGGTTGCAGTCAAGTTAACCTGCACACGCCTGTCCCTCAAGTCAGGCAGTGTTCACATATGCCGTTCCGCCACGGTGCCAAGCCGCTTTAACGTTGCGCCGATCATCGCATCGGCATCCGGCATCGCCGCGACGCTCAGGCTTTTAACGCCAATCGCAGCGGCAGCACCTTGCACCGCTGTGCTGATCACAATCAGATGGACAGGCGCAGAGAACGGACCCTGTTCGCCAAGGATGGTCGCAGTGCGCGGGGAAAACAAGGGCAGGATGACCGGGGCATTGCCCTGCAAGGCATCAAAGGCCTCAGCGCTCAACGCTTGCGCGACCTGATCATAGGCGACGACATCAACGCATGGGATGGCGGCAGCCGTCAGTTTTTCGGCGATCCCGCCGCGAGTATGGTAGCCACGCAGATGCGCAAGTGGTCCTTCAGGCCGTCGGCTGATGATCTTCTCAGCCAGACGGGTCGCGTCCCCCGGCCCTGCGATGGCGTCAAAACCGGCCTCCAACGCCAGTTGCGCGGTCTTTTCGCCTACGCACCAGGCGGGCAACCCGCGCGGCAGATTGGTCGTACCAGAGGCCGCAACACCGTGACCAGAGGTAAATATCACGCCCCTCACACCCGCAAGGTCAGCCAGTACCGGCTCGGGGATGATGCGCAAAAGCGGCGAGAGGATGATCCGCACCGCACCGGCCCAGCGCGCGGCGATCTCTGCGGCGAATGCCTCTGCCTGCGGGGCGGGGCGCGTCAGGATCAGCACTGGTGTCATCGGGATCCCATTGTTTGCAGGCTGGTGCAGTGTTACCTGCGTTTGACAAACACGCAACAGGATCAATGCATGGCACTGACCATCCTCGGCATCGAAAGCAGTTGTGACGATACCGCCGCCGCGGTGGTGCGCGGACATGACGTGCTGTCCTCAATTGTCTACGGTCAGACCGCATTGCACGCCGATTTCGGCGGCGTCGTGCCAGAGGTCGCGGCGCGTGCCCATGCCGAAAAGCTGGATCATTGCATCGAGGAAGCTTTGGCGGTTGCCAGACTTCGCCTTAACGATGTTGATGCCATCGCCGTCACGGCCGGGCCGGGTCTGATCGGCGGAGTATTATCCGGCGTCATGTGCGCCAAGGGGCTGGCCGCCGCAACGGGGCTGCCGCTGATCGGCGTGAACCATCTGGCAGGCCATGCGCTGACGCCGCGGTTGACCGATCAGGTCGCCTATCCCTATCTGATGCTGCTGGTGTCAGGCGGCCACTGCCAGTTTCTGATCGTCGCGGGACCGGATGATTATCAGCGACTGGGCGGAACGATCGACGACGCCCCCGGCGAAGCTTTTGACAAGACAGCCCGGATTCTGGGTCTGCCGCAGCCAGGGGGACCTGCGGTTGAAACTGCAGGAACGGGTGGGGATCCGAAAGCGTTCGATTTGCCGCGCCCCTTGTTGAACCAACCCGGCTGCGACATGTCGTTTTCCGGGCTGAAAACCGCGATGCTGCGGGCACGCGATGCGGTGGTCGCGGCCAACGGCGGACTGACCCGACAGGATCAGGCGGATTTGAGCGCATCATTCCAGGCCGCCGTCGCCGACGTGCTGGTCGAGAAAACCCGCCGCGCCTTGGCGATCTATCTGGCGCTGCACCCGGCGAAACCCTGCTTTGCCATCGCTGGCGGCGTTGCGGCGAACCGGGTGATCCGTGAACGTTTGATGCAGCTTTGCGCAGCGTCGGACACAGATTTTGTGGCGCCGCCGCTTGCGCTTTGCACAGATAACGCGGCGATGATCGCCTATGCGGGTGCGGAACTGCTGGCAGCCGGCCAGCGCGATGATCTAACCCTGTCGGCACGCCCACGCTGGCCACTGGATAAATCAGCGGCACCGATGCTGGGGTCGGGCAAGAAAGGGGCCAAGGCATGACAATCGGCATTATCGGCGGGGGCGCCTTCGGCACGGCTTTGGCTGTCGCATTGGCGCTGGATGGCAGGCAGGTGCAGCTTTGGGCGCGTGATCCGGCGGCGGTGAAACAGATGCGTGAAAAGCGAACAAACCCGCGCCTGCCGGGGGTCGCCCTGCCAGAGAAGATCGCGGTTTCATCCGATATGAACTCTGCGCTCCTCTGCGATACTTTGCTGCTGACCATCCCGGCGCAGGCACTCGCGCCGTTTCTGGCGGATCACGATGCGCGGCTGGGTGGCAAGGCGCTTGTTGCCTGCTGCAAGGGGATCGACCTGCATCAGATGACCGGACCGGCGAGCATGATCAACAGGATGGTGCCAAATGCGCAGGCGGCAATCCTGACCGGACCCAGCTTTGCCGCCGATATCGCGCGCGGCCTGCCCACGGCGCTGACCCTTGGCTGCGCTGACGACCTTTGCGGGGCGACGCTGCAGCAGGTCCTTTCCACGCCGACACTGCGGCTCTATCGCACGACCGACATCGTCGGGGCGGAACTGGGGGGCGCGTTGAAGAACGTGATGGCGATTGCTGCTGGTGTGACCATCGGCGCGGGTTTGGGCGACAGCGCACGCGCCGCGCTGATCACCCGCGGATTCACTGAGATGCAGCGGCTGGTCACCCATCTTGGCGGGCGGGCGGATACCCTGGCTGGATTGTCCGGTCTGGGCGATCTGGTGCTGACCTGCACCTCGGACCTGTCACGCAATTATCGGTATGGTTTTGCCTTGGGGGCGGATCAGCCTTTTGATACGACAACCACGGTCGAAGGTGCCGCGACCGCGCGCGCCTTGCGGAAACTCGGGCAGGATCTGGACATAGACTTGCCGATATGCACGGTTGTGGCCGATCTTACGACAGGGCAAAGTGACGTGAAAACTGCGCTGCACGCCCTGTTGTCGCGCCCATTAAAGGAAGAATAGATGCGTTTTGCCCTGCTTGCCAAAGACAAACCCGGTGCCCTGCAGATCCGCATGGACAACCGAGAGGCGCATCTGGCCTATGTCGCCAAAACCGGCGTTGTCGAAATTGCCGGGCCATTGATCAATGCGGACGGTCAGATGTGCGGATCGCTGATCGTGCTGGAACTGCCCGATCTGGCCGCAGCGCAGGACTGGGCCGCGAACGACCCCTATGCCAAGGCGGGCCTGTTTGCCGATGTGACGCTGAGTGCGTGGAAAAAGGTGATCGGCTGATGGCATGTTGGGTGTTCAAATCCGAACCCGATGTCTGGGGCTGGGATGATCAGGTCGCCAAAGGGGACGCAGGCGAGGAATGGAACGGCGTGCGCAATTATCAGGCCCGCAATAATATGCGCGCGATGAAAAAGGGCGATCTGGGGTTCTTTTACCATTCGCGCAGCGGGCTGGAAATCGTCGGCATTGTCGAGGTCTGCGCCGAAAGCCACCCTGACAGCACCACGGATGATCCCCGCTGGGATTGCGTCGATGTCAAGGCTGTACGCCCCTTTGTGAAACCGGTGACCTTGTCGCAGATCAAGGATGATCCCCGGCTGAAAGACATGGCGCTGGTGAAAAGCGCGCGGCTGTCGGTGCAGCCAGTGACCGACAAGGAATGGCAGATCATCTGCGATCTGGGCGCAACGGAAAGCTGACCTGCTGGTCAGACGCAATCGTCCGAGCCAGAACATGAGGTATCAACTACTCAGACCCGGCGACAAAAACGGTGCGCATCGCAAAAGAGGGCCCGGCGTGCGCCAAACCCTCTTTCACCCCGCGTGTCCCCAAGCCACCACACGCAATCGAAATAACAGGTCCGGACCATTCTAGCCTTGGTTATTCATACCGCAGAATACGCCATGGACCAAATACAAAGCCCTAAGAAATCTATTCAAAATTTCGCAATAAACGCACAAGAATGACGACGCCGATCAATCGGTGAAAGGCGAACACTGGGTTTCTCGTCTTTCCGCCTCAGCGGCACAGACCCCATCCGGTTGATTGCAGGTGGAAATGATCTGCGTGCAATATGTTGTAATCCGGGGACAGCGTCAGATTGAACCAGTCACAGGCCCCGTCACGTGCCCTGCGCAGAAATTCCGCCTTTGCGCCGCCTGTGTCCCAGTCGTTCAGCAACGTGATCTGTTGGCCGTCAGAGAAGGTAAAGCCTGCAATATCAATGGCGTTGGCGGTTGCGTGCGTGCTCATCCGGCTGGTGTTGCCTGCGGTCGTGCGCAAGGCGCGGCAATTGTAGCTGCCGATCTGGGCAATCCGGTTGACATCTGCGTCCAACAGGTCGCGGGCGGCAGGTTGCAGGCTGTGGCGTTCCCACATTGCCATCCGCAGGCCAATCGCGCAGCGCGTATCCAGCGCCGCGATACTGGCATCGCCCACACCCGAAAGATTGATCCGCCCCCGGATATGGCATTGCTCGCTTTGTTCAAAATCTTCGCGCCGCGCGAATGCGGCCGCCCCATCAAGGGCGGCAAGACATGCGTCAAGATCCGATGCTGCGCGCCGCAGTTTCCACGCGGTGACCGGCGTGAAGGAATCTGCCACGCGCAGGGGCTGCGTCGGGTTCCACGCGGCGGGCAGCGGGGTTTGGGGATGCAGCAGCGCCTGATGCGCGCCCAACCCCAAGGCGCCCAAAAAGCTCAGTGCCACCGCCCAACGCAGGATCGGACGGCGGCGCTTGTCGCCTCCTAACGCGCGCTTGACCTCATCTTCCGCCATTCCCGCAACCTAGTAGCGGTAATGTTCCGGCTTGAACGGTCCATCCACAGTGACACCGATATAATCGGCCTGATCCTTGCGCAATTCGGTCAGTTTCACGCCGATCCGTTTCAGATGCAGACGCGCGACCTTTTCGTCCAGCGCCTTGGGCAGGATATAGACGCCGGGTTGATATTCTTCGCCCTTGGTCCACAATTCGATCTGCGCCAGCACCTGATTGGTAAAGGACGCCGACATCACAAAGGACGGGTGGCCAGTGGCGTTGCCAAGGTTCAGCAGGCGGCCCTCGGACAACAGGATCAGGCGGTTGCCGGACGGCATCTCGATCATGTCGACCTGTTCTTTGATGTTGGTCCACTTGTGATTTTTCAACGCAGCGACCTGAATTTCATTGTCGAAATGGCCGATATTGCCCACGATCGCCATATCCTTCATCTCGCGCATATGCTCGATCCGGATCACGTCGCGGTTGCCGGTGGTGGTGATGAAGATATCGGCGCTGTCCAGCACGTCTTCCAGCAGCACAACCTCGAACCCGTCCATCGCGGCTTGTAGCGCACAGATCGGATCTACCTCGGTCACTTTTACACGCGCACCTGCCCCAGCCAGAGACGCCGCCGAACCTTTACCCACATCGCCATAGCCACAGACAACGGCGACCTTGCCGGCCATCATCGTATCTGTCGCTCGGCGGATACCGTCGACCAGCGATTCCTTGCAGCCGTATTTATTGTCGAACTTCGACTTGGTGACAGAATCGTTCACGTTGATCGCGGGGAAAGGCAGCAGGCCTTTTTTGTGCAAGTCATACAGACGATGCACGCCGGTCGTCGTTTCCTCGGATACGCCCTTGATCGCGTCACGGGTCTTGGTGAACCAGCCCGGGCTTTGTGCCATGCGTTTCTTGATCTGCGCCTTGATAACGACCTCTTCCTCGGATTCCGGTACCGGGATGATATCCTCGCCCGCCTCTGCCCGCGCGCCCAGCAGGACGTAAAGTGTGGCATCGCCGCCATCGTCAAGGATCATGTTCGCGCCTTCAGGGAACTGGAACGACCGGTCCAGATAATCCCAATGTTCCTCAAGGCTTTGCCCCTTGACCGCAAACACAGGCGTGCCGCCTTCCGCAATCGCCGCAGCTGCATGGTCCTGCGTCGAGAAGATATTGCACGACGCCCAGCGCACATCGGCGCCCAGCGCATTCAGCGTTTCGATCAGCACGGCCGTCTGGATCGTCATGTGCAGCGATCCCACGATCCGCGCACCGGCCAAGGGTTTGGACGCACCATATTCTTCGCGCAGGGCAATCAGGCCCGGCATTTCAGTTTCGGCGATATCCAGTTCCTTGCGGCCATAGGCGGCGAGTGCGATATCCTTAACGATGTAATCCAGCGACATGCGGTTTCTCTCTTAAACAAAAGGTTGGCGGTCCATAGCATCGCGACCAGCTTGCCACAATCCAAAGCCACGTATTATGCAGAACCCTGAACAAGCAGTTAAGGCAAGACAGCAATGAAGCAACCAAGAGCCTGGCAGCGGATGTTGTCAGGGCGCAGGCTGGACCTGCTTGACCCCACGCCGATGGATATCGAGATCAGCGATATCGCACACGGGCTGGCCTTTGTGGCGCGGTGGAACGGGCAGACGAAGGGAGATTTTGCCTATTCCGTGGCCGAGCATTCGCTGCTGGTGACTGATATTTTCGTTCAACAGAACCCCAGAGCCCCGGTCAAATGGCATCTGGCCGCCTTGCTGCATGATGCGCCCGAGTATGTGATCGGCGACATGATCAGCCCGGTCAAATCGGCCGTCGGCCCCAGCTATGGCGCGTTGGACGAAAGACTGACCGCCGCGATCCACCTACGGTTCGGTCTGCCCGCGCAATTGCCGGTGCAGATCAAGCGGCAGATCAAGAAGGCGGACAGGCTGTCAGCCTGGCTGGAAGCCGTTCAGATCGCGGGATTCACGCGGCAAGAAGCGGATAAGTTCTTTGGCAAACACGATCCGGCCCTGCTGGACAGCCTGCCGATCCGGCTGCGCCCGCCGATGCATGTCCGTGACGATTTCACCGAAAAGTGCCGTTTACTGATGAATTCGCTCTGATCGCGATCAGACTAAACGCAGTCTTAAGCAAAAGCGTTGATGGTAGCAGGACGAACCTGTGGGAATCAGCGAAAGATGGCTTTTCAAACCATGCGAGACGCCGTCAGGGCGCGATTGCTGCGCCTCAGTCCGGACCGGCTTTGGGCGCATTACTGCCTTGCACTGGCGATCACACTTTGTCTGATCTTTACCACACATGCGATCAATCGCAGCATCATCCTGCACAGCATATCCGAACCAAACGGGACAATGATCGCCTATCTGGCGCAAATCCAATGGTTGATACTGGCGCTATCGGTATCGGTCCTGCTGGCAGAGGCGGTGCTGATCTTTTTGCCTGCGTATCTTGTGGTGCAATCCAACCTGCAATCCCTACGTGACCAGGCGAAATCCTTGACCAAAGCAAAGCATCAGCTGCAGCAGATGAATTGCCGGCTGGTGCATCTGTCAAATCATGACAGGTTGACCGGGTTGCCCAACCGGGGGCATCTCATCACGTTGATGAAAAATCAGGTAAACCAGCTGATCGCCGACAAACATAGCTTTCTGATCGTTGGGCTGGACAGGTTCAAATCATTGAACGATTCCATCGGGCATGAAACAGCAGACGCGCTTCTGATAGACATCGCTGACACGCTGAAAAAGTGCATTAATGATGAGGATACCATCGCACGCGTGGGTGGTGATGAATTCGCCATCATAACAAATGAACCCGCCGATGTCATGCTGCGGCGCCTGTTCGCGGCGATCAAGACACCGTTCAAAGTGCAAGGCAGAACGCTGAAGATCAATGCGAGCGTCGGCTATCTGATTATGGATCGGAACAGGATCGATCCTGTTAGAATACTTGGCGATGCGGGCATCGCTCTTCAGGTCGCCAAGAGCAAAGGGGCGGATCGCGCGCAGCTTTTCACCCCTGAACTCCGCGAAAATGCCGGGCTGCAGCAGATACTGCAACTGGAATTGCCGGATGCGATCCGGAATGGCGAACTGGAGCCTTGGTTCCAGCCGCAGCTGCGAATGGCGGACGGGAGCTTGCACGGGGTTGAGGTTCTGGCGCGCTGGCACCATCCGACGCGCGGCGTGTTGACCCCGGATGTGTTTCTGCTGGCGGCAGAAAGATCCGGCATGATGATCGAAATGGACCACGCGATCTGGAAATCCGCGATGACCCACGCACAAAGCTGGCAGTCCCTAGGGCTCTGGCGGCCTGTCATCTCGCTCAACGCAGGGCCAGACACCCTGTCTGATCCTTACTTGATTGAACGGTTCCTGATCGTTTTGCGAAAATGCGGTCTCAGCCCCGATCAGATCATCGTGGAGGTTCTTGAAAACACCGTGATTTTCGGGGCGGGTGACATGGTCACCCTCAATATCGACAGCCTGGCCGAATGCGGCATTGCGATAGAGCTGGACGATTTCGGCACCGGATATGCCTCTTTGTGTCGCCTGACGCAGCTGCCCCTGACGGGGCTCAAGCTGGACCGCTCGCTGGTGGCGCTGTTACCTGAGGCTGGGGCCGGCAGCATTGTGCGCGCCATCTTGACGCTGGCCGCAGAATTGGGACTGCGTGTCGTCGCCGAAGGGATTGAGGATGCTCAACAAGCGAACCATCTGGTGCAAACCGGATGCAAGATCGGTCAAGGTTTTGGTTTCGTACGACCGATGCCGGCGCAGGAATTTCAGGCTTGGCTCGGAAAGCATGCCAGCGTCCCGGGCTTGTCCGGCCATATCCCGATGCCATTGGTCAAGCAGGCTTGAGCATGACATGCTTAACCCCTATTTGGGAACGATAAAACCACCGCTGGGAGCCATGATGGCCAATATTCTTTATCACAATGATCTGCCGGACGGATTGGACCTTGGACCTGTCGTGGCTATCGACTGCGAAACGATGGGGCTGAACCCGCACCGCGACAGATTGTGCCTGATCCAGATGTCGGGGGGCGACGGTAATTGCCATCTGGTGCAGGTCAGCAAGAGGCAGACCGGCGCGCCAAATCTCTGCGCGATGCTCACCAATCCGGACGTGCTGAAATTGTTTCATTTCGGGCGTTTTGATGTCGCCGCCCTGCTGAATACCTTTGGCGTCGTGACCGCACCGGTTTACTGTACCAAGATCGCGTCGAAACTGGTGCGCACCTATACCGACAGGCATGGGCTGAAGGTGTTGTTGCAGGACATGCTGGGCATCGACATCTCCAAGCATCAACAGCAAAGCGACTGGGGCGCACCGAAACTGACTGAGGCGCAACTGGATTACGCTGCCTCTGACGTGCTGTATCTGCACCGTTTGAAATCCGCTTTCGACACGCTGCTGGCGCGCGAGGACCGGACAGAGATAGCGCAGGCCTGTTTCGATTTTCTGCCTGTTCGGGCGCAGCTGGACCTGAAGGGCTGGCCCGAAATTGACATTTTTGCACATTGATGGGTGATCCTGTCCCCTTTCTAGCCACCGCGCGCCGCGTCATCCTGCAAGAGGCTGACGCCCTTCATGCGCTATCCGCCAGCCTGAACCAGAGCTTTGCTGACGCAGTCGCGCTTTTGCTGGACGCCAAAGGGCGGGTGATCGTCTCAGGGATGGGTAAATCGGGTCATATCGCGCGCAAGATCGCCGCGACCTTTGCCAGTACCGGAACCCCCGCGCATTTCGTCCATCCCGCCGAGGCGAGCCATGGCGACCTTGGCATGATGACTCGCGGTGATGTCGTGCTGGTTCTGTCCAATTCAGGCGAAACGCCGGAACTGGCCGA
Organism: Yoonia sp.; assembly: GCF_046292185.1. Classification (GTDB taxonomy): domain Bacteria; phylum Pseudomonadota; class Alphaproteobacteria; order Rhodobacterales; family Rhodobacteraceae; genus Yoonia. The sequence continues at coordinate 57,136 of NZ_JBKBQY010000004.1, forward strand.
TCTTGTCGGCTATACACGCCGGTTCGGCATTCCCATGATCGGCGTGGCGAGCCGTGCCGAAAGCACATTGATCCTTCAGGCCGATGTCGGGATCATCCTGCCGCAACTGGGCGAAGCTTGCGGCAGAGGCATCGTGCCGACCACATCGACCACCATGACGCTTGCGCTGGGCGACGCATTGGCCATCGCGCTGATGGAACACCGTGCCTTCACCCCAGAGAATTTCCGCGATTTTCATCCCGGCGGCAAACTGGGCGCGCAATTGTCCAAGGTTGCCGATCTGATGCACCGGGGCGACGCGTTGCCGCTGGTCCAGCGCGATACCCCGATGTCAGAGGTTCTGCTGACCATCAGCCAGAAAGGGTTCGGCGTTGCCGCAGTGCTGAATTCTGATGAAACGCTGGCCGGGATCGTGACCGACGGGGATTTGCGTCGCCATATGCAGGGCCTGCTCGATCATACGGCGGGTGAGGTGATGACGCCCGATCCGACCACGGTGTCGCCCAGCATTCTGGCAGAAGAGGCGGTAAAAGTGATGAACAGTCACAAGATCACCTGCCTGTTCGTGCTGGACCCCGACAGGCCCGCACACGTGGCGGGCGTTCTGCATATCCATGATTGCCTGCGCGCCGGGGTGGTTTGACCATGGCCGGAACCGACAACCTGTATTCGCAATGGGTCAGTTGGGCAAAGATCATCCTGCCGCTTGCCGCGCTCGTGCTGCTGTCCACGCTGTTCCTGCTGGCCCGCAATGCGCCTGACGCGGCGGATATTCCGCTGGCACAGGTCAGCGAAATGGCGCGCGAACAATTGCTGTCTGCGCCGGAATTTTCCGGCATCACCGATACCGGCGCGATTGTGGTGGTTTCCGCCCGTTCTGCACGTCCTTCATCCGACAACCCGGACGCGGCGACCGTCGATGATCTGCGGCTGCGGCTGGACAATCCGGACGGCGGCACGGTTGAAGTGACCGGCGTCGCCGGTGCATTGGACGGGCGTGCACGGGCGGCACGGTTTTCGGGGTTGGTAAGGCTGGAAACGTCAACCGGCTATGTGATGGAAACCAACGCGCTGACCGTCACGCTGGATGACGGGGTCATCGTATCGGACGGATCGCTGGAAATCCGCGCGCCGATGGGCAGTCTGACAGCCGGGCAGATGACATTTTACGCTGATGACGAAAATACTGGCCATCGTATGCTGTTCACCGACGGGGTGAGACTGGTATACCACCCGCAGGATTAAGCTGTGACCGCCAAAGGATGACCGCAGAATGTTTCGTTTTATCATCTTTATCGCGATGTTTCTGGCTGGCTCTGCAATAGCGCAGACGAATATCAATTTGGGGGGCATGGCTGTCGATACCTCTGCCGCGATAGAGGTGACGGCAGAAAGCCTGTCCATCGACCAGCAAGGCGGCACCGCGGTCTTTGAGGGTGACGTCGTCATCGGCCAAGGCGACCTGCGGATATCGGCTACGCGGGTTGAGGTGATTTATGGCACAGACACCAATGAGATTGCGCGGCTGATCGCCACTGGAAATGTGACATTCGTAACCGCCCAGGACGCGGCAGAGGCTGAAACAGCGGATTATGACGTGGTTTCCGGCATGTTGACCCTGACAGGTGACGTGCTGCTGACGCAAGGTGCCAGCGCCATTTCAGCGCAAAGCATGGTCGTCAACGTCACCAATGGCACGGCGACAATGCAGGGCCGCGTTCGTACCGTTCTGCAACAAGGCGGCAATTGATGATGCCGCCGCCAAATCTGACGCTGCAAGACGGCGATGTCGGATTGCAGATCATCAGTTTGCGTAAAAGCTATCGCAAGCGCCCGGTGATCCGCGATGTCAGTATCAGCCTTGGGCGCGGTGAGGTTGTGGCGCTTCTGGGGCCGAACGGGTCGGGCAAGACCACGTGTTTTTATTCCATCGCCGGTCTGGTCACGCCCGAGGGCGGCAAGGTGATCATCGACGGACGCGATGTGACGACCCTGCCGATGTACCGGCGCGCGCAGATGGGGATCGGTTATCTGCCGCAGGAAATGTCGATCTTTCGCGGGATGAATGTCGAAGACAACATCTTGTCGATTCTTGAAATTGCCGAACCCGACCGGCGTCAGAGACGCGAGCGGTTGGAAACGCTGTTGTCGGAATTTTCTATCGAACATCTGCGCCGCGCCTCGGCGATGGCTCTGTCAGGGGGCGAACGGCGCCGCGTCGAAATTGCCCGCTGCCTTGCTGCCGGGCCGAAATATGTGCTGCTGGACGAACCCTTTGCCGGGGTTGACCCCATTGCCGTGGCAGAAATCCGCCACCTTGTCGCCGACCTCAAGAACCGGGGGATCGGCGTGTTGATCACGGATCATAATGTGCAGGAAACGCTTCAGATCGTGGATCGGGCCTATATTTTGCACGATGGCAAGGTCCTGATGAGCGGGACAACACAAGATGTCATTCAGGACGAAAATGTGCGGCGCGTCTATCTGGGCAACAACTTTCGCGTGAACTGATTCTTTTAACAGTCCTGTGACAGGATCATTGACAAGATGACCGGTTTTGCCGCCAACTGTAGGTATGATGGACCCTTGTTCAATCCCTGCAGGCTTGCTGAATCGGCGGTCACACTGCTTGGAAAAGCCCTTTGAATACAAGGGTCTGACATATCTCACTGATAGAGTGCGACCCGTCCAGTGCAACACCGGCGAACCCGCCGGAACGCATGTGGCCCCCAGACGTTAGGAGAAACGATGCGGTATCAAATCAGCGGAAAACAGATCGATATTGGTGAAGCCTTGCAAACGCATGTCCGCACAGAGATGGATGCGATCCTGAGCAAATACGCCGGTCGCCCGACCGAAGCCTATGTGGTCTTTTCCAAATCGGCGCACGAATTTGTCTGCGAAGCAGTTGTGCATCTGTCCACCGGTCTGACGGCCCAGGCAACGGGGAAAGCCACTGAAATCTATGCCGCTTTTGATAGCAGCGCAGAAAAGATGGACAAGCAGCTGCGCCGCTATAAACGCCGCCTGAAAGACCATCACGCCGGTCGATCACAACCGGTTGAACTTTCGGATGCCGGGTCCTATATCCTCGCACCACAAGAAGAGTCGGAAGAAGCGGCTCAAGATACCGTCAACGCAATGATCATTGCCGAGATGGAAACCAAAATTCCGTCGCTCTCGGTGGGTGAGGCGGTGATGCAGATGGAAATCGCGAATGCGCCGGTGCTGGTTTTCAGGAACGAGAAACATAGTGGCGTGAACGTCGTTTATAGAAGAGACGATGGCAACATCGGGTGGATCGACCCGCGCGCCGCGGGTTAGCACCAAGCAGAATGAGAAAGACGCACTATGCAGCTAAGCCAGATCTTGCAGCCAGAGGCCGTAAAGACCATTGCATCATGCACAAGCAAAAAGCGGCTTTTTCACGATATCGGCGAAATGGCAGAGACTTGCTATGGTCTCAAACCATCTGCCGTGATCGAAGCATTGATTGAACGCGAAAACCTTGGCCCGACCGGTGTGGGCCAAGGCGTCGCACTGCCGCATGCGCGGATGGCGGGCGTCGACGATGTGAAAGGTATCTTTCTGCGCCTTGAAAAACCGTTGAACTTTGATGCCGTCGACCGGCAGCCCGTTGATCTGGTTTTTGCCCTGATCGCACCCGAAAGTGCGGGCGTCGACCACCTTAAGGCACTGGCGCTGGTATCGCGCACGTTCCGCAATGCGTCGGTCTGTTCAAAGCTGCGCGCCAACAGCGACCCCGTAACCTTATACACGATCCTGACAGCGCTCGAATCCTCGCAGGCGGCCTAACGCCAGGCGCCGAATCCGAAGCTTTCGTAGTCCCGCGCATAGGCGTCGCGCGCCGCAGCCTCGATCGTGGGATCATAGATCTTGTCCAGCTTGTCGGCATATCGGTGGCGTTTCACCTGAACTGGCGGGATATTGGTCATGCCGCTCTGAATGGCCAATGCGGGCAGATCATGCGCCAGATTTTCTTCACGCAGCACCGCATCGGGCAAGGCGAACTGCGCCATGCCTTGCAACAAGGACAACTGGCTGGCCCAGGCCGCATCCACCCTGATACCCGTCTGACCAGACAAATTGTTCCTCAGGAAATGCAGGAAGACGAAAAACGCCTCGGCATGGGCGGCGTCATCGTAATCTGCAGGGCTGGTCACCTCGGGCGGGATGGGCAGTTTGTGGATCTTGCAAAGCGATGCGCGCAATTGCGGAAAACTGCCCGGACCGTTCGACAAAATACGGTCACAGAACGCGGCATGGGCGCGGGCCACCGGGTGGCGCAGCACGGTGAACCGCCGGAACGGCGCGTGATCCCGCTGCCATTGCCGCAGGCTGTTCTGCGAAAACCCGGTCAACGGCGCGGCCTGATCCAACGCCGCAAGCCAGTCTGAAACAACCTCATCCGGGCCGGACCGCAGCGGCATATAGATCAGGCCGGATTTGGCTGCCGCAATAAAGCTGGGGATAGCGGGTCCTTTGCGGGGTTCGAGATTGGGCGTGCGCGCCAAATCGAAATGGTCAAGATTGCGCAAGGCATCCTGCATCTGCGCCAGGTTGCTGACCTTGTCACTGACCGGTTCAGGATTTTGTTTCTTCAGCTTTTTATCAAGATTGGTCAGCCGCGCTGGCGTGCCAAGGAACGTCGCAAGACCATTGAGAACATCAATGTCATGCAGGTCGTCATAGCCGATGAAAAACCCCGCCTGCCCCGTTGTCTGAAGCCGTCGCTGGATCATCAACTGATAATGCTGCGTCGCCCGAAGGTGGTTGCTGAACTCCTCCGCATCGAACTTGATCCGGTGTTTCCTAGCATGGGTGGCATTGGTCAGTTTCCACTGCCCTGTGGCCCGCGCAATTTTTAGACTGACATATGAATCGAGCGTGTTGCGCGTCAGAATGATCTTGGCGCAACGCGGATCGTCAAGGCAGATGTCCAGCACGCGTGGATCATGGTCGTGGAAAAACCTGAAACCGGCCAGACCCTCTGTCGCTCTGATCGCGTCAATCAGGCACTGGGGATCGTTTTCCCGGTCCTGCAAGCTGATCTCAAACGGCAGTTGATTGCTAGGATAACCGACAAACGCCGGATTGAACGCCTCTCCAAAGCAAGAAACGCCATCAAGCGCGTTCAGGTTGGATTCCAGAAAATTCGATCCTGTGCGCATGTCGGCGAGAACGATGAAATAGTCAAACTTGGTCATTTGTGTCCGACAATATAAGGTTTGCGTGGGCGCGGCCGGCTCGAGTCAGGCGTTTCACTTACGGCAAAATCGCCAGTCAGATAGGGATGCATTCCCTGATTTTTCAGGTCTTGCACAAATTGTACGAACCCGTCCAGATTAACGGTGGGCGGCGCGACGGTCAGGTTTGCAGCACGGTGTCCGCCCATATCATCCAGGATACTTTGCAAGACATCCACCGGTGATTCCAGAAATTCCGCCAAGGTCATGATCCTCCGGCGGGACCGTGCATCCTGCGCGCGGAGCGTGTTGAGAAGCCGCGTTTCGACCTGTTGCAATCTGGCTGCCTCTGCTCTGACGGCGCTGGCTGGCTGGCCGGACCGGGACAAGGTAATCGCCCAAGCGCCCGTCACGATCCAGACGCTGGCCTGCGAATCCTTGGTAATCATCCACTTGACCTGTTGGCTGTCGGCTGGTCCGAACAAGAACGCCTGCCGCTGATCACGGCCATTCCAGATCAGGTTGGTCAGGAACATCTTGCTGTTATAGTCGCGTAATCGCGGACTGTCAGGCAACCCGCCCCGATAGACCGCGTCGCCACCGGCAAAATGCACCTTGTCAGAACCATAAAGGTGTCCATGCACCACCACGCCGGTCTGGGTGGCCAGCCAATCCGCGAAACCCAGGAAGATATCATCAAATCCCTGCAAAACGGTATAGGGCGCGGCGGTAAAGCTGTTCTCCCGATCCATGAACGGAAATCTGCTTTGCATATAAAGCCCTTGCCGCCCGTTGGCACGCCGGTCAACCGCTTGCGAAAATACCCGGTCAATCGTGCCGGTGTTCGGTTCTTGCTTTGCTGCAAACGGGTCCGGCTTGCGCGGGAACGCCTGGTAGAGGGCGTCGGCGGTCGGCCAGATCTTGCGCGCGACAAAGCAGCCGGACCGCGACAAAAGCTCTGCATGGTCATCGTAGAAAATATGCGGTTTGCCCTGAAAGTCGAACTTGGCCAGCGTCAGTGACCGGCTTTCGATCTGGCGGGCGTGCTGACGCGCAAGAGTCTGATAATAGCATTCATCCGGAATCCAGACCCGGCGGAAATAGCGGTCCAGCTCTGGGCGGCGCGGGTCTTCCAGAATAGCCGAAAGCGTTTTGCGCGTCAGGCACCACCATTGCGACCCAAGATGCGGGATCAACCCACGAGGCAACTTGCGGCGCAGTTGCAACGCTCGCTGAAGGGTCACAAACCCATCGAACAACCTGCGCTGCCTTTTCCATGAAAAGGGGAACCGCAGCGTGAAACGTTCCTTGTCGAGCCCGCCAATCGTCCAACCGACGTCACTGGTGGTGACGCTTTCGATAAAATCCGTGTCAGGCCGCGCGTCCAGATAGTCCTGTAGTTCCGCAATGGGACGCAGCGGCAGGCAAGCGCCGGACGCAAGAAAGACGTGCCGCACGTCAGGAAAGGCGGCCAGCAACTGCGCTGACGCGGCCTGTGACGCAGCGATCAGCCCCCACATGCCCCATTCACACCGAAAACGCGCACTGAACTGCACGTTTTCCAGATCCGACAGAGCGGCAACAAAACCGGCATGATCGGCGCTGGATACCTTTTTATCGACATGCACAACGACGGGACATCCCGCCCCTGACCAGTGACGGATCATCTGTTCGGCCCGGAGAAGCGACGTATGCACAAGCATGACCACACCCAGCGTCATGCCCAGTTTCCCTTCGACATGAGGCCCAGCGATTCCAGCTGGCGCCAGTTGATGTATTGCTCACTCCATTTGCACCAGAAATCAGGATCGGCACCCTCGCGATCCAGATAGGATTTATATTCAACCGCACCACCATAATGTTCTGCGCGCGCCACCTCTTCCAGTGCGCGGGTGCTGAACGTGTCGACGAATTTGGCGTGCAGCAGAACACCAGATGTCTTTTCCCCACCGGCTTGGTCATAAACAAGGTTCAACCCGCGCGGCAGCAGCATATGGGTGGAACTGACATAAGTATAAGGACGCTGCCATTTCACGAAAGGGATCTTGTTCAATGCGGGAGCTTGCTTTGGCTTGTTGGCAAAGAACATGCGCGCCCGTGGGCCACCCTGAATCCACAGGTTACGCAGGTGGTGATTACGCGTAATCGTGTAATTGCCCGCATCAAACCAGCTCGCGGTCCTGAAGGGGTCATCGCCGCGCTGATAGGGCTGCGCACTCACCGGACCTTTAGGATACATATCCAGCAACATCGCCCCGAATGACCGCACTTCTGACGCATCAAGCCAGTCGGCCAGTGCGCGGAGCGGGCGCGTATCACAGAACGGATAGACAAAGAATTCATCCACATCCACCGTCAACGCCCAATGATCATGCGCATATTTGCCTTGCAGATAGGTCAGCCAGTCAACACCGAACCGCGCGGCACCATAGGCCGCCTTGGTGTGCCACAGGGATACGTCGGACTGATCGGCGACGAGGTCCGCCCCACCATCATCGCTGTCGTTGTCGACCATAAGGAAATGATTGACCCCTAGGTCGCGGTAATATTGCAGGAAATAGGGCAGCCGCTGGTCTTCGTTCCTGAAGGTGCAGAACAACAGGATGTCATCCGGGCCGATCCGACTTGTCCGGTCATGAACAACCGACAGTTCACGCGCTTTGAGCAAGGCTTGCCATCGCCAGCGCTTGCGCTGCCAGCGCAGTTGATATGATGTCAGAATGCCCAATGTGGCGCTGCCTCGAAATACTCGTTACTCCGCATCATTCACACCCAATCGCCCTTCGACATCAAGCCCAATGCGGTCAATTGTTCCCATCCTTCATACCGACAGGATTGCGGCGACCAAAGGTCAGGCCCCTGCGCCAGTTCCTCATGATAAGCAGTATAGAGGTTGCTGTTTTCAAAATGCTGGCGGCGGGTCATTTCCTCATGCGACTTCGGCATGATGTCGGGCAGGAATTTGGTGTGCAGCAAAACGCCGGTCACGCGCTGGCCGCCCTGCCGGTCAAAGACGTGGTTCAGCCTTCGGGGCAGCATCTGATGGGTGGAACTGACGTAAACCTGCCGCCAGTGCCAGCGCACGAGGGGCACCTTGCTAAGCGTGGGCGCACGTTCCGGTCTGGTCGTGAAGAACACTCTGTCTCTTACACCACCCTGCACCCAGAGGTTTTGGTAAACCGGATGCAGCTTTTCACGGTAATTCGCCGGGTCGAACCAATTCAGGCTCTGGATCGGGTCAGTTGCAGGATCATGCTGGATCGCGCTGATTGGGCCTTTGGGGTAAAGTTCCAGCATAATCGCGCCAAGGGAAGTGACGCCGCGCTGGTCCAGATGCCGGGTCAGATCGCACAGATCGCGGCTGTCGGCGTAAGGATAAGTCAGCAATTCATCGGCATCCACGCTCAGGCACCAATGGCCATGCCCATATTGCCATTGCAGCCAGCCCAGCCAATCCATACCGAAACGGGACAGACGATAGCTGTGGCTTGTTGTCCACAGCGATGCATCTGGCTGAACCGCCAGAAACGCTGACGTGCCATCATCGCTGGCATTATCAACGAACAGAAAATGCCCGATGCCAAGCTTGCGGTAATGTTCAAGAAAATAAGGCAACCGCGCCATTTCGTTGCGCACGGTCGCAAAGCACAGAATCGTATCAGGCCGGATCGCGTCCGGCCTGACCTGAACAGGTGTTATCTCGTGACGCTTGCGCCAGATCCGGAACAGAAATCGGCGGCGCTTCCACCGCATCCGATATGCCATCAACAGATCGGCCAATCGCATCCTTCCGAACCTGTGGTCGGCTACTGCGCAGCCTGACGTTCTGTGTGGATGCTGTCCAGAAACGCTGAAAGCTCATCGCGCAGATCGTCACGCGCCAGAGCAAATGCAACCGTGGCCTGCAGGAACCCTGCCTTTGACCCGCAATCATAGCGCTGACCCTCGAACCGGTAGCCAAAGACATCACGTCCTTCAGTCAGTTCATAGGCGATTGCATCGGTGAGCTGGATTTCACCACCACTGCCGCGATCAATCTTGGTAAGGTTCTGCATGACACGTGGGGTCAGAATATAGCGCCCGATCACCGCCAGATTGGAAGGGGCAGTGCCTGCGGCGGGTTTTTCCACCATGCCCTTGACTCGCACCAATGGTCCGTCCTGGCTCGCCACATCCAGCACGCCATAGGACGAGGCTTTTTCATGTGGCACTTCCAACGTCGCGACCATACAGCCGCCGGTGTCCTGATAGGCTTCGATCATCTGCTGCAGACAGGGCTTTTCGGCCGCGACCAGATCGTCCGGCAAGATCACGGCGAAAGGTTCGTCACCGATCAGTTTGCTTGCACAAGACACCGCGTGTCCCAGCCCCAACGCCTTGTGCTGGCGAATGTAAGCGATCGCGCCGCTGTCCATATTTGTATCACGCAGGGTTTGCAGCAATTCTGTCTTTCCGGACTTGCGCAGCGCATTTTCCAAATCCGGCGCATGGTCAAAATAATCTTCCAGTGCGGATTTCCCGCGCGAGGTGACGAAAATGAAATCCTCGATCCCGGCGGCGCGCGCCTCATCAATCGCATATTGAATCAGAGGGCGGTCCACCAAGGTCATGATTTCCTTCGGCACCGACTTTGTCGCAGGAAGAAACCGTGTTCCCATTCCCGCAACCGGAAAGATAGCTTTCGTTACTCTTCGTTTCATAATGCCGTCCCATATCAGAAAATCGTGTAGTTCAAATTGCTTATAGCGCGTTAACAAGGCGGGATTAAGACAAATCTCGATCTGCCGGCATTGCTTGGCTAGGATTGGCCCATATCACGCAACATTCGTTCGATGCGCGGCACGTCCTCGGGGTTGTTCAATTCCCAAAATGCCCGTCCCCTTGCCGCAACTTCGACGCAGAGCATGGGCACACCCCGTTCGAGAAAACGCAATTGTTCCAGCCCCTCAAGCCGCTCCAGCGTGCCGGACGGCCATCCGGCATAGGCACGCAACGCATCGGGCCGATAGGCATAGACGCCAACATGATGGAAAACCGGTGTCTCATCCTGTGCGCCATAGCTTCCGGCGGTGAAGGGAATCACCTCTTTGGAAAAATAAAGCGCATTATGATCCGCCCCAAACACTGCAGTCGTGCCGCCGACGCGGCCTTCGTGGCGGTCTTGCAACAGCGCGTTCAGCATCTGACCTTCGGTGCGCAGAACAGGCGTTGCCACGTCAGCTTGCGGATTGGCGCGCAATCCCGCCACCAGATCGCTGATGAACCAGGCAGGCGTCAGTGGTGCATCGCCCTGCAGATTGACAATGATGTCGTAATCGCCGCCCAGATTGTCCAACGCCTCGGCACAGCGCTCTGTGCCATTGGCGCAGGTGGTGGATGTCATCACGACCTCTGCCCCGAAACTGCGGGCAGCATCTGCGATACGGTCGTCGTCAGTGGCCACCACGACGCGGTCCACGCCATCCACCGACATCGCCGCATCCCAGGACCGACGGATCAGGCTTTTCACCTCCCCCGTCGCCCCGGTCAGCATCACCAGCGGTTTGCCCGGATACCGGGTAGATTCATAGCGCGCGGGAATGACGATCAATACAGGCATCAGGCGGGTTCCAGCACGACACCGGGGGCGGCGGCGATAAAGAACGGGTTGTCGAAACCGGGTTTACCATAGGTCAGCACCTGATGATTGTCGAACCGCACCACCTTGCCGCCGGCTCCGGTCAGCACCGCATGTCCTGCGGCAGTGTCCCATTCCATCGTCCGGCCAAGGCGGGGATAAAGATCAGCCTCACCCGTCGCCACCAGACAGAATTTCAATGACGAGCCCGCACTGGTCATGTCACGGACCTGATATTTTCTAATGTAATCATCGGTGTCCTTGTCGCGATGGGATTTCGAAGCGACGACCATCAGCGCAGCATTATCCGGCTCAGAAACCGAAATCACCCGCAAGGCACCGATTTCGTCTTTGGCGAATGGTCCTGTTTCTTCTACCGACCGGCCTGCGGCATCGGTATAGAACAATCGTTCTCGCGCTGGTGCATAAACGATGCCGCGCACCGGCACGCCGTCCACCACATAGGCGATATTGACGGTGAAGTCCCCGCGGCGCTGGACGAATTCCTTGGTGCCATCCAATGGATCGACGATGAAAAACGTACTGGCCCGCACATTGTGCGACGCCGCCTGCTCCTCGGTCACCAATGCGATGTCGGGAAAAGCAGCGCGCAAGGCCACAGTGATCACCGCATCGGCGGCTTCGTCGGCAGCGGTGACGGGGCTGTCATCGCCTTTCGTACGCACGTCAAAATCAGCGGCGGCATAGACCTTCATGATGGCGTCGCCCGCCTGCAAGGCCGCGTTGCGCATCACATTTGTCAGCAGTTCAAAATCCATGGCCCAGCCTGTTGTTGAATTGATGTCATCACTGCCTTATGATTTGCCCTTGAGCATTCGGCAAGGTTGTCCTGCTAAAACCGTTCCCGAGGCAACGTCCCGCGTAAAGGTCTTGCATGTTTCGCGCCCCGGAAAACCGCACCAAGGCACGCACGTTTTTCGCGATGTCAGAGGTGGTCTATCATTCCATCGTCCGCAACCTTCGCAGCGGTCACCGCAATGCCGTCGTCGGCATCGTTCTGGATATTCTGCAAAGCCTCGTCATGGTTGCAGTATTCCTTGTGATGTTCCTGCTGCTTGGCTTACGCAGTTCACCAATCCGGGGCGATTACCTGCTTTACGTGATGTCCGGCATCTTCATGTATATGACGCATATCAAAACGGTGGCGGCCATCGCAGGCGCGGGCAATCCCGTGGGCGGAATGATGCAGCACGCACCAATGAACCCCATCATATCCATCGCGGCGGCTGCATTTTCCACGCTCTACAAGCAGATCGTCGCGGTTTTCGTGATCCTGACGGTGTACCATATCGTTTTCACGCCGATTACCATTCACGACCCGGTCGCCGCCCTTGGCATGATTCTGATGGCATGGTTCTTCGGCATCGCCGTCGGGATGATATTTCTGGCGTTGAATCCGTGGATTCCGGATTTCGCCGGCGTGGTCCGGATGCTTTATATCCGGGTGAACATGATCGCGTCAGGCAAGATGTTTCTTGCCAATACGCTGCCTGCAAGCATGGTTGCTATGTTCGACTGGAACCCGCTGTTTCACATCATCGATCAGGCAAGAGGCGCGATTTTTCTGCATTATAATCCCTATGTGACGTCGATCATGTACCCGATCTATGTGTCGCTCGCACTAATCATGCTTGGGCTGATGGGCGAATTCTACACCCGCAAGAGCGTATCTGTCAGTTGGACCGCCGCACGATAGGTTCCAAGCAGGCCGCAATCTGTTGCAAAATTGTGCGTCTCGCCGCTGCACTGGCGGTTGCAGCCCCCATAAGCCGCACCTATATACCCGTGGATCGCCGATAAGACTTATGTCTGTCCGGCTTCATGAAACCTGGCGCGGGTGCCGAAACGGGTTCGCGCTGCTCAAACCGCCTAAAGTAGAGGGATTTGAAAAATGGCCAAAGTGATTGGTATCGACCTTGGGACGAC
>NZ_JBKBQY010000005.1:0-68979 GCF_046292185.1 Yoonia sp.
AGGCCTTGCCCTGCCGCAACCCTTGGTGCGTGCCTTCAACTGGCCGGATATCTCTACCCGGGTGACGGTAGACGGCGTCGTGACCGTGGTCGATGGCCGCGCGGTGCAGGACGGCCAATTCGCCCACAACATTGCCGCCGTCGACGCTCAGCGCGCCGCCGACGACAACCTCGACCATGAAACACCCTTGTCCGAACTTTTCGAAGACCAGATCGCCTGTGCCGACATGATCGTGGTGAACAAGACCGACCTGCTGACAGCGCAAGAAGCCGACAGGCTTGCCGCCAAATTGCGCGCCGACAGCCGCGACGGGGTGCAGGTGGTCAAAACCATGATGGGCGCGCTACCCATCGATGTGTTACTGGGTCAGGGGATCGGCGCCGAGGCTGATCTGGAATCGCGCCACGAAGTCCACCACCATCACCACCATGATGATGATCACGAAGAAGATCACCATCACGACCACGGCCATGATGAATTTGAGTCCTTCATCGTCACCCGCGATGAAGTCACCGATGCCGCAGCCTTTGCAGCGCAGGTCAGCGCTACGATCAAGGCCAATAACATCCTGCGCCTGAAGGGCTTTGTCGCCGTCACTGGCAAACCGATGCGCATGACCCTGCAAGCGGTCGGCCCCCGCGTCGAAACCTATTTCGACCAGCCTTTCGGTGATAAACCCCGGCAGACCCGCTTGGTGGTGATCGGCCAGGCCGGCCTGGACCAATCCGCGATCACGGCAGCGCTGCAAGCATGATCATCGTCAGCCTCACCGATCCGCACGACGCACAGGCAACCGCTCTCTTGCGCCAGAGCCACGCACTCATGCAGGAGCTTTTCCCGCCAGAAGAAAACTTTTACCTCTCCATCGACGATCTGACGGCACAGGACATCCATTTCTACACGGCCCGGATCGGCGACCGAATCGTAGGCACCGGCGCACTGCGGGTCTGTGACGGATATGGTGAGATCAAATCTATGTTCGTGGACACCACCGCGCGCGGTCAGGGCGTGGCCGATGCGATCCTGCGCCAGATCGAAGATCAGGCGCGCGCCCTGTCCCTGCAGATGCTGAAACTTGAAACCGGCAACATCCTGCATGCCGCACAAAAGATGTATGCACGGCACGGTTTCACGCTCTGCGGTCCGTTCGGCGACTATCCGGCGGTCAAAAGCTCAGTCTTCATGGAAAAGACGCTGTGAGTTCAGCTTTTCTTTTCTTCAGCGGCTTTTTTCATCCGGGCCAGCAATTCGGCCTTGTCGGGGCGCGCGCCGAACGGTTTTTTCTTCGAACCCGGAGCGTTGTGTTCTTCGTGTTTGGGGCCTTTTTTAGCCATCTTCGGTGCTCCTGCAGCGTTGTAATCCATGGTGTGATCCTCGTGTTTGGCCGCCACATAGCACAAGGCAAAAGCTGATGCACCTGCTCGCCGCCACCCCCGGTGCGATTTCGGACGGCTCGGAACCCGTCGATCTGGGCCAGACACCCGCCGACGTGGTGATCATCTCCGCCGCCGACACGGAACTTGCCGCGCTGGCCGAAGCCCGCGCCGAAATGAAAGACCCGCCCACGCTGCGCTTGGCCAATATGATGCACCTTGCGCATCCGATGTCGGTCGATCTGCATCTGGACGATTGCGCCACGAAATCCGGTCTGGTGATCGCGCGCATCCTAGGTGGCGCTGGCTATTGGAAGTACGGCCTGTCCCAATATGCCGCGAGGCTGCACGAGGCGGGCGTGCCGGTGGCCTTCCTGCCCGGCGACGACAAACCCGACCCCGAGTTGCGCGGGTTATCCACCGTCAGCGGCACCGACTATGACGCGCTCTGGTCCTATCTGGTCGAAGGCGGCCCGCAAAACAGCGTCAACGCGCTGGCCTATGCCAAGGCAATGCTGGACGGCAGCGACAAACCCGCAGCCCCCGCCCCCCTGCTGCGTGCTGGCGTCTACTGGCCCGGTGCAGGACTGGCCGATCTGGCGACGGCGCAGGCCGCATGGACGCCGGACGCGCCCGTCATCCCGATCATCTTCTACCGCGCCTTGGTACAGGGTGGCGGTCTGAACCCGATCAACCGCCTGACCCGCAGCCTGTCGCGCGCGGGCCTGAACCCCCTGCCCATCTTCGTCGCCAGCCTGAAAGACCCGGTCAGCACCGCCACGCTGGACCATATCTTCAGCGCCGCCCCCCCCGCCGTGATCCTCAACTGTACCGCCTTCTCCGTAGGCTCCCCGCACGACGGCGACGACAGCCCGCAAAACCCGCTGCTTGCCAACAACGCCCCGATCTTTCAGGTGATCCTGTCGGGCAGTTCCGAGGCGTCATGGGCCGACGGTCTGCATGGCCTGACCGCGCGCGACATCGCGATGAACGTCGCCCTGCCAGAGGTTGACGGCCGCATCCTGTCCCGCGCGATCAGCTTCAAGGGCGAGGCTTTCTTTGACGATGCCACCGAATGTCCCATCGCAACCTATCAGGCGCGCGGCGACCGGGTCGATTTCGTCACGCAACTGACCGCTAATTGGGCACGGTTGCGGCAGACGTCTGCCAAGGACAAGAACGTTGCCCTGATCCTCGCCAATTACCCCAACAAGGACGGACGGCTCGCTAATGGCGTCGGCCTCGACACACCTGCTGCGACGGTGCACACGCTGAACCTTCTGACTGACGCAGGCTACAATGTGACCCCGCCCACCGACAGCGCCGCACTGATGGCACAGATGATGGCAGGCCCGACCAATTGGCTGACCGACCGGGCGGATAAACAAGGTGGTGAATTCCTGCCGCTCGCCACCTACCGGCAGCATTTCGACGCTTTGCCCTGGGACATCAAAGAACAGATCACCACGCGCTGGGGCGCCCCCGAGGATGACCCATTCCTCGCTTTGTCCGAAACACTCCCGCCGGAGACCCCAAGCCGCGCCAGCGGCGCAGGTTTCGCGCTCTCAATCCACCGCTTTGGCAATGCCATCGTCGGCCTGCAACCCGCACGGGGTTACAACATCGACCCGACCGACACTTACCATTCCCCCGATCTGGTCCCGCCGCATAACTACCTCGCCTTCTATTTCTGGCTGCGGCATTATTGGGGGGCTGATGCGATCATCCACATGGGCAAACACGGCAATCTGGAATGGCTGCCGGGCAAATCTGTCGCCCTTTCGGAAACCTGCTGGCCCGAGGCAGTCTTCGGCCCCACCCCCCATATCTACCCTTTCATCGTCAACGACCCCGGCGAAGGCACGCAAGCCAAACGGCGCACATCAGCGGTCATCATCGACCATCTGACGCCCCCCCTGACCCGCGCCGAAAGCTATGGCCCCCTACGCGATCTGGAAGCCTTGGTGGATGAGTATTACGAAGCCGCCGGCGTTGACCCGCGCCGCGTCACCCATCTGCGGCGCGAAATCCTGTCACTCTCCGACGTTACAGGCCTGTCCAAAGACGCAGGCTTCACCGGCGACAATGACAGTGATCTGGGCAAGCTTGACGCCTATCTGTGCGAGTTGAAAGAGGCGCAGATCAGGGACGGGCTGCATATCTTCGGCCAATCGCCCACCGGCCAACAGGAAATCGACCTCGCCATAGCGTTGGCCCGCGTGGCGCGTGGCGATGGCAGAGGGCGTAATGCCTCGCTCTTGCGCACTTTGGCAGCGGACCTTGGGATCAGCATTGATCCGCTCGATTGCGACATGGCCGCCCCCGCCACCGAGAAACCAGCCATCCTCGCGGATGACACCACATGGCGCACGAATGGCGACACAATCGAACGGCTGGAAAACCTGTCGCAATCCCTGTTGCGGGACTGCGGGAAGGGGGCCGTGGGGTTTACCCCACGCGCATCACTTGCCGTTCTGGACGAAATCCGCGACCGCATCCTGCCCACGATCCAAGCCTGCGGCCCTGCAGAAGGATCAGCCCTGCTCACCGCCCTTGCGGGGCGCTTCATCCCCCCGGGCCCATCAGGTGCGCCCACACGTGGGCGGCTTGATGTGCTGCCCACCGGGCGCAATTTTTACAGTGTCGACAGCCGCGCCGTGCCGACACCCACCGCTTGGGCCTTGGGCTGGAAATCCGCCAACCTGCTGATCGAAAAACATCTGCAGGACCACGGCGACTGGCCGCGGACCATGCTGATCACCGCCTGGGGCACCGCGAATATGCGCACCGGCGGCGATGATATCGCTCAGGCGCTTGCGCTCATGGGCGTCAAGCCGACATGGGACAGCGCCAACCGGCGCGTCACCGGGTTCGAGGTGCTACCACAATCCATCCTCGGCCGCCCGCGCGTCGACGTCACCCTGCGGATTTCCGGCTTCTTCCGCGACGCCTTCCCACAACTGATCGCGCTTGTCGACAGCGCCGCGCGCGCGGTGCAGGACCTCGACGAACCCGCCGACCTCAACCCCGCCGCCGCGCGCACAAAAGCAGGCGAAGACGCCACCCGCGTCTTCGGCTCCAAACCCGGCGCTTACGGCGCAGGCCTGCAAGCCCTGATCGACGAACGCATCTGGTCGGACAAATCCGATTTCGCCGCCGCCTATCTGGCATGGGGCAGCTACGCCTACGGTGCCAAGGCAAGCGGCGAACGGGCGGAAACAGCCTTCAAGACCCGCCTGTCACAGGTCGAAGCTATCGTGCAAAATCAGGACAACCGCGAACACGACATTCTGGACAGCGACGATTACTACCAATTCGAAGGTGGTGCCGCCGCCGCCGTCAGCACCCTGCAAGGGCGCGACCGGCCGATCTATCACAACGACCATTCCCGCCCCGAACGGCCCGTCATCCGCACGCTGGACGATGAAATCGGCCGCGTCGTGCGGTCCCGCGTGGTGAACCCCAAATGGATCGAGGGCGTGAAACGACACGGCTACAAAGGCGCGTTCGAAATCGCCGCGACGGTCGATTACCTGTTCGCCTTTGCCGCCACCACCGGAGCCGTGCGCAATCATCATTTCGATCTGGTGGAAGAGGCGTTTGTGAAAGACGACGACACCCGCAATTTCATCGCAAACGCCAACGCCCCCGCCTTGCGTGAAATAGCAGGGCGCCTGCAGGAAGCGATCGACCGCAACCTGTGGCAACCCGCCTCGAATTCAGCGCGCGCCCGGATTGCGGGTCTACTCGACGCGACCTAAGTTGAATTCAGACAACCCAAGAGTGCTATTCTTGTCACAACTCCGGCTGCGCACTGCACCTTAACACGCTTGCTGTTGTCGCAGTGCTCGCGCTCAGGTTTAGAAGAAAGGGTGGGGAATTAGTGAAAGTTTATTAAATGTCTTTTTTCAAAAATGCTGCGATCACTGCCGTCGCACTGGCGGTCATGGGCTGCGAACAGGCAGAAATCACGCAGCCACCTATCAACATAATCCCGAATGTGCAGGCCGATGCGGTCGGCCTTGATGTCTATGCGCGTCCGCGCAGCCGCGGCAATCCGGTGCCTGCGTTTCGCGGACAGAACACGGTGCAGATCCGGACTTGGGGCGACGCCGAAGGCAAGGCGCGGTCCGAACTGACCGGCGTTGCCTGCAACCTGGATTCCGGCGTGTACCGGGCGCAGTTTATCACACCCGCCAACGTCATCGTGCCAGATTACGGCCCAAGCTCGCCCGCGCTTTTTGTGCGTTGTACGACACCCGATCAGTCTGGGTCCGTCACCGCTTCAATCGTCAACATGACCGCGCAGCAGCGCAGCCAGTCAGCGGCCGGCACCGGACTTTTGGGGGCGATTATCATCGGCGCGGTGAACGAGGCCAACCGTGACAACCTGAACGACGATTTCGGCTATAATCCCATCATTGTGCAGATGCGCTAATCCACACAGTCGATCCTGACCCGCGCCACGGCCTGATCCCCCGTCCACGTCCCCGGGCGGGGCGTGCAGCCGGTGACAGCGCTTACCGCCTGTTCGGCGCGCGGGATGATCGCTGCCAGTGAAAAGACCGCCTCGCGGCTGGTGCGCACAACTTCGACCTGATCATCCTTGCGCCGGACGGCAAAGGTGCTTTGCGCAACCGTGACCGTTTCTGCAGGCACGCCAAAGAAATCCGGGGTCCCGCTGCTGCAGCCCGAAATACAAAAGCCCAGTATCGCGAGGTAGTGACGAAGGTGCATGGTGAACTCTCTTGTTACACCTCACCTTATAGATGGCTATGATTAACAAAACCTTTACAGCCGACCGGAGAACCCCATGACCGATGACCCCGACCGCCACGCGGTGAAAATGGCCAAGAAAAAAGCCGCCCGTGACAAGATCATGGCGACCAAGACCGACCAGAAGGGCCTGATCATCGTCCATACCGGCAAGGGCAAGGGCAAATCCTCTGCCGCTTTCGGGATGATCTTCCGCTGCATCGCACATGATATGAAATGCGCCGTAGTGCAATTCATAAAGGGCGGCATGTCCACCGGCGAACGTGATCTGATCCTTGCCAAATTCAGCGATACCTGCGCCTTTCACACCATGGGCGAAGGTTTCACTTGGGAAACGCAGGACAAATCCCGCGATACCGAAATGGCACAGGCCGCCTGGGCCAAGGCGAAGGAACTGATCCTGGATGAGACCAACACGATGGTCCTGCTGGATGAGATCAACATCGCGATCCGCTATGATTACGTCGCCATCGCCGATGTCGTGGCGTTCCTGCGCGATCACAAACCGCCCATGACCCATGTGGTGCTGACCGGGCGCAACGCGCATGACGACCTGATCGAACTGGCCGATCTGGTGACCGAAATGGAATTGGTCAAACACCCGTTCCGCTCTGGCATCAAGGCTCAGATCGGGGTCGAATTTTAGGGCGTCATCCCACCTTCACATAATTGTTACATGTCGCTTCTGGAGTTGAACTGAACCGATCCGTTCATCTAACTCAAGGCATGGTGGTCGCATTAGCACTTTCAGGCACAGATCTTGTCGCGACGGGCATCCAGCGCGCGGTCTATCTGCACCCGCTTGATCCGACCAAACTGATCAAGGTCTTGCAGCCTGCGACGCTGATGCCCAGACGCAACAATTTCAACGGTATCATCGACCGCCTGCTGCCGAGCACGCGTCTGCGCCAGATCCGCAAGGAATATGCCGAATATCTGCGGATCATGCTGCGCAATCCCGGCCCGGATTTCCACCCGCCCATCGCACATATGTTCGGCTTCACCCCCACAACCAAAGGGCTGGGCTGTGTCACCGAACGGGTGATGGAACCCGGCGGTCAGATCGGCGAAACGCTGGGTGCCGTGGTGCGCGCAGGCACATTGGCACAGGCGCATATCGACATGCTGAACGACACGATCCGCCGGATCTACGCCCATGATATCCGCGCCAGCGATATGAACCCCAACAACTTCGTCTTTGGCCGGCGCGACAACGGCACCGGGCCGGGCGATGACGAATGCGTCCTTGTCGATGGCTTCGGCGATATCCACGCAATTCCGGTGCGTTCCATGGCGCGCTGGTCCAACCGGCTCGGCCTCAATGACAGCTGCAAGCGGCTGGCGCGCAACACGGGCCTGATCTGGCACCCTGATCGTCAAGAGTTCTCGATCCCCCGCTAAGCTTGGTCTAGTGTGGCGTCAGGCCACACTAAAGGACCGACATCATGGCACACCACCGCGTCTTGACCGAATTCGGCATGGGCACCAGCCTGCGCCGGCAGGATTACACCCAGGCCGCAAGGCGGGCCTTGCAGGATGCGCTCTGGCACAATTCGATCAATATGGCCGAACTCTTCGGCTTTCCAAAAGAAGCCATGCAGATCGAGGTGGTGATCGGCGTGCAACACCCCGACCGGGTGGACGCCACCAGCCTGCTGGACATCTTTCCCTACGGCCAACCCATCATCCGCGTGGAACACGGCGGGCTTGATATCCCCCGTCCCGACGGCCCGCCGACCGTGATCGCCAACGTCGCGATCAGCGTCGGCTTTGACATGGTGCCGGCATGACCGACCGACGCGTGATCATCGAAATGGGCATGGGCAACGACCTGCACGGGATGGATTATCAAAAGGCCGCCGCCCGCGCGATCGAAGACGCGATCCGCCATTCCACCCTGCCGATCTTTGACAGTATCGGGCTGGACCACGCGGCGATGCGGGTGCAGGTCACTGTTGCCGTGCAGGCCCCCGACAAGATCGATTGCGCAGCCCTCGCCGCCGGTCTGCCGCGCGGACACGCGAGCGTGCGGGCTGTCAAAGGCGGGCTGAACGTGCCCAATCCCGAAACCGGCAACACCGCCGTCATCGCAACCGCCGCGGTCGAGGCTTTCCTGCCCGGCCAGGACGGCAAATGGCGGCTGACCTGAATGCAGATGTCGCCCCATCATCGCGACACCCTGCACGATCTGCTGCAATGGCGTCGCGACGTCCGGCACTTTCTACCCGACCCGGTCGATCCCACCGCCATGGTCAGATTGCGCCGCGCCATGGACCTTGCCCCTTCGGTCGGCAATTCCCGCCCATGGCGCGTGATCGAGGTGGCTTCCCCCGCCGTGCGCAGCGCCATCATCGCCAATTTCGAAACCGCCAATACCGTCGCCGCCGCGATCTATGATGCGGACCGGCAACAGGATTACCTCGCCCTCAAACTCGCAGGCTTGCGCGACGCGCCAGTGCATCTGGCCGTCTTTACCGCCGCTGATCCGGATGAAGGCCACGGGCTGGGCCGCCAATCCATGCCCGAAATGCTGACTTATTCCACCGTCTGCGCGATCCACACTCTTTGGCTGGCCGCACGGGCCGAAAATCTCGGGCTAGGCTGGGTATCGATCCTTGATCCGCTTGCTGTGGCGCGCGCGCTGGATGTGCCGGACCACTGGCATCTGACCGGCTATCTTTGCCTGGGCAAAGCCGCGCAGGACGACGACACCCCGCTGCTGCACCGCACGGATTGGCAGCAAAACACCGGATCGCACTGGGTAAAACGCTAAAGGCCGCCCGGCAGCCTTCAGCTTCTTTTTTCCAAAAATACTCCTGCCGGAGGCATTTGTCGCGTCAGCGCGACAAAGCCGCGTCCCGCACCGCACTCAACGTCGCGCCAGTGGACAAAGCCTCTTCATCCACCTTGCAGGCAATGATCGCGAGCTTGCCTGAATCCTGCGCGCGCCCGAATGCGGCGGCAAAATCCGCAGTCGAGGTGACGACCTCGCCATAACCGCCATAGGCGCGGGCAAGAACCGCGAAATCCGGGTTCACCAGAGCCGTCCCCGACACTCGCCCCGGATAGGTCTTCTCCTGATGCATCCGGATCGTGCCATAGCGGCCATTGTCCATCACCACGACAATCGGTGTGGCCCCATGCTGAATAGCAGTGGACAATTCATTACAGGTCATCTGGAAACAGCCATCACCGGCAAGGCAGACCACCCTACGGTCCGGATATTCCAGCGATGCGGCAATCGCCGCCGGAAACCCGTAACCCATTGACCCCGATGTCGGTGCCAATTGCGTGCCATGCTGCTTGTACACGAAATACCGGTGCAACCAGGCAGCATAATTCCCCGCGCCATTGGTCAGGATCGCGTCATCCGGCAGATTGTCCGACAACCATCTGATCACCTCTTCCTGCTTCAGCGCGCCGGGACTTTCCTGAGGTGCTATCCATGCATCATGATCCGCCCGTGTGGCAGCGGTCCACGCGGCCCATTCGCCCACAGGCTCCGCCGCAGCCAGCGCGCGCAGGGCCGCAGGGGCCGTGGCCACCACACCGATATCGGGGGCATAGACGCGGCCAATCTCGTCGCCAGAGGCATGGATATGGATGATGGTCTTCTGCGGATCGCCCGGATCGACCAGCGTATAGCCCTGTGTCTCGATATCGCCAAACCTTGTGCCGATCAGCAACAGCAGATCCGCCTCGCGGACCCGACTGGCCAGACGCGGATTGACCCCGACATTCAGGTCGCCCCCGTAACAGGGATGGCGGTTATCGACATAATCCTGCCTGCGCAGACCCGCCACGACAGGTATCTGCTGCCTTTCGACAAAGCTCTGCACATCCGCCTGCGCCTGCGCATTCCAATGCGGCCCACCGACAACGACCAAGGGGCGCTTGGCCTGCCCCAGCGCCTGCAGGATCGCCTGCGTCGCATGACCCGGCAATTCACCCGGCACCATATTGGGGATGCGCACGTCAGGCACATCCGCCGCCGCACTCAGCATGTTTTCGGGCAGGGCCAGCACCACAGGTCCGGGTCTGCCCGACATCGCCACACGAAAAGCGCGGCCAATATATTCAGGCAGGCGGTCGGTATCATCCACCTGCGCCACCCATTTGGCGATACCGCCGAACATCGCGCGGTAATCCACCTCCTGAAACGTTTCGCGATCCGTGTGGCGGTTGTCGATCTGACCGACGAACAGCACCATCGGCGTGCTGTCCTGCATCGCGACATGGATGCCCGCGCTGGCATTGGTGGCCCCCGGTCCGCGCGTGACGAAACACACGCCGGGCTGGCCGGTCATCTTGCCATAGGCCTCGGCCATCATCGCGGCGCCGCCTTCCTGACGGCAGACAATATTGGCGATCCCGCTGTCATAAAGCCCGTCCAGTGCCGCAAGAAAGCTCTCGCCCGGCACCGAAAACACCCGGCGCACGCCCAGTTTCAACAATTGATCGCTCAGTATCTTGCCGCCGTGTCGTTGCATCTGGATCACCTCTCCTCAGTCGCCCGGATCATGTGCCAAAGGCCCGGGTTGTTCAATCCGGCAAACGATTTAAGTATCAGTGCGAACAGTGAAAGGTATCCTGATGACAACCCTGCTCGGCATTTCCGGCTCTTTGCGCAAAGCCTCTACCAACACGATGCTGCTGCGCAACGCCGCGCGCATTTTCAACCCCGACACCTTTATCGAAGGCAACATCCGCTTTCCGCTTTACGACGGTGATCTGGAAGACGCGTCAGGCATCCCCGACGCGGTTCAGACCCTGTCTGACCAGATCAAAGCCGCCGATGCGGTGATCATCGCGGGCCCCGAATACAATAAGGCCATGTCGGGTTCGCTGAAAAACGCGCTCGACTGGATCAGCCGGACCGAAGGCAACCCATGGAAAAACAAGCCGCTCGCGATCATGTCGGCGACTGCCGGACGTGCGGGCGGCGAAAGGACGCAGTTTTCGCTGCGGCTGGGGATGATGACCTTCCGCCCGCGTATCCTGCAGGGGCCAGAGGTGCTGGTCGCAGGGTCCGCCAAGGAATTTGACGACAAGGGCATCCTGACAGGCGAAACCTATGTCAAACTGCTGACGGAACTGATGGATGAACTGCGCGCATTGGTCTAAAGTGCCGCAAAATGCGAAAGGATTTTCCATGCCCAGAGGCGCAGGCGGCAGTGACGGCGGCACAAATCAGTTTCTGATCGGGCTGATCATGATGATCGGCGGCGGCTATCTGCTGCTTAACGGAATCGTGGTGCGCCCCAATTTTGGCGGCAGGGTCTTTGGCATGGGCGGTATGCCGGTGACGTCCGGCATGATCCTGATCCCGCTGATGTTCGGGATTGGGCTGATTTTCTATAATGCTAAAAACTGGCTGGGCTGGATCATAGCCGGGGCTTCGCTGATCGCATTGGTCTTTGGCGTCATCGCCAATACGACCGTGCAATTCGCGCGGCTGAGCATTTTTGACCTGTTGGTCATCATGGTCCTGCTGGTGGGCGGTCTCGGCCTGTTTTTGCGATCCTTGCGCAAATCCAGCTGACCGCCCCGGTTCAATAGCCCAAGGCACAGCCATCTTTGCGCGGGTCACTGCCACCTTCCAACACGCCATCATCATGGATCAGGATCGCCTGCGCGCCACCAATCGCGGTGTCGGGCCGCTGCACCTTGTGGCCCAGATCCACCAATGCCGCCTTGACCGCATCGCCATAGCCATCCTCGACATTCAGCACATCGCCGTCGGCAAAACAGCGTGGAGCGTCAATGGCAGCCTGCGGTGACAGGCCGAAATCGGTCATATTGCTGACAAAGCGCGCATGACCCGTCGATTGATACTGCCCGCCCATCACGCCAAACGGCATCATGACCTTGCCGTCCTTTTTCAGCATCGCAGGGATGATCGTATGCATCGGGCGCTTGCCGGGGCCCACCTCGTTCGGGTGGCCTTGTTCCAGCGTGAAACCAGCGCCACGGTTCTGGAACATGATGCCGAATTTGTCGGACGCGATACCCGACCCGAAGGCATGAAACAGCGAATAAATCAGCGATACCGCCATCCGGTCCTTGTCCACCACGGTGATATAGACCGTGTCCTTGTGCACTGCCTCTGCGCCCGGCAACCCGGCGGGCATCGCGCGCGCAGGGTGGATCAATGCCGCAAGATTCGCCGCCGTGTCGGGTGAAAGCATATAATCCAGCCGCGCCATATGATCGGGATCAGCCATGAACCGGTTGCGGGTGTCATAGGCCAGCTTTGTCGCCTCCGCCTCGATATGCGCGCGCTGGGCACCCCAGGGGTCCATCGCAGCGATATCGAAATGCTTGAGGATATTGAGCAGCAAGATCGCCGTCGCCCCCTGCCCGTTCGGCGGATGCTCGAACAACTCCAGCCCGCCATAACCGCCCGACACCGGTTCGGTGTAATCGCAGGCGGTCGCCGCGAAATCCTCTAACGTATGCGTACCACCACGGGCGCGCAGCGCGGTGACCATATCCTCGGCCACCTCGCCTTCGTAGAAACCCGCGCGGCCTTGCATCGCGATGCGGCGCAAGACCTCTGCCTGGCCGGGTGCGCTGAACATCTGGCCCGGTCGCGGTGCCTGCCCGCCCATCAGGAACAGATCGCGGGCCACGCCCGACAGATGATCCGCCTGCGCCCAGTCGCTTGCGGCACGTTCGGCCACCGGCACCCCGGTTTCGGCATAATGGATCGCGGGGGCCAGCACCGCCTTCAGCCCCAGCGTGCCCCAATCGCGGGACAGACGACAGAACGCATCGACCGCCCCCGGCACGCTGACCGCATCGGCGCTATAGGGCGCAATCACCCCACCCTTGGCGCGCAAGGCATCCGCATCGATCCCCGCAGGCGCGCGACCGGACCCGTTCAGCGCCAGCACTCGGTCTTCGCCGGGCGGGTTGAACAGCACGAAACAATCACCGCCGATGCCGGTCATATGCGGCTCGCAAATCCCCAGCAGGACGGCCCCCGCAAGCGCGGCATCCATGGCATTGCCGCCCGCTTCCAGCATCTGCACCGCGACCTTGGCCGCCAGCGGATGCGATGTCGCGCACATGCCATTGGCCACATGAACCGCCGACCGCCCCGGTCTGTGAAAATCGCGCATCTGTCTTTCCCCCAACGTCGATACCCGCACGACCCTAGGGCAATCACGCCCGGCTGCAACGGCAATCTGGGGCGCTTGCGCGCGGCACATGCTCGGATATACCCGCCCTGAAGGCATGGGGCAGGCCCCCTGCAACAGCGAAAGGACGCAACATGCGCGTTGACTACATGACATTGCAGAAAACCATCGCCGCGCTGACCGAAGGCGAAACCGATACCATCTCCCTGATGGCCACGATCAGTTGCGAAGTGCACCACAGCGACGATCGTTTCGACTGGACCGGGTTCTACCGCGTCACCGCGCCGGACCTGCTCAAGATCGGGCCGTATCAAGGCGGCCACGGCTGCCTTGTCATCCCGTTTGCACGCGGCGTCTGTGGTGCCGCTGCACGTACCGGGCAGGTGCAGCTGGTGCCCGATGTCGATGCCTTTCCCGGTCATATCGCCTGCGCCAGCAGCACGCGGTCGGAACTGGTGCTGCCGGTCTTTGACGGGTCCGGTACGCTGATCGGTGTATTTGACATCGACAGCAACCAGCCGGATGCCTTTACTCGGCAAGACGCCGATGCACTGGCTGGCATCCTGCAAGACGTTTTTGCGCGCTGAGGATCACACCATGACACTGGACGCTGCAATGCAGGACCTGATCGCCAATTTCCCGCTGGGATTTGTCGCCAGCGTCACAGCCGACGGCGCGCCTGCGGTATCGCCCAAAGGCACGTTTCTGGTGCTCGACAGCACGACCATCGCCTTTGCAGATATCCGGTCCCCCGGGACAAGGCGCAACCTTGCTGCCAATCCCAGAGTCGAGGTGAATTTCATCGACCCTTTCGCGCGCAAGGCCGTGCGCCTATCAGGCCAAGCAAACATTCATCGCGAAGAAGGTGACTGGTTCGCCAAAATGCACCCGCGGTGGATCGAAGTCTTCGGTGGTCTGGCGAACAGGGCCAGCGCCCTGATCGAAATCAGGATCAAAACCGCATCGATGATCTGGACGCCACCCTATGACGATGGCACGACAGAGGATACAATGATCGCATATTACAAAACCCGCTTTGCAAAGGTCTATCCATGACACAGATCATCCTTCTTGACGGGGGCATGGGCCAGGAACTCGTCCGGCGCTCCGGCCAGCCCCCCACCCCGCTCTGGTCGACGCAGGTCATGGTCGACCACCCCGGCATGGTCGCCGCCGTCCATGCCGATTACCGCGCGGCGGGGGCGACGGTCCATTCCGCCAATACCTATGCTCTGCACCGTGACCGGCTGGCAGGCACCGCGCTAGACGGGCAATTGGAAACGCTGATCACCGCCGCCGTGCAAGAAGCACAGGGCACTGGCCGCGTCGCCGGCACAATCGGACCTCTGGTGGCCAGCTACCGCCCAGACGTGCATCCCGCCCACGGCATCGCCGTCCCGCTTTATGCGGAAGTGGCCGGTCTCCTTGCCCCGCAAGTCGATCTGATCATCTGCGAAACGGTCGCCTCTCTCGCCCATGCGCGCGCGGTGCTGGAGGGGGCCTTGCCCACGGGCAAGCCCGTCTGGCTGTCCGTCACGCTGGATGACGAAGACGGCAGCCGCCTGCGATCCGGCGAAGCTGTCGGCGATGTGCTGGCACTGGCGAAAGATGCCGGCGCCTTGCTTGCCAATTGTTCCGCGCCAGAGGCGATGGCAGCAGCGATGGACATATTCGCGCAAGGCGATCTGCCGTTCGGGGCCTATGCCAATGGCTTCACCCAGATCACCAAGGATTTTCTGCAGGACAAACCGACAGTCGATGCGCTGCACTCCCGTCGCGATCTGGGGCCGGACGCCTATGCTGGCTTTGCGATGGGCTGGATCGCGCAAGGTGCCACCATCGTCGGCGGCTGCTGCGAGGTCGGGCCCGTCCATATCGCACGCCTTGCCCAAGCCATCCGCGACGCCGGGCACGAAGTGATATGATCCCGGGGTGAAGGGAACGCCTGCGTGAACACGCCACGCGACCTGTCCGAACGGCAGCAGACACAGGCGCGGGCAGATCACCTGCCCGCGCCTGCAACCGACACTTACCTCAGCACGTAACCGCTGGGCCAGCGCAGGGTGTATTCCATCGTCACCTCTTGTTCGGTTCCGGCTGGCACGCGCAGGTCCCATTCGACAATGCCGCGCTCACCCTCAGGGTCGCGGCGGGTCACGGCGGGGCTTGCCGTCAGCGAAACCTCCAGATCATCCTGTTCGGAATAAGGCACCGCGTCACGCAGCAGCACATCCCAATCCTGTCCGGTCAGGTTTTCAACCTTCAGGATCGTGCGGTCAACCAACTGGGTCGCGGATGAAAACACGCCGACATCCCCCTCGGACCTGCTGGGCGTCTGGCGCGTCAGGCGCAAACCGTCCAGCGGACCAAAGCCCATATCCATCTCGGCCCCCGCCGCCAGCAGCGGCAGATAGCTGAAGCCCACCATCGTGCCATCTGCCTGCACCATCACCGGACCGGGCAGCAGGATTTCATCAGTTGTATTGGTGAATTCCGCCACCCGGTAGGCATTGGCATCCGACATCGGCGTCGCCTCGGCCCAGACCTCCGCGTCGAATGTCAGCTGGTCCAGAGGCAGGCGCAGTTCCTCGACCCCGTTGCGGATATCGACACGCGTCGGATAGACATAAGTCACCGCCGCGCCGCTGAAATCGGCCTGGGCGGTCACCGGGCTCGCCTCTGTTCTGGGTGCGGATAGCATGGGTCCGTTGCGCTGAAGCGACATCATATCCGCCGCCCCCATGGCTGCAGCATTTTCCCGGTCAAGATCGGCCCGCGAAATGATCCGCCGCAGGTCTGCCCAGGCTCCACTCGGCGCGATCTGCTCGCCGGGGCGGGCGGTGGACAGGATCAGTTGCACATCCAGCCAGTCCTGACCGGTGGCCTGACTGACCACCACCGCCCGGTCGACTTCCACACGCGGCGCGTCACCTGTGGCCAGGCGCATGTCATAGACCGGCGACCAGTTGGCAAGGTTTTCGGTGGTGGTGATGTCAAACGTCACCTCACCCGGCTCTGCCGCATCAACGCGAAATGTCAGCACTGACCCCTGCTCTTCGGGTGCCAGCAAGGCATCAAGCGCGCGGCGCGCATCCGCCAATGCATCAGCCTCATCCTCGCGCGCACGGATCGCGGCCTGCGCCTCTTGTTCAGCCGCGAAAGCAGCACTGCGCAGCGCCAGCGTTTCGGCGCCCACCATCTGCGCCAGCGCCTGAATATCGCTGATCGTCGCATTGCTCAGCGTCTCACCGGCGCTGGCCTGCCCCAGACTTTGCAAAAACGCGATTTGGTCTTCCGCTGCCTGCACACGCAGGCGGATTTCGGCAATGGCAACGTCGCGCATCCGCACCACCTCTTCCAGCCGCTCTACCTCTGCGCGCGCGTCTTGCACGGCGGGGCTGGCCTGATCAGGCGTCACAGGCAGACGGTCGAACGCCAGATTGACCGAGCCCAGACGCACTTGCCCCGGTGCCGCGATGCGCACCCCGTCAGTCCGCAGATTCTGCGGCAGACCGGGGATGATGACCTCATGCTGCCCTTCAGGCAGGTCAAGCGTCACCTGTCGGGTCACACTGGCAAGGCCGGGATAGATGGTGACACTGTCCACACGGGCCTGTCCGGTGATCGTGTCGGCAAAGGCGGGGGCGGAAAGAGCCATAACGCTGGTGGTCAGTAAAAGGCGGAACATGGGGCGTCTCCTGATTGAATGCCACAGCTATACAGGCCGGGGCGGATTGTCGCACCAGATGACATCACCCATCAGCGGAAATATTCGCAAAAAAAAGAGGCGCCGGAAAGGCGCCCCCTTTCAATTCGGTTCAGGCGGGTTTCAGCCCTTTTTCAGGCACTCACGCCCCAGCACTTCCGCGATCTGCACCGCGTTCAACGCAGCACCCTTGCGCAAATTGTCGGAAACGCACCACAGGTTCAGCCCGTTGTCGATGGTGCTGTCCTGCCGGATGCGGCTGATAAAGGTCGCGTAATCGCCGACGCATTCGATCGGCGTGACGTAGCCGCCATCCTCGCGCTTGTCGATCACCATGATGCCGGGCGATTCACGCAGGATATCGCGGGCTTCATGTTCGTCCAGAAAATCCTCGAACTCGATATTGATCGATTCCGAATGGCCGACAAAGACCGGCACCCGCACGCAAGTGGCGGTCACCTTGATCTTGGAATCAAGGATCTTCTTGGTCTCGGCGACCATTTTCCATTCTTCCTTGGTCGACCCGTCATCCAGAAACACATCGATATGCGGGATCACGTTGAACGCGATCTGCTTGGGGAACTTGCGGGGCGGCTTGCTGTCGGTGGGGTTATAAATGCTTTTGGTCTGGTCCCACAGCTCATCAATGCCTTCCTTGCCGGCACCCGACACGGATTGATAGGTGCTCACCACCACCCGCTTGATCCGCGCGCGGTCATGCAGGGGCTTGAGCGCGACAACCATCTGGGCTGTCGAACAATTCGGGTTCGCGATGATGTTTTTCTTGGAATAACCATGGATCGCATCTGCATTCACCTCTGGCACGATCAGCGGCACATCGGCGTCATAGCGATAAAGCGATGAATTATCGATCACCACACAGCCTGCTTTCGCAGCTTTCGGGGCATAGATTTTCGTGGCGTCAGAACCAACGGCAAACAAAGCCATATCCCAGCCGGTAAAATCGAACGTATCAAGGTCCTTGGTCTTGAGGGTCTTGTCACCAAAGCTGATCTCGGTCCCCAGCGATTTGCGGCTGGCAAGTGCGACGATTTCATCCACCGGAAAGGTCCGTTCGTGGAGGATATTCAGCATTTCGCGGCCCACGTTGCCCGTGGCGCCGACAACGGCGATTCGATAGCCCATTTGATTGGCTCCTTGATTGCGAGTGCCGCCTCTTACCGTGTCAGGCACCTCAGGGAAAGGGGCCGCGCGAAAGCAGCGAAAGTGTAAATCAAACTGGACACTTTCATATCGCCGGGTAAGGTCGCCCCATGACAGTCACCACACCTGATTTCGCCAGCCCCGCGCCGCGCACCCTCTGTACCGATTGCGGGGTGTCGCGGATGGCCGACCCCAGCGCCTGCGGCACCGCCTGCCAGTTCATCAAACCCGACTATCCGGGCATGGAAACGCGGGTGCATGGGCGTGCAGCAGGCATTGACGGGGATGAGGCATTCTTTGGCGTTACCGGTGCGATGTACCGCGCCGCGCTGACCCCTGCGCGCAAAGGCGCACAATGGACCGGCCTGACCACGCGGCTGGCCGAACGTCTGCTGGAAACCGGCACTGTCGATGCCGTACTGACAATGGTGCCTGACCCCGATGACCGCTGGCGCCCGCGCCCCGCGATCATCACCGATGCGGCGGACATGGCCGAGGCGCGCGGCATGCGGATGGGCTATGCCCCCCTGCTGGCCTTACTGGAACCCGCCCGCGCCGCAGGACACCGCAAAATCGCCGTGATCGGCATCCCCTGCCATATCTATGCCCTCCGCGCGCTGGAGGCGAAGCTGGGCTTCGACGCGCTCTACGTCATCGGCACGCCTTGTTCCGACAACACCACAACCGAGAATTTCCACGGCTTCCTTGCCCGCCTGACCGATGCGCCCGACACTGTCACCTATCTGGAATTCCGCGCCGATTACCGGGTTGAATTGCGTTTCACCGATGGCACAAACCGGCTGATCCCGTTCCTGAAACTGCCGATCTCCGATTTGCCGCCTGATTTCTTCCCCACCACCTGCCGGACCTGCGTGGATTACACCAACCGGCTCGCCGATATCACTGTCGGCTATATGGCGGGCGAAGGCGACCAATGGCTGATCGTGCGCAATGCGCGGGGGCAGGCGATGCTGGACACTCTGGGCGCAGAGGTCGCGCTGGCCAAACCCGGCACGCGCGGCAAACGCGCCAGCGCCGTGAAAGGCTTTGTCGAGAATACACGCCGCGCCGCTGGTGGCCTGCCTTTGCGCAGGATGCCTGATTTCATGCGCGGGATGATGGGTTGGCTGATGCCGAAAATCGGGCCGCGCGGGCTGGAATTCGCCCGCGCGCGGCTCGAAATGAAGGCGGCAGAAGCTATCCTTCATCTACGCCGCGAAGAACCGGCGAAGATGAAGAATATGGTCCCCACTCATGTCTGGAACCTTGCCGCGCCTTACGGGCTGACACCGACAGCGAATGAAATCTCAGCGAAACCCAAGGATGATCACCATCAGCAATGAATACAGCGCGATCCCGCCACCGATCAACAGATAATGGAAATTGCCCGCAAACTGCGCCTTGGCCATTGCGCGCATCTGGACGATCATGTCGGGCCAAGTGTAGCTGACAAAATCACCCTGGGTAAACACCGCCTTGATCCGGCCCTGATCATCGACCACCGGCAGACGGCGGAACCGTTCGTTCGACATGATGCGCAGCCAGTCCAGCATGTCGTCGGTTTCTTTCGCCAGACGCGGATGGGGCGTCATGATATCGGACAGCTTGGTCGTATTCGGGTCCAGCCCCTTGGCCACCAGCTTGTTCATGATATCGCGTTCGGTCACGATGCCGATCACCTTTTCCACCGTGTCGGTGATCACCACGCAGCCGTAATTCTTGTCTGACATCTTGGCCACAGCCTCGGCCACGGTGGCGTCAGGGCCGCTGGTCAGGGGCTTGGGCTTGCCGGGATATTCGCTGCGGTCCATCAAGCGGCTGCCGGGGCGTGTATTGTCGGCCATGGGAAACATCCTTCCTGTTGATCACATTCAGTGTATTTCCAGCTAGGACGATCTGTCGCTGCGTCAAAATGTTACTATACAGGAAGCGCGGTTGTCTGGCGCACATTGCGCAGCGCGAAGGATGATTGCATCTGCGCGACACCCGGCAGGCGGGCCAGATACTTGCGATGGATGCGGGCGAAATCCTCGGTATCGCCCGCCACGACCTTCAGCAGGTAATCCGCAGGTCCGGCCATCAGATGACATTCCAGCACATCGGGCACATTCGCCACGGCCTTTTCAAACGCATCCAGCAATTCATCGGCCTGCCCGCTCAGCGTGATTTCCACGAATACCGTGGTCAGCCGCCCCATCTTTCGCGGGTCCAGCAGCGCGACGTATTCGCGGATATAGCCGTCCTTTTCCAACCGCTGCACCCGCCTGTGACAGGCGGAGGGCGAAAGATTTGCGACCTCTGACAGATCCGCATTGGAAATACGCCCGGACCTTTGCAAAACTTCAAGGATTCTGCGGTCGATGCTGTCCAGTTCCATTTCGTGCAATATCCTTGTGTGAAATACGGGCATGACGCATGATCCTAGCGTTTCATCCGATCCGACCCAAGAGAAAACTCCAAGACATTGCGGAATTCTGGGCGCAGAATGTCCCTATAAAAGGGAGGAAAATATGCTGATTGGCTGTCCAAGGGAAATCAAACCACAGGAATTTCGGGTCGGAATGACCCCCGATGCGGCGCAAGAGGCCGTGGCCCACGGCCATGGCGTCATGATCGAAACCGGCGCAGGGCTGGGCGCGGGTTTCACCGATGACGATTACACCGCAGCCGGGGCGCAGATCGCGGGCAATGCAGCGGATATCTTTGCCAGCGCCGATATGATCGTCAAGGTCAAGGAACCGCAGCCCGGTGAACGCAAGATGCTGCGCGAAGGGCAGATCCTGTTCACCTATCTGCATCTGGCCCCCGACCCCGACCAGACCCGCGACCTGATGGCATCGGGTGCCACCTGTATCGCCTATGAAACCGTCACCGATGACCGTGGCGGGCTGCCCTTGCTGGCGCCGATGTCCGAGGTCGCGGGCAGACTTGCCCCGCAGGTCGGCGCGTGGACGCTGCAAAAGGCCAATGGCGGGCGCGGTGTGCTGATGGGCGGCGTGCCAGGCGTGGCCCCGGCCCGTGTCGTCGTGATCGGCGGCGGCGTGGTCGGCACCCATGCCGCAAGGATCGCCGCAGGCATGGGGGCGGATGTGACCGTGCTGGACCGGTCCCTCCCCCGGCTGCGCTATCTTGATGATGCCTTCGGCGGGCAGTTCAAGACCAGCTATGCCAGCAAGGCCAACACGATCACGCTGGCGCGCGAGGCCGATATGATTATCGGTGCCGTGCTGATCCCCGGTGCCGCCGCACCCAAGCTGATATCCCGCGCGCAACTGTCCGAATTGAAACCCGGCGCGGTGCTGGTCGATGTGGCGATTGACCAAGGCGGTTGTTTTGAAACCTCACGCGCCACGACGCATCAGGACCCCGTCTATGATGTCGACGGGATCATGCATTACTGCGTCGCCAATATGCCCGGCGCGGTCGCGCGCACATCCACGATCGCCTTGGGCAATGCCACGATGCCCTTCATGCTCGCGCTCGCCGACAAAGGCTGGCGGCAGGCCTGCGAAGATGATCCGCATCTGCTGGCGGGTCTGAATGTCCATGCCGGGAGGCTGACCTATTTCGCCGTGGGCAAGGCGCTGGGCATCGACGTGCTGTCACCCACGCTGGCGCTGAAGGCATAATCGCAAGGGCCCGCTGTCACACGGGCCTTTCATATCCAGGCGTCAGGGCTGCTTGGCCAGAGAATCCCTGATCTCGATCAGGATATCCAGCTCGGACGGCCCGGTCTTGACCTCGGGGGCGATGTCATCGGGTTTTTCGGCGATGGACTTCACTCGATTGACCATTTTCACCAACAGGAACACCACAAAGGCGATGATCAGAAAATTGATCAGCGCGGTGATGAAACTGCCATACATGAACTGCGCCTCACCAACCCCGAAGCTGAGCGCGCTGAAATCCAGCCCCCCGACGATCAGCCCGATCAATGGCTGAATCAGATCGCCCACGAGGCTGTTGACGATCGCGGTAAAGGCCGCGCCGATAATGATCCCGACGGCAAGGTCCATGACATTGCCCTTGGCGATAAAATCCCTGAATTCATTGATCATTTCTGTATTCCCGTGTCTGATAGACTGGCGCATCCCGCGCGCAACTGGGTGTCATATTAGCGACACCGTTCTATAATGCCACGGCTTTCCTCAGCGGCGCAGGCCGGGGTTATCCCCGCCCCTGCGGCAAGGTCCCGTTCAGCACATAGGCCAGCACATCCACCACTTGCTGCGGCGTTTCCACGACGGCAAGGGCGGCGGCGTCCACCTCTTTCAGTGCATGCTGGTGGTCCGGCCCGTGCATCACGATCAAGGACTTCCCCAACGCCGCCGCATAGCCCGCATCAAAGGCGGCATTCCATTGCTTGTACTGATCGCCGAAACGGACGACGACGATATCCGCAGCCTCGATCCCATGCCTCGTGCGAATCGCGTTCAGTTTCGCGCCTTTATGGTCATGCCAGAATTTATCCGGCTCCGGCCCCATGATCGCCACGCCGCAATCGTCCGATGCGCCATGATCGGTCACTGGTCCGGCAAAGGCGACATCAAGATCCGATGCACCCTTGGTGATCTGGTCGCGCCAATCGGTATGAATTTCGCCGGAAAGATAGATTTGCAAGGTCATGTTGTGCCTCCTGTGTTCAGGGCGACACCAGCGTCTTGACCGCTGTCCGCCACCCCCGGTTTGCGCGCAACGATATAGCGAGCGGGAACGGCGAAATCGCCGCTTTCGACAATCTCGAACCCGGCGGCGACCACCGCGGCTTCCAAGTTTTCCGTGCTGAATTTGCGCAGATAGGGCGCTTTGCCCAGCATCTGCGCCAGCGGGATCACCGCGGCGATCAAGGACCATTTCAGACCGCGCCCGTTCAACGCCGCAGTCTTGGAAATGAAATAACCGCCCGCTGGCAAAAGATCGTAAATCCGCGCCATGCGCCGTTCCATATCCGGCACGAGGTGAAAGAATGAATGCGCGAGGATCACGTCGAAGGGGCCACTGTCCGGCAGTTCGCCCGCCACCTCGAACCGCAGATCGGCACCCGCAACGGGCAGCTTGCCGCGCGCGATGCGGATCATTTCCGGCGATATATCGGTGGCCAGATAGCTGGCCACCTGCGGCGCCAGCAGCACGGCGGTCGATCCCGTGCCGCAGGCGATTTCCAGCACATGATCCGTCGGCCGCAGATAGAGGCGGGTCCTGCCCAGCGTATATTCATAAGCAGCCGGATTACCGATCGCGGATGCGGCGTATTTTTCGGCTTCTCTGTCCCAGAATCTTGCGTCAGTCATCGTCGTCTCCTTTGACGGGCACTATACGATGTTTGCCCGTCAGGAAGATGACAATTTTCAACCTCGTAGCGTGCCGCCGGTTGCCTTGGTCACCTTGCCCACGATTTTCGCGCTGACCGCTTCGATATCGGCATCTTTCAGCGTGGTGGTCGTGGGTTGTAGGCGCACCGTCACGGCGAGAGATTTCTTGCCTTCGCCCAGATTGCCGCCGATGAACTGGTCAAAGACCCGCACATCGGTGATCAGCGCTTTGTCCGCACCCATTGCAGCATTGACCAGCGTCAGCGCCTCGACCCCACTGTCCACGACAAAGGCAAAGTCGCGTTCCACCGCTTGCAGATCGGTCGCGACAAGGGCCGCGCGCGTGTTTGTCTTCGACTTCGGGATCGGCACTTCATCCGGCCAGATGGTGAAGCCGACGGCGGGGCCTTTGATATCCATCTCACGCAGGACCTTGGGGTGCAATTCGCCGAAGACGGCCAGCATCTTTTTCGGACCAAGGCAGATCATGCCGTGCCGTCCGGGATGCCACCATGCCGCTGCACCGCGCAGGATCTGCACCTTGGCGGGCGCGCCGATGGCGGCCAGCACGGATTCGGCATCGGCCTTGGAGTCGTAAAGATCGACAGCGCGCGACATGCCATGCACATCCTTGCTGGCGGTCTTGCCGATCAGCACGCCAGTGATCAGGTTGTGTTGTTCGCCGGGTTCACCACCGTGGAAGCCTGCACCAACCTCGAACAGGGCCATGTCCATGAAACCACGTGCCTGATTGCGGGCCGCGGCGCGCAGAAGGCCGGGCAACAAGTTTGGGCGCATATGGGACAAGTCGCTGGAAATCGGATTTTCCAGCATTGTCGCGTCATCGCCACCCCCGAACAGGGATGCTGCCTGTTGATCGACAAAGCTATAGGTCACGCATTCATTATAGCCCAGCGCCGCCATCGTGCGACGCGCCGATTGCTGGCGCTGCTGGCCCACGGTCAGGATCGGTTTCGGCACACCGGCCTGCATCCGCGGCATGGGTTTGCCTTGCAGCTTGGTCAGGGACGCAATGCGCGCGACTTCTTCCACCAGATCAGCCTCGCCCTGCACATCGGGACGCCAGCTTGGGACATGCGCCATGTCGCCTTCGAGCCGGAAACCCAGCGATGTGAGCGTCTGGCGCTGGGTGCTTTCGGGGATATCCATGCCGACAAGGCTGATCACGCGCTGCGCATCCAGACGGTAGGCGCGCGATGTGTCGGGCACTTCGCCTGCGATGATCAGGCCGGACGCTTCACCGCCTGCGTGATCGACAATCATCCGCACGGCATGTTCCAGACCTTCAGGCGTGAAGGCCGGGTCAATCCCGCGTTCAAACCGATAGCGGGCGTCGGAGTTGATTTTCAGCGCACGGCCCGTATAGGCGATCTGCACCGGGTCCCAATAGGCGCTTTCGACGAAGACGTTCACGGTATCTTCGGTGCAGCCGGTCGTGTCACCGCCCATGATACCCGCGATGCTTTCGACGCCCTGATCATCGGAAATCACGATCTGGCCAGGTTGCAAGGTGTAGGTCTTGTCATCCAGCGCTGTGATGGTTTCGCCGCCCGTGGTGCGGTGAACGCGCAGATTGCCCTGCACCTTATCCGCGTCGAACACGTGCAGGGGGCGGTTCAGGTCATAGGTGAACCAGTTCGTCACATCGACAAGAAAGCTGATCGGGCGCAGGCCAATGGCGCGCAGCTGGGTTTGCAGCCATGCAGGGCTGGGGCCGTTTTTGACGCCACGGATCAAACGGCCATAGAAAACCAGGCAACCATCGCGTGTATCATCGGCGATAGACACATTCAGGTCAGCGGCAAAACTGGCGGGGACCGGATCAACCCTCACCTCCTTAAGCCTGCCCAGACCGCGCGCTGCCAGATCGCGGGCGATGCCGCGCACGCCAAGCGCGTCAGGGCGGTTCGGGGTGATGGCAATTTCGATCACGGGATCGACCTTGTCTGGCTGGTTGGCGGCCAGCCAGTCGGCAAAGGTCTGGCCCACGGTTCCGGACGGCAGTTCGATGATGCCATCATGTTCTTCTGACAGTTCCATCTCGCGCTCGGAACACATCATGCCATAGCTTTCGATACCCCGGATCTTGCCCACGCCGATGGTCGTGTCGATGCCGGGGACATAGGTGCCGGGGCTGGCGATGACCACGGTGATCCCTGCACGCGCATTGGGTGCGCCGCAAATGATCTGGGTGAGGCCATCCTTGGTCTGGACCTGACAGACGCGCAGCTTATCCGCATCGGGATGCTTCTCCGCGCTTTCGACATAGCCGATAGTGAAATCCGCCAGCTTTGCGGCGGGGTTTTCCACGCCTTCGACCTCCAGCCCGAGGTCGGTCAGCGTCTCGGTGATCAGATCGACCGAGGCATCGGTTTCAAGGTGGTGTTTCAGCCAGGAGAGCGTGAATTTCATCTGTTTATCCAGCACAAGTCATTTGCATGCGATCTAACCGATATTGCGGCGGTGCGAAAGTCAGTTGGTCGCGGTGGCTGTCAGAGCTCGCGCCCGGCGAGATCTTCGATCAGAACGAAATGTTCGAACACCAGCATCATTTCGGGATCAAAGCCGCCGTTGCGTTTGAAATAGGCTTTGTGATCCTTGCGCCAGCCCAGCAGGCTGTCGTTTTCGCCTTCGGCCAGCGCCATTTCCTCGGTCACGTCGCAATAGCGGATGCGTTCGACCTTGGTTGTGCGGATCACCAGCGCGGGCGTGCCGTCCCAATTGGCGGCAATGTCGCAGCGGCCCACGACGGGCATGGAATCGGGGTCATCGTCGAAATCGGACGCGGCAGCACAGGTCGCGGTTTTCTTGCGCTGGCGGACGAGGCCGATCAGATATTGGCAGAGTTCCGGCGTGTCACCGAAACGGAACGTGCCCGCGCCGGGGTAGGTGTCTTGCAGGTCTTCGGTGTCGTCGGTCATGTTCTGGCCTTTCACGGGGTTTGGGCGGCGTTATCTTCCCCGCGGGGAAGGTTCTGCGAGAGGCCGTCGCGGCGAGAGGCCTTCACAGGTCAGGCGGCGGGAAACCTGGACGCCGTGGGGACAATCTATCTCGAAAGAATTATTAAAGGGTTAACGATGCGGACGGCGTGACGCCGTGGGATGCGTGCAAGCACGCATCCTACCGGGATAGGCCGCCATGCAACGTCGGTACGTCGAGGGCCGCAAAGCCGTAATGCCGCAGCCAGCGCAGATCGCTGTCGAAAAACGCCCGCAAATCCGGGATGCCGTATTTCAGCATCGCGATCCGGTCGATGCCCATGCCAAAGGCGAAGCCCTGCCACTGGGTCGGGTCCACGCCTGCGGATTGCAGCACATGCGGATGCACCATGCCGGACCCCAGCACTTCGAGCCAGCCGTCGCCTTCGCCGATCTTGAGCTGGCCATCGACCCAGGAACATTGGATATCCACCTCGGCCGAGGGTTCGGTGAAGGGGAAATGCGAGGCGCGGAACCGGGTCTTGATCCCGTCCACCTCGAAAAAGGCGGCAAAGAACTCTTCCAGCACCCATTTGAGATTGGCCATCGAGATGTCCTTGTCAATCGCCAGCCCTTCGACCTGATTGAACATCGGGGTATGGGTCTGGTCGTAATCGGCGCGGTAGACGCGACCCGGGGCAATGATGCGGCAGCGCGCGCCGAACTTTTCCATATGACGGATCTGGACCGGGCTGGTGTGGGTGCGCAACACATGCGGCGGCCGGTTATCGCCCTGCGCGCGGTGCATGTAGAATGTGTCCATCTCGGCCCGCGCGGGGTGGTGGCCGGGGATGTTCAGCGCATCGAAATTATACCAATCGGTATCGATCTGCGGCCCTTCGGCGACAGCAAAGCCCATATCGGCGAAGATTGCGGTAACCTCTTCGGTGACCTGGCTGATCGGGTGGATCGTGCCTTGGCGGCGGGGGCGCGATGGTAGCGTCACGTCGAGCCATTCGCCACGCAGGCGGGCATCAAGGGCGGCATCGCCGAGGGCGGCTTTTTTGGCGGCAAGGGCGCTGTTGATCTCGTCCTTCAGCGCGTTGAGGGCGGGGCCGGCGGTTTGCCGTTCCTCGGGCGACATCTTGCCCAGTTCACGCATTTGCAGGCTGATCTCGCCCTTCTTGCCCAAGGCTGTGACGCGCAGGTCTTCGATCTGTGCTTCGTCGCTGGCTGCAGCGATCAGGGAAAGGTATTTGGCTTTCAGGTCGTCCATGGCGCGCCTCTTGATCCGGTTGTGCAGGGGTTAGCGAAAGGGCGGGGTGCTTGCAAGGTGTGGGGCCGCAAACGCAAAAGGCCG
Source organism: Yoonia sp. (assembly GCF_046292185.1). GTDB lineage: Bacteria > Pseudomonadota > Alphaproteobacteria > Rhodobacterales > Rhodobacteraceae > Yoonia. The sequence continues at coordinate 27,773 of NZ_JBKBQY010000005.1, forward strand.
CCCTTTTCAGAGCGGCCTTTGTGGTGTCAGTCAACCGGTTAGCTTACGCCATCGCCGCTTTCGCCTGACCCACGATTGTCGCGAACGCATCGGGTTCGTTGACGGCCAGATCGGCCAGAACCTTGCGGTCAACTTCGATGCCGGCCAATGCCAGACCGTTGATGAACTTGGAATAGTTCAGTGTTTCGTCAACCGAACGCACACCGGCGTTGATCCGCTGGATCCACAAGGCGCGGAAGTTGCGCTTGCGGTTGTGCCGGTCGCGGGTGGCATATTGGTTGGCTTTGTCGACGGCCTGTTTGGCGACCTTGAAGGTCTTGGACCGGCGATCATAATAACCCTTGGCAGCGTCGAGGACTTTTTTGTGCCGACGATGTGTAACTGTTCCGCCTTTAACGCGCATATCTCAAATCCCTCTAATTAACGTGCGTAAGGCATCATCGGTTTGATGATACCCTCGTCTTGCTTGCTCAACGTCGTGGTGCCACGCGCGTTGCGGAGGAATTTGTTGCTGCGTTTGATCATGCCGTGACGCTTTCCGGCTTGTCCCGCCAGAATGCGGCCAGTGGCCGTCACTTTGAACCGCTTTTTGCAGCTCGATTTCGTTTTCATTTTCGGCATTTCCGTCTCCTTCAAAGGTCGGTCGGACGCGCGACTCGGCATGCCATACTGGCCGGACGCGCGGGTGAAGCTGCGCTATAGGACGCAAAGCCCTGCGGTGCAAGCCGATTTAGTTGATGATCCAGGCGACGACGTTGAAGATCGGCTCATCGAGCCGGTCAATTGCGTAGCGCCCCGGATTGTTCACTGCGGCATAGGCGATGGCCCCGCCCCCCGTCAGAAAAAGTACAAGGGCCACCCAAGGCCAGCGCAGGTCCGTTATGGCGCTGACAAGAGCCGTGATCCCGATGATCACGGCGACCATGCCACCAACAATGATCAGATCAGACTCCACGCTGGCGTTCCTTGATGCTGCGTTACTCGGTCTCGGACGCAAAGATCAGCTTTTCCTCGCAGGGTGCAACGCGCAGGATATTGGTCGTGCCGGGTGTGTTAAAGGGCACACCTGCCGTTACCACGATCATGTCTTCCTTGCTGGCTAGTCCCTGCGCGAGGGTTGCGCGGACGGCAGCGACCACGGCGTCTTTGAACCGGCTTACCTCGCCCGTCACCACGCAATTGGTACCCCACGACAGGCAAAGGCGGCGTGCGGTACGGATATAACTGGTCAGCGCGATGATCGGCACGCGGGGCCGTTCGCGCGCAACCAACAAAGCCGTGGTGCCGGATTGCGAGAAGCAGCAGATCGCCTTGATATTGGTGGTTTCCGCGATTTCGCGCGCCGCAGAGACGATGCCATCGGCGACGGAATTGCGCACCGCACGCCGCGAGGATTCGATGATTTCAGTGTAGGTCGGGTCGGATTCAACCTCGCCCGCGACATTGCTCATCGTCTGGACAGCTTCGATGGGATAGGACCCGGCGGCAGATTCTGCTGACAGCATGATCGCATCCGCACCTTCATAGATCGCGGTGGCGACGTCGGAGACTTCGGCGCGTGTCGGCATCGGACTGTCAATCATGGATTCAAGCATCTGCGTCGCCACGATCACGGGTTTCCCCGCGGCACGGGATTTGCGCACCAGACGTTTCTGGATTGGTGGCACGTTCTGCACCGGCAGTTCGACGCCCAGATCACCGCGCGCAACCATGATGCCGTCGCTGACCGCCAGAATATCGTCAAAGTTTTTCACCGCGGCGGGTTTTTCGATCTTGGACAGGATCGCGGCGCGGCCCTTACACAGATCGCGGGCTTCGTCCACGTCGGCGGGGCGCTGGACGAAGGACAAGGCAAGCCAGTCAACGCCCAGTTCGCAGACGAATTCCAGATCCTTGCGGTCCTTGTCCGACAGGGCGGCCAGCGGCAGCACCACATCAGGGACGTTCACGCCCTTGCGGTTAGAGATGGTGCCGCCGACGATGACTTCGCAATCGGCGAATGTTGCGCCGCAATCCTTGACCCGCAGTTTGATCTTGCCGTCATTGACCAGCAGATGCGCGCCGGGTTCCAGCGCGTCGAAGATTTCCTTGTGCGGCAGGCAGACGCGGTTCACATCGCCTTCCGCCTTGTCCAGATCGAGGCGGAAGGATGCACCGGGCACCAGTTCTTCTTCGCCATTGGCAAAGACGCCGACGCGCAGTTTCGGTCCCTGCAAATCGGCCAGAATGGCGATCGGGCTGTCAAGGTCTTTTTCCACCTGACGGATGATCGCATGCCGCGCGCGGATTTCTTCGTGATCGCCGTGCGACATGTTCAGGCGGAACACATCTGCGCCCGCTTCGTGCAGCGCCCGGATCATCTGATAGTCATTCGATGCAGGCCCAAGCGTGGCGACGATCTTTACATTGCGGTGGCGTTTCATCTGTATTCCCTCTGGTCAAAGCCGTTAGCGGTAACACTCCGCTTTGGGCCCTTATTGCGCAATTCCATTCCCACGTAAACTAGCCTAAATGCGGTGACATGAGAATGACAGACCCTGCATACACGATTGAAGGTGCCGACAGGCCCGGTCGCTGGCTTTTGACCTGCGATCATGCCACCAATCACGTGCCCGACTGGGTGGCTGGCGGCGATCTAGGTTTGCCTGCCGCCGACATGACCCGCCACATCGCTTATGACATCGGCGCGGCGGGGGTGACGCGGCATCTGGCGCATATGCTGGACAGCCCGGCGATCCTGTCGGGGTTTTCGCGGCTGGTGATCGATCCCAACAGGGGCGAGGATGATCCGACGCTTCTGATGCGGCTTTATGATGGCACGATCATTCCCGGTAATCGTTATGCCGGGGCGACTGAGCTGGAAGAAAGGCTGGACCGGCTTTATCGTCCCTATCACGCCGCCTACGCCGGATTGGCGGCGGGCATGGCGGTGCCGGTGATCTGTGCCATGCACAGTTTCACGCCACAATTGCGCGCAAGGCCGCCGCGCCCGTGGCAGGTGGGTGTATTATACGCGGATGACACGCGGCTTGCCCTGCCGCTGATTGATGCCTGCCGCGCGCAGGGGTGGTGTGTGGGGGCGAATGAGCCTTACACGGGTCACTTGCCGGGTGATGCGATTGACCGGCATGCCTTGCAACATGGACGGCCCAATGTCTTGATTGAATTGCGCCACGATCTGATTGCGGATGAGGCGGGGCAAAGGGATTGGGCCGCAAAGCTGGCCCCGATCCTGCAACGCGTGCTGGCAGAGACGGATTTATAGGGAGACGGAACATGAATGATCAGACAAGGACCGAGATTGAGGCGGCAGCCTTTCGCCGGTTGCGCAAGCACCTGCTGGAAGACCGGCCAGATGTGCAGAATATCGACATGATGAATCTGACCGGCTTCTGCCGGAATTGCCTGTCGCGCTGGTATCAGGAAGCGGCCAACGAACGTGGCATCGACATGAGCAAGGAAGACGGGCGCGAGGTGTTCTATGGCATGCCCTTTGCCGAGTGGAAGGCGCAGCATCAAACCGAAGCTTCCCCCGATGCGCAAGAGGCGTTCAAGAAATCCCATGATTGATCCCGTCGCCCTGACCGCCGCTCTGGTGCGCTGTCCGTCCGTCACGCCGGATGAAGGCGGCGCGCTGGTATTGCTGGAGGAATTGCTGACCAAAGGTGGTTTCACCTGCACCCGTGTAGATCGCGGCGGTGTGTCGAACCTGTTCGCCCGCTGGGGGCGGCAGCGGGCGAACCGGACCTTCGGGTTCAACGGGCATACCGATGTCGTGCCCTTGGGGGATGAGGCGGCGTGGACGGTGCCGCCTTTCGGTGCGGTGATCAAGGATGGTTACCTTTACGGGCGTGGCGCGACGGATATGAAATCCGGTGTCGCGGCCTTTGCTGCGGCGGCGCTTGATTTCGTAGCGCAGACGCCACCCGATGGTGCGATCATTCTGGCGATTACGGGGGATGAGGAAGGCGATGCGCTGGACGGGACCACCGCCTTGCTGGACTGGATGGCAGACAACAAGGAAAACATGTCGGCCTGTCTGGTGGGGGAACCCACCTGTCCCGATGTGATGGGCGAGGCGATGAAGATCGGGCGCCGCGGGTCGCTGAACGCCACCTTTACCGTCACGGGCGTGCAGGGCCATTCGGCCTATCCGCACCGCGCGAAAAACCCGCTTCCGGCGGTGGCGCGGCTGGTGGATATTCTGGCGAGCCATGAACTGGATCAGGGGAGCGCGCATTTTGATGCCTCGACTTTGGCGGTGGTGACGATTGATACCGGCAATCTGGCGACCAATGTGATCCCGGCGCAGACCAGGGCCGGCGTGAATATCCGGTTCAACGACCTGCACAGCGGGGCGAGCCTGACCGACTGGATGCAAGGCATCGCTGATCAGGTGGCGGCGGATTTCGGCGTGCAGATCGCGATGCAGGTAAAAATATCGGGTGAGAGTTTTATCACGCCGCCCGGTGCGCTGTCCGATCTGGTCGGCCGTGCGGTCAAGGCCGAGACCGGGCGCGACCCGGTACTGTCAACCTCTGGCGGGACATCAGATGCGCGGTTCGTGCAGCACCATTGCCCGGTCGTGGAATTCGGGCTGGTGGGCCGGACGATGCATCAGGTTGATGAGCGGGTGGCGGTGGATCAGATCGTGCAGCTGAAGGCGATCTATGGGCGGATATTGGCGGAATATTTCGCGTAAGGTGGATTTACATCCACCCTACCGGCAATTGTGATGACGCCCCGCGCGCACCATGCTAGGGCAGCGTTATGACACAGATCCCTTCCAAATCCGACATCCTCGCCTTTATCTCTGACAACCCGACCAAGACCGCCAAGCGTGACATCGCCAAGGCGTTTGGGATCAAGGGGGCAGCACGGATTGACCTCAAACGCATCCTCAAAGAGCTGGAGGAAGCGGGCAAGCTGACCAAGCGCCGGTCGTCCTATCGCGATGTCGAGGAATTGCCGCCTGTCGCGGTCCTGGAAATCATGGCCCCCGATGGTGACGGTGATCTGTTCGCGCGGCCGCTGGAATGGACCGGCCAAGGGCCGGAACCGCGCGTGTTGATGATGCTGCGGTCCAGCGATCCGGCGCTTGGCGCGGGTGACCGCATCTTGGGCCGCCTGACCGTGGACAAGAACGAAGAGCATACGCATACCGCGCGGATGATCCGCCGCATCGGCACCAATCCCATGCGGATATTGGGTGTGTTCCGCGCCGGGTCCGAGGGTGGCCGCGTGCTGCCCATCGACAAAGGTGCTGACAAGCAATGGGTCGTTGCCGCCGGTGCGACGGGTGGTGCCAAGGACGGCGAATTGGTCGAGGCGGAACAGGCTGGCCCCAAGGGCCGCCTCGGCCTACCCAAAGCGCGGATTGTCGCGCGGCTGGGTGATCCGACTGCCCCACGTGCGGTGTCGCTGATTGCGATTCACCAGCATGGCATTCCCGACCATTTCCCCGATGATGCGGTGGCCGAAGCAGATGCCGCCAAACCTGTAGGTCTGAAAGGCCGCAAGGACCTGCGTGATCTGCCCTTGATCACGATTGATCCCTGGGATGCGCGCGACCATGATGATGCCTGTTTTGTCGAGCCGGACGAAGACCCCGCCAATCCGGGTGGTTTCATCATCTGGGTCGCGATTGCGGATGTCGCCTGTTACGTCAAGCCGAACTCTGCACTGGATCACGAGGCGCGCAACCGCGGCAATTCCACCTATTTCCCGGACCGTGTCGTGCCGATGCTGCCGGACCGGCTGTCGGGGGATCTGTGTTCGCTGCATGAAGGCGTGGACCGCGCCTGTCTTGCTGTCGCGATGCGGATCGATGCGCAGGGGCAGAAGATTGACCATGCGTTCCATCGCGGGTTGATGAAATCCATCGCCTCGCTGAATTATGAAGAGGTGCAGGACGGGATCGACGGACAGCCCAACGACAAGGTCGCGCCGCTGATGGCCGAGGTGATCCGCCCGATCTATGGTGCTTATGCAGCGCTCGTGAAGGCGCGTGCTGTGCGGCAACCGCTGGAGCTTGATCTACCGGAACGCCAGATCATTCTGAATGACGACGGTAAGGTGACGTCGGTGCAGTTCAAGGAACGGCTGGATTCGCACCGGCTGGTCGAGGAATTCATGGTGCTGGCCAATGTCGCCGCCGCCGAGACGTTGATTGCGAAGAAATCACCCCTGCTGTTCCGCGTGCATGAAGAACCCAACGCGGATAAGTTGGATGCCCTGCGTGAGGTGGCGCAGGCATCAGGTCTGGTACTGGCCAAGGGGCAGGTGTTGAAAACCGCGCATCTGAACCGGCTGTTGATCGCCGCGCGCGAGACCGAGCAATCGGAACTGATCAACATCGCAACGCTACGGTCGATGACGCAGGCCTATTACAGCCCGGAAAATTTCGGCCATTTCGGGCTGGCGCTGCGGTCCTATGCGCATTTCACCTCGCCCATTCGCCGCTATTCCGACCTGATCGTGCATCGCGCGCTGATTTCGGCGCATGGCTGGGGCAAGGACGGGCTATCGCCATGGGATATCGAGAATCTCGGGGAGACCGGGCAAAAGATTTCCGACACCGAACGCCGGTCGATGGCAGCCGAACGTGATACGACCGACCGCTATCTGGCGGCGTTCCTGTCGGACCGGATCGGGGTCGAGATGGGCGGGCGGATCAGCGGGGTCGCGAAATTCGGCGTCTTCGTGAAACTGGATGAAACCGGCGCGGATGGCATGATCCCGATCCGCACGCTGGGGCGCGAGTATTTCCATTATGATCCCGACAGTCAGACCCTGATGGGGTCCGACAGCGGCACGTTGATCCGGCTGGGACAGCGCGTGACGGTGAAACTGATCGAGGCAGCGCCAGTGACAGGTGGTTTGATCGTGGCATTGCTGACGCTGGACGATCGCGACATGCCGCGCGGGGTCAGCGCGGGGCGTGGCAAGCCGGTGCGGCGCAAATTGGTGAAGTCCAAGACAAAATCGGCGCGGGTCGCGCGCAAGGTCAAACGCAGCCGGACCTGACGGTTGTCGCGCCGAAGGCCTTCGATCCCCCCGGCGGGGGATCTATGCGCGCAAGATGGGCTCGGGGCGGCGGCGTTGTTGCACCTATTCCGGTGAACAGGCGCCGCCCTGCATGCAGGATGTCAGCATCGCGATTGTTTCTGGCGTGGGATTATAAAACAACCGTCCGCCACATGGATCTGCGGTCACTGTGACAGGCGTTTCATCGGCGGCAACAAAGATGACAGCATCCTGATCACTTTGCGCTGTCCCGCACCACGGGCCCGCGCAGGTGACCTGCAAGACCACCGGCCCCGTGTAATCAAAGGTAAAGCCGTCGGTCGTCAGCCCTTTGCCGGTAAACTCTGCCATGATTGGCGCAGGGTCCGGCACAGGGTCGTCCTGGACGAAGGGCGGCAGATTGTTTTCGTCGAACGACAGACTTCCGTGCAGGACGACGTAGGTTTCTGACGCCGCATCAAGTTCTATAAATGTGCGGACTGCATCTGGTGCCAGACAACTCAGCGCCTGCACCTGGCCCGCGACGACGAGCAGCGCCGCCGTCAGTGCAAAGCTGCCTTTCCGCATAAGGACGCGCATCAAAGCTTACCCGCGAATTCAGCCAGCACCTGTTCATAGACCGCGCGTTTGAACGGCACGATGCCTGCGACCAGATCGGCCGGCGGCACCCATTTCCACGCGGAAAATTCGGGGTGCTCGGTCTGCAGGTCGATCTGACTGTCCTGGCCGTGAAAGCGCATCAGGAACCATTTCTGTTCCTGCCCCCGGTAGCGGCCTTTCCAGATATGCGGCACCAGTTCAGCGGGCAGATCATAGGGGATCAGGCCTGCGGTTTCGGCCTCTATGCTGACCAGATTGGGGGTGATGCCGGTTTCTTCCAACAATTCGCGCAGGGCAGCGTCGCGTGTGTTTTCGCCCTTGTCGACACCGCCTTGCGGCATTTGCCAGGCGTCGGTGTCGCGGTCGACTCTTTGGCCGACAAAGACGTGCCCGCGCGGATTGATCAGCATGACGCCGACGCAGGGGCGATAGGGAAGATTCGCAATCTCATCGATGGTCATGAACGGGCCTTGGTGTTTCATTGTCTGCTCCTGATGCTTTGACCAAGAGATAGGCATAAGGTCCAGTGGTTATGCGATAACAAGCCGTGTTTCATACCTGATGCGAGCCGCGATCCAACGCAGATCGCGACGCGCCAGCCCGATACAACCCGCTGTGGGCCGCCCCGGCCCGCGCCACTGATGGATGAAGATCGCAGAGCCGCGCCCCTTGACCGCATACGGCCAGTTCCAGCCGGTCAGGATGATCACGTCATACATCGGGTCCGCCCGGCGCAGGCGTTCGTGGCTGTAGGCGTGTGGCGCGCGGACCATCATGTTGTAGTCAGGGTCGCGGATATCGTCGGACCACAGATCGAACGGTTTGATCGGCAATGCCCAATCGGCGGGTCGCGCCATTCGGTCAGGCCGGTAAAGCATCCCGACAAGTCGATGCGTGCCGCGCGGGGTTGCGCCGTCGCCTTCTTTCTTGCGGTTGGTCAGCCCACCGCGCCCGATGGTGCAGGGAAAGCGCCGGTTCAGGAACCGCAGGTGGGTGGGGGTCAGGACCATATCGGTGGGTTTCATGGGCCGAGAGATAGCGCCGCTGAGCGCATCTGTCAGCAGGCAAGTTGCCGGAAAGGGAACACCATCGTCGCGACGCTGCTTGACCTCGCTTTGCGGCTTTTTGGCCGTCACGCCGGGGTGGTGAGCATAACGGTTCTGATGGTAAGGATACATCCCGTCTGAGCCGCGCAGGTACCTACAACAAATGCCCCGATTTCGCGGCCTTTGTTGCCAGATACCCCAGGTTGTGCCGGTTTTCGCCCACTTTCAGCGGGACGCGTTCGACCACCTTGATCCCGCAGCTTTCCATACGGTCAACCTTCGCAGGGTTGTTCGTCAGCAGGCGGACGGCGTTGAAGCCCATTTTCTTCAAAATCTCCGCGCCGATGCGGAAATCGCGTTCGTCGTCCTCGAACCCAAGCCGGTGATTGGCCTCGACCGTGTCAAAGCCCTGATCCTGCAGCGAATAGGCGCGCATCTTGTTGGCCAGCCCGATTCCGCGCCCTTCCTGATTGAGGTAGAGCAGCACCCCTGCCCCTGCGGCCCCCATCTGCGCCAGCGCACCGCGCAATTGCGGGCCGCAGTCGCATTTCAACGATCCCAGCAGATCGCCGGTGAAACAGGCCGAATGCAGGCGCGACAGCACCGGGACGGCGCGGTCGGGTTGCCCGATCTCGACGGCGTAATGTTCTTCGGCACCGTCGTCGGGGCGGAAGATATGCAGGCGCCCCGCCTCGGACACTTCCAACGGCAGGCGGGCGCTGATCACGGGGCTGAACGGGCTGAGATCGGTGCCGAGCGCTGCGGCCCCCGGCAGAAAGGTCAGGTCATGCGCGCGGGCAAAACCCGCCGCATCATCCAGCGGCAGGACGAGCGCGGCAGGCAAAAGCCGGGCGGCCTTGGTCAGCGCAATCGCGGCGCGGTGCAAGGCCGCGTCACCGTCGCGTGCGCTGCGCAGCGGGCCTTTCATCGGGGCGCGCAGATCGTCAGCGGGGTCAGCGACAGCACGGACCCAGGACAGGCCCACATCTGCGGGCAGAATGATCCGGGCCAGATCACCGTCATAGGCGCGTGCCTTCAGCGTTTCGGCCCGCCATGAGGTGATCGCCAGCACCGGCGCACCGCCCAATGTGCGCAGATGCGCCAGACGATCCGCATCCAGCGTTTCGGCTGCCAGCACTGCGGCGCCACCCTCCAGCACGACGGGCACGCCCATGCGTAAATCCGCCCGCGCGCGCGCCAGACGTTCCGTGATGTCGGGAGAGAAACCTGCCATAAGCCACCTGTCAATTGTTTCACCTGATAGCGCTTTTCAGCCGGAAGTGAAACAAAACCCCGCCTGACTACACGTCCGTGTGAGCCCGGGACCGGAAATCTTGTTTGAAACGTTACTTGTTCACAGATCAGTGACGTAATGACGGAGGATGTCATGGGGCAACTCAAAAAAATACTGTTGGTGGACGATGATGACGACCTGCGCGAGGCGCTGGGCGAACAATTATTGATGACCGAAGATTTCGACGTATTCGAGGCCGATGACGGTGCCAGCGCCATCACGAAAGCCAAGGAAGGCTTGTACGACCTCATGATCCTTGATGTGGGGTTGCCCGACACCGATGGTCGTGAATTGTGCCGCCGTCTACGTAAGCAAGGTGTCAAATCACCGATCATCATGTTGACGGCGCAGGACAGCGATGCTGACACGATCCTTGGCCTTGATGCCGGGGCGAACGATTATGTCAGCAAACCTTTCAAGTTTCCGGTGTTGCTGGCGCGTATCCGCAGCCAGTTGCGTACGCATGAACAATCCGAAGACGCGATTTTCCAGCTGGGGCCCTATACGTTCAAGCCCGCGCAAAAGATGCTGATTACTGAGGATGACAAAAAGGTGCGGCTGACCGAAAAGGAAACCAACATCCTCAAATACCTTTATCGCGCCACCGATGGAGTCGTCGCCCGCGACGTCCTGCTGCACGAGGTGTGGGGTTACAATGCCGGGGTCACCACCCATACGCTGGAAACCCATATCTACCGGCTGCGGCAAAAGATCGAACCCGATCCGTCGAACGCCCGCCTCTTGGTGACGGAACAAGGTGGCTACAGACTGGTTTCATAACTATCCCGCCGGTGATCGGGTCATATCACCAACCTCTCTGTTGGACTGCCCGGGCCTTGTGCCCGGGCGTTTTTTCCACAGATGTTTCACTTAAAGAGGAGAGAGCGATGAAAACCGCACAGACGTACCTTGACGAAGCCAATACCGCAGTGCCGCGCATCAGCGCCCAGGACGCGATAGCGAAACACGACTCCGGCGACGCCACATTCATCGATGTGCGCGACAGCGGCGATATCGCCAAGTCCGGCACGATCAAGGGTGCGCATCGTGTGCCGCGCGGTTTTATCGAATTCGCCGCCGATCCAGAGACAAAATTTCACAAACCGATTTTCGACAAGAATGCCGATCTTTATCTGATTTGCGGTGCCGGTGGGCAGGCCGCTTTGGCGGGCAAGACGCTCAAGGACATGGGTTATACCAAAGTCACCAATGTCGGCGGTTTCCCCGACTGGAAAGAGGCCGGCGGCCCGGTCGAAGACTAACCCAGCGCCTGTTCCCAATCCGCGATCAGATCGTCGATATGTTCGATCCCTACACTGACGCGGATCAGGTTTTCCGGAATGCCGGTATGCGGTTCAATCGTGTGCCGGTGTTCCACCAGACTTTCGACTCCACCCAGTGACGTGGCCCGCAGGAAAAGGTTGAACTTGCCCGTCACGCGCAACGCATCTTGCCGTGTCCCTTTTACCAGCACAGACAACAGGCTGCCAAAGCCGCCCTGCATCTGCCGCAGCGCTACGTCATGGCCCGAATGATGCGGCAGGCCGGGGTAATAGACATCTGCGACCGCGTGGTGGCCCATAAGATAATGCGCCAGCGCCAGCGCATTTTCTGACATCCTTTCCATCCGCAAGGGCAAGGTCCGCATCGCACGCGTCAGCAGCCACGCCTCGAACGGGCCGAGAATGGCGCCGGCCATCCTGCGGTCGGTCCTGATCGCCTGCCAGAGACCGGCCTCGGAATGGAGCGTGGACAACACCCCTGCCAGCACATCGGAATGGCCGTTGATCGCCTTTGTTGCGGAATGCATGACGATATCCGCCCCGTGATCCAGCGCGCGGGTCAGGATCGGCGTCGCCGCCGTGCTATCGACCAGCACAATGCCGTTGGTCGCCGCTTTGACGGCGGCGATATCGACCGTCAGCAACCATGGGTTGGACGGCGTTTCGATCAGCACCAGATTGGCGGGTTGCGCAGCACAGGTGGCGATCAGATCGGCGGCTGCGACTTCGATCAGGATGATCTCTCGCCGCGCGCAGAAATCGCGGACCCATGCGGTGGTACCCCAATAAATCCCCGACTGCACGATCGCCGTGGCCCGATTGGGCAATGCGCGGAACACGGCGGCAATCGCTGCCATGCCGGAGGGGAAAAGCAGCGTGTCCTGCGCGTTTTCCAGCGCGCGGATCACCGCCTCTGCCTGCCGCAGATTGTCTGAATTATCCCGCGAGTAAATGTTGTCGGGCCGGATCAGCGCATAATCTTCGTCGCGCAGAAAGGTAGTGGAAGGCTGGAAGGCCGGCACAACGCCGCCCGATTGCAGGTCCAGAGCACCTGCCGCATGCGCGGCGATGGTGGCGGGGTTCAATGGCTTTTTCATGCTACCATCTGGCGCAGTCTCAGCTTCGTGCGCAAGCCCTCAGATCACGAATTCTGAACGCGCGTAGCCCTGGATATAAAGCAGCGCGGTCAGATCACCATGGTTGATCCGGATATTGCATTCCGCCTGCACCGCCGGTTTGGCGTGCAGCGCCACGCCTGCCCCCGCGCGGGACAACATACCCAGATCATTGGCCCCGTCACCGACGGCCAGCACATCAGCCGGTGCGATCCCCAGACGCGCTGTGATGTCGTCCAGAGCGGCGACTTTGGCGGCCTTGCCAAGGATCGGACGGGCAACGTCGCCGGTCAGCCGGCCGTCCGCGACAAGCAGGGTATTGGCGCGGTTTTCATCAAAGCCCAGCTCTGCCGCGACCAATGCGGTAAAGGCAGTGAACCCGCCAGAGACCAGCGCCGCATAGGCCCCCTGCGCCTTCATCGTTTTTACCAGCATGGCACCGCCGGGCATATAGGTGATGCGGGTCGCCAAAACATGCGCGATCACGCTTTCCGGCAGATCGCGCAGCAGTCCGACACGTTCGAGCAATGCCGATTCGAAATTCAGTTCGCCATTCATCGCCCTTGCGGTGATGCTGGCGACATGGGCCCCTACCCCTGCCTCGTCCGCCAATTCATCTATGCATTCCTGCTGAATCATCGTGCTGTCCATATCGGCCAGCAGCATCTTTTTGCGCCGGTTCTGCGCAGGCTGGACCACCAGATCGACGCCTTGATTCTGCAGATCGTCCCAGACATCCCAACTGTTCCCCGGCATGATCGGCAGTGCAAATTCCGCAGCCTCATCCGGCGCGAGCCAGAGCGCATCGCCCCCACCCCAGGCATTGCGCAAATTCTCGACCAAGGCTGGGTCAAGGCCGCGGGCCACGGGATTTGTCAGCAAGGTCGCGGTGAACATGTCGTATCATCCTTTCCGGGGCGCAGTTTCCGAGCCGCAGCAAAGGGAATGCAGATGCGGGTACGCGGCGGTCTAGCTGTATTTTCCCGATTGTGAAAGTAGTCGGTGGCTGCGATCTGGCGGGCGTTTTCGGCGGCAGGCTTTATGATGCCTGCGCCGCGACCGAGCGCAAAAGCCAGTCGATCACTGCTTTTGCGGCAGGCTGATCCTCGCTGTCATGCGGGGTGACAAGATAGAAGGCTTCCTTGGGCTGCACGGTCGGAAAGGGCAGCGCCACCAATCTGCCGCGCGCGATCAGGTCGGCCGTGTTCGAATCCCAGCCCAGCATGACACCGTGCCCGTCCAACGCGGCCTGCGTGGCCTGCACATAATTGGTGAAACTGCGGCCAGGCCCCGGTGGCTCTGGCTGATTTACCAAACGCAGATAGTCCCGCCAGCTGAGCCAATTAACCTCTCCGGAATTGACGTGGAGCAGGGGAAGATCGCTGAAACCAGATCCTTCTGCGACCACCTTCTGGTGAAGGGCGGGATGGCAGACCGGCACGACGCTTTCTTCGAACAGTTTGACGACGCGACCGTCTGTCCAGCCGCCCAGACCATAGCGAATGGCAAGGTCGATACCCGTCATGAAGGCAGGCGCGCTTTGCGCCGTGGTCATCACGTTCACTGACAGATCGCCATGATCGATGTAGAATTCGGTTAGGCGCGGCATCAGCCAGTAAGTCGCAGTACCGACCGAACAGGCGATTGTCACCGACCCCATCGACCTGATCTGCAGCGCCTTAATCTGATCTATCGCTTCGGTGATCCGTCCCAGACCATCGGTCACGGCGCGCTGCAGGATACGCCCTGCCTCAGTCAGCGTCGGGGGCCGGCTGCGGCGGTCCAGCAAAGGCACGCCGACGTGAGTCTCCAGCGTTCTGATTGCCTGACTGATGGCCGGTTGCGACACGTTCAACTCTGCCGCCGCCCGCGTCGGGCTGCCGGTGCGCAACACGGTCTCGAATACCGCAAACAGGCGAAGGGGAGGCAGGCGGTGCAAGGCCATCATAATCCTACGGTTAACTTAGGGATAGTATTTACCGCATTCTGTTTTTGCGATCCAGCCCCTATCATCGTTGAAACATCAGATCCGCGATCTGGTCCACGCGCAACGCTGCATAAGGAAACACGCTATGAACATCATGATCGATACGCCGGTGATGGTCGAGGATAAGGGGCTTCGCGTTCCGCTGGCTTCGGGCCAGACAGGTTATTTCAATTACTTTTGGTTGCGCGACAACTGCCCCAGTTCGTTTGACAGCGAGACGCGCGAACGCACGTTCGATATCTTCCATCTCGACAAACCGCCACATCCACAAAAGGCAGAGTTGGCGGCAGATGGCCTTTCCGTGGTTTGGAACGATGGCCATGTCTCGACTTATTCCATGGAATTTCTTGAAAGTTATGCCACGGGCGAACGCCGCAAGGATCCCGCCGACATGCCGCGCCGGGCCTGGTTTGGCGATCATTATGCCACGGTCGCCCGTTTTTCGCAGCCCAAGCTAATGGCGGATAAGACCGAGGTTGCGCGCTGGATCGAAGCATTGCTGACCGAAGGCGTGGCCGTCGTGACCGACATGCCCGACAGCCACGAGGGGCTGACCGAGACGGTCAGATTGATCGGCCATGTGCGCCCAACCTTCTTTGGCGATTTCTTTGATGTCAGGACCCATATCAAGCCGACGAATCTGGCCTATACCGCCAAGGCACTTGAGATGCACACCGACACCCCAGCCGAAGACATGGCCCCCGGCATGCAGTTCCTGCATTGCCGTGCCAACAGCGTCGAAGGCGGGCTGAACCTGTTTCTTGATGGTATGGCGGTGGCGAATGACCTGCACCGCGAAGATCCCGAGGCCTTTCGGCTGCTGTCAGAAACAGACATTCCCTATTACTGTGAACATGACCATTACGACATGCGCGCGCGGCAAAGGGTGATCGAACTTGACGAGCATGGCGAGGTGTCCGGCGTGACGATCAGCCAGCACATGGCGGATATTTTCGATCTGCCGCAGGAATTCCTCGACGATTACTATCCCGCGTTCTGCAAGTTCGGGCGCTTGCTGCAATCGGATAAGTATATGATGCGTTTCCGGCTGAATGCCTCGGAATGTATCGTTTTTGACAATCACCGGATCGTGCATGGCCGCGCTGCCTATAGTGCGACCAGCGGCGAACGTTATCTGCGCGGCTGCTATTCCGACCGGGGTGAGATGCGCAGCGCCTACCGCGCGATCATGAGCGAGGGACGGTTCAAATGAAAGAGGCGGCCAACCCAGCCGACGACCTGAACGGCACGGAGCTGCAGAATCTGCGGCTGGATTTGGCCGCAGCTTTTCGTCTCTGCGCGCAGATGAACTGGCATGAATCCGTCGGCAATCATTTCAGCGCCGCCGTGTCGGCGGATGGGAAACGCTTTCTGATGAACCCGAAATGGCGTCATTTCGGATCGATCCGTGCCAGCGATCTGCTGCTTCTGGATGCCGACGACACGGGGGTGATGCAGCGCGCGAATGCCCCGGATGCATCGGCCTGGACTGTGCATGGCACGATCCACCGGCTTCGGCCCGAACTGCGGGTCCTGATCCATGCCCATACGCCCTATGCGACGGCGCTGTCGGTGCTAAAGGACCCGTCGATGCTGCCTCTGGACAACAACACCGCGCGTTTTTACGGCGATGTGGCGATCGACACGGATTTTGGGGGCATTGCCGATCAGGCCGATGAAGGCGTGCGGCTTGCCGCGGCACTGGGCAACCATTCCTGCCTCATGATGGGCAACCACGGCGTCTCGGTCAGCGGCGCGACGGTGGCCGAAGCCTTTGAAAAACTCTATTTCTTCGAGAAGGCCGCGCAAACGCTGATGCTTGCCTATGCCAGCGGCCAGCCCCTGAACGTGCTGTCGCATGAGGTGGCACAAAAGACGGCAGAGGGTTGGCACGATTACCGTGGGATGGCGACGGCGCATTTCGACTATCTCAAATCGCAACTGGACAAAACCGACCCGTCTTGGCGCAACTGATCCGCACAGAGCTGATCAACGAACGCCGCTACACAATTCAGTCGCGCGATCATCAAGGGGGCTTGCTGTTTTTTCTGGGTTTCTGTAGGTGCCGTCTTGGGACACCCTTCCCCAACGAAGGGCATATATCTGAGAGGATACCAGAAATGGTTATGACCAAACCGACCGCGCGGCCGGCAAACCCGCGTTTTTCTTCCGGCCCTTGTGCCAAACCCCCCACATGGAAACTTGATGACCTGCGCGACGCCCCTTTGGGCCGGTCGCACCGCGCCAGCGTTGGCAAGTCGAAACTGGCCGAGGCGATTGACCTGACCCGCGAGATCCTTGGCGTGCCTGCCGATTACCGCATCGGGATCGTGCCAGCCTCTGATACCGGCGCATATGAAATGGCGATGTGGTCGCTGCTGGGCGAACGCCCTGCCGAAATGGTCGCCTGGGAAAGTTTCGGCGCAGGCTGGGTCACCGATGTGGTCAAGCAGTTGAAAATCGACGCCACCGTGCATGAAGCGCCTTATGGCGAAATCGTCGATATGGCAGCGCTGAATTATGACAATGACGTCTGCTTTACATGGAACGGCACGACATCCGGCGTGCGGATGCCCAATGGCGATATGATCCCAGCGGATCGTGCGGGACTGACCTTGTGCGATGCGACATCTGCCGCTTTTGCGCAGGAATTGCCTTGGGACAAGCTGGATGTGACCACCTTCAGCTGGCAGAAAGTCATGGGCGGGGAGGCCGCACATGGCATGCTCATCCTCAGCCCGCGCGCGGTGGAGCGCTTGGAAAGCTATACCCCCGCATGGCCGCTGCCCAAGATTTTCCGCCTGACATCCGAGGGCAAGCTGATCGAGGGAATCTTCAAAGGTGAGACGATCAACACGCCGTCGATGCTGGCGGTCGAAGATTATCTGGTCGCGCTGAAATGGGGCCGGTCCATCGGTGGCCTTGATGCGCTGATTCACCGCGCCAATGCCAATGCGCGCGCGATCTTTAACTTTTGCGCAGCCAATGACTGGATCGCCAATCTGGCGGTTGATCCGGCGACACGGTCCAATACATCGGTTTGTCTGAAATTCACCGATGACCGGATCACAGATGGTGCGGCCTTTGCCAAGGCTGTCGCGAAACGGCTGGAAGCCGAGAATATCGCGCTGGATATCGGGGCTTACCGCGACGCGCCTGCCGGTCTGCGGATCTGGTGCGGTGCGACGGTGGAAACCTCCGACATCGAGGCGATGCTGCCCTGGCTCACCTGGGCGTTCGAGGCCGAGATCAACGCGTAGGCCGGGGTTTTTACCCCGGCTTCCCTTTCCCCATTCTGATAGAGGAGCGCCATCATGGCCCCCAAAGTGCTTATTTCCGACAAACTTTCCGACGCCGCCGTGCAGATCTTCAAGGATCGCGGCATTGACGTGGATTTTCAGCCTGACCTTGGCAAAGACAAGGACAAGCTGCTCGAAGTCATCGGCAATTATGACGGCCTGGCGATCCGGTCCGCCACCAAGGCGACCGAAAAGATCATCGCTGCTGCCACCAACCTCAAGGTGATCGGGCGCGCTGGCATCGGTGTCGATAACGTCGATATCCCCGCCGCGTCGAAAAAGGGCATCATCGTGATGAACACGCCTTTCGGCAATTCGATCACGACCGCCGAACATGCGATTTCGCTGATGATGGCCGTCGCGCGCCAGATCCCCGAAGCGAACGCATCCACCCATGCCGGGAAATGGGAAAAATCCCGTTTCATGGGCGTGGAACTGACCGGCAAGACACTGGGCGTCATCGGTGCGGGCAATATCGGGTCGATCGTGATTGATCGCGCGCTGGGTCTGCGGATGAAGGTCGTGGCCTACGATCCTTTTCTGTCCGAGGATCGCGCCACGGAAATCGGCGTCGAAAAGGTCGAACTCGACGATCTGCTGGTGCGAGCCGATTTCATCACCATGCATGTCCCGCTGACCGAGCAGACCAAGAACATCCTGTCCCGCGAAAACATCGCCAAGCTGAAAAAAGGCGTGCGTATCATCAACTGCGCCCGTGGTGGATTGGTGGATGAAGAGGCGCTCGCTGATGCGCTGAAGGCGGGTCATGTTGCCGGTGCGGCCTTCGACGTCTTTGCCGTCGAACCTGCGACCGACAGCCCGCTGTTCAACCTGCCCAATGTCGTCGTCACCCCGCATCTGGGTGCGGCGACCACCGAAGCACAGGAAAACGTCGCCTTGCAGGTTGCCGAACAGATGTCGGATTACCTGCTGACCGGGGCCGTGACCAATGCGCTCAACATGCCGTCCGTCACGGCGGAAGAAGCCAAGATCATGGGGCCATGGATCGCCCTATCCGGCCATTTGGGCAATTTCATCGGCCAGATGACGGATGATCCGATTGTGGCGATCAATATCCTGTTCGACGGTGAAGCCAGTGAAATGAACCTCAAGGCGCTGACGGCCTCGACGGTCGCAGGCATCATGAAGGCAACCAACCCGGACGTGAACATGGTGTCGGCGCCGGTGATGGCCAAGGAGCGCGGCGTCAAGATTTCCACGACCAAGCAGGACCAGTCCGGCACATTTGACGGCTATATCAAAGTCACTGTTGTCACCCAAAGTCGGGAACGGTCGATTGCGGGCACCGTGTTCAGCGATGGCAAACCGCGTTTCATCCAGATTAAGGGCATCAATATCGATGCCGAGATCGGGGCGCATATGGCCTATACGACCAATAACGACACCCCCGGGATCATCGGCCTGCTGGGCACGATCCTTGGCAACAACGACGTCAATATCGCCAACTTCACCCTGGGCCGCGCCGAGGCAAAGGCCGAGGCGATTGCCCTTCTGTACCTTGACGAGCCACTGCCAGAGGCCGCGATTTCAGAGCTGAAAGCGACAGGCAAGTTCAAGCAGGTCAAGCCGCTGCGGTTTGATATCTGAGCAATCCTTCCCCCGCGCCTGACAGGGCGCGGGGGACTTTCGCGCCACATCCCTTCAAGGTAGAAGGACGCATGGCGCGCAATTTCCTATCACTCGGCGATATCCTGAACCACGGTAGCGACACCGTGATCGATGTGCGTTCGCCTGCGGAATTTGCGATTGACCATATTCCCGGTGCCATCAACCTACCCGCCCTGTCAAATGCGGAACGCGCCCGGGTCGGCAAGATCTACAAGCAAATCAGCCCGTTCGAGGCGCGCAAGCTGGGTGCATCGCTGGTCGCGCGCAATGTCGCGGACCATATCGCGCAGGCAATGGCGGATAAGGACGGCAGTTGGCGGCCCCTGGTCTATTGCTGGCGGGGCGGACAAAGGTCGGGGTCCTTCGCATCGATCCTGAGCCAGATAGGCTGGCGCGCAGAGACGGTGCAGGGCGGTTATCAGACCTTTCGCCGGTTAGTGCATGAGGCGGTCTATGAAACCCCTTTGCCGCACCGGATCATCCTGCTGGATGGCAATACCGGCACCGCCAAGACGGCGGTGCTGGCACGGCTGGCCGCCAGAAATGTCCAGGTCATTGATCTGGAGGATCTGGCACATCATCGCGGGTCGCTGCTGGGTGGCAGGGACGAAGGCCAGCCGTCCCAGCGCGCGTTCGAGACGCGGATCGCGCTGGCGCTGCACCGGCTCGACCCCGCGCGCCCGGTGGTGATCGAGGCGGAAAGCAGCAAGATCGGCCGTCTGATCGTGCCCCCAATGCTTTGGGCGGCGATGTGTGGCGCGGGGCGGATCGTGCTGCATGCGCCGCTGGAGGCGCGGGCGGGGTTTCTGGCGCAGGCCTATGCCGATATTGGCGCTGCCCCCGATCGGGTGGCGCAACGGCTGGCACCGCTGCGCTATGTGCGCGGCCATGATGTGGTGGATGGCTGGATCGCGCTGCTGCGGGCGGGTGATCTGACGGGGTTTGCCACCGCGATCATGGGCCAGCATTACGACCCGGCCTATGCCAAATCGCGCAAGGCGGCGGACCATGATGTGCTGGCGGAACTGGTGACTGACACGCTGGATGACGCGGGACAGGATCGGCTGATCGCGGCGATCCTGCCGCTGGTCAGCGCAGAGTGATGTCGAGCCCGGCGGTGATCTGGCCGATGATGGCGGCGCGGTAACCGGCACTTTGCAGTTGCGCCAACAGGGTTTTTGCACTTTCGGCGGCGACCGCGGCCAGCAACCCGCCCGCTGTTTGCGGATCATAGGCCAGATCGGGAACAATGCCCGTGACGGCCCCGGCCCCGGCCTGATTATCGCCAAAAAGGCTGGACCTGATGCCCTGCGCCGACATGTGCGCTGCGCCTTGCATCAATGGCACCTGCGGCCAGTCCACCATCGCGCCGGTGCCTGATGCATCGCAGATACCCCGCAGATGCCCCAAAAGGCCAAAGCCCGTCACATCGGTCATCGCATGCGCGTTGCGCAGGATGCGGGCGGCTGCATCCTGCGGCTGGATCATCAGATCAAGACAGGCGATCACATCGGCGCCGCGCGCCTGGCCGACCATTTCGGCCGCCATGATCGTGCCGCTGCCCAGTGGTTTGGTCAGCATCAATACATCACCCGCCCGCGCCCCGGCCAGGGTGATGGGCCGGTCCACCAGCCCGGTGATGGTAAAGCCGATGGTCAGTTCATCCCCAAGCGAGCTATGACCGCCGACGATCCGCGCGCCCGCGGCTGTCATGGTGTCAGTCGCGGTTGCGATGATCTCCGTCATTGTACGCTGCTGAAGGTCTGCGCTCATCCGGGGCAGGATGATGCTGGCGGTCGCAGCCTGTGGACTGGCCCCCATCGCCCAGATATCGCCCAGCGCATGGATTGCGGCGATCCGTGTCATCAGGACGGGATCGGCGGTCAGCGCGCGGAGATGATCGGTACTGATCACCTGTCCCGGCTGCACGTCGCCCGCGTCATCGCCGAAAACGTCACCCAGGACCTGTTGCAGCGCGCCGCGCGCGACCTTTGCCCCGCAGCCACCGCACATCGGTTTGTCGCCCAGTGCCGCGCGCAGGCCAAGCGCTGCGACACGCGGCAGGGCGGGCGCGGGCATCACGGGCAGGTCAGCCAATTGCGACATGAATTGGCGGTCGATCCGATCCTTGAGCCGCCACAGCAACCCGCCCTGCCATGTGATGCCGAACTTTTCCGCCAGCGCCGATTTGCCACCCAGCGAGATCAGTTTGAGGTAATCGCGCTGCGGTGTGTAGGCACGCATTGCCCCGCCCGACAGGACCGCGCGCAGGTTATGATAAAGCACCGGGGCCTGACGGACAGCATAGACCCCGGCCTTGGGTCGCGGGCTGGCGGACATATGCGCGCAATCGCCCACGGCAAAGATCACCGGATCGCAGCTTTGCAGATGTGGGTTCACCGCGACAAAGCCGTCGTGCAGATCAAGCCCGGTATCCGCAAGCCAGTCATGCGGTTTGGCCCCTGCAGCACCTGTGGTGAAATCACTGTTGATCAGTCGGCCATCCTTGAGAAGCACACCTTCGGGAAAGATTTGGGTGACTTCGGCATTTTCTACGAGTTCGATCCCATAGGCTGTCATCGCTGCCAGCATGCGTTGCCGTGCCTTGTAGCCCAGACCAGACAGCGCGCGCCCACGGTCGATGACGCGGACCTGGGGCGCTTTGGCGCGCAGGTTATGGGCCATGGCCAGCGCCAATTCTGCCCCGGCGACGCCGCCGCCGATGATCGCGATCTGCGGGGCCTTGGCCGCCCTGCGGAACCTGTCCCATGCGCGCGCATAGTCGCCCAAGGGCTTGGCCGGCACGCCATGCGCGGCAAAACCGGACAAGGCGGGCATTTCCGATGTGATGCCAACATCAATGGCCAGCGCGTCATAGTGAATGGGTGGGCGACCCCCGACGGTGACGGTCCGTTCCTTACGGTCAATTGCGTTGGCCGCGCCATCGATGAACCGCGCCCCTGCAAAGCGGGTAAGTTTGACCAGATCGATATCGAGGTCATCGCGGCTGTAATGCCCCGCCACAAACCCCGGCAGCATCCCTGAATAGGCCGCCGTAGGACCGGGATTGACCACAGTCAGCCGCACCCCGGCTAAGGGCTGCATCCCCCATTTGCGCAGGACCAGCGCATGGGTATGGCCGCCGCCGATCAGGACAAGGTCGCGGGTGAGGGGTAATTTATCCATCTGTCCGCTCTAGTCCACGGCGGATCACGGCGATAGCCATTGCCCTGCCCAATCATCGCTTCGTGAATAGGTGGCACGGCGGTGATCTTCGCCCAAATGAACAAGGTCGATCTGCATCACGCGGCAATCCAGCACCGCGAAGGTCGCGGGATCGGGCGATTTGACGTAATCAAGCGCGGTGGCGATCTGTGTGCCGGGGGGCGGGATGACGCCATAGCTTTGGCGTGCGTGGTCGGGGATTTTGTCCCATAACGCGCGAACCGGATCGCCGCTGGTAATCGCAACGCTCGCCTGTAGCCTGATTTGCAGCGCAGTTTCCGCATCCCAGACATGCAGGGCGATACGCGCGTTGACGCGCAGGCTTGCCAGTTTGGTGGATTGAAGATCGGTGTGCAGGGTCAGCCCGCCTGCCGCCTTGTCGGCGGAGCGCAGGACCATCGTGCGCGCCTCTGGCCAGTGGTCTGGGCTGATCGTGCTGATGGTGGGCAAGCGGCAGGGATGGCTGGCATCGTGCACGCCCTTCCCCAGCAGCTCCCATGCTTTTGCGTGCAACCCGTCGAGCGTCTCAAACCGGTCAGTCATAGCCTGTCATCTCCAGATAGCCGCGGCCCTGATGGCTGCCGTTGAAGGTCACGGGCCCCTCCCAATAGGGCACGCTGGTCGTCATCCATGCGTCGTCATTCAGCGCCTCTACCTGCACGTCGACGTCGCGTGCGGGTAGACTCAGTTGCCAGCGCACCGGCACGCCCGCAGCGTTCAGGCCAAGCGGTTCCACCTGCAACGCACCATCGGAATATGGCGTCGTGTCGCCCTGCGGCGTGATCCATGTGGCAGAGGTAAAGTTGTTCCCGTCCGTTTGTTGCAGCCGGAAGCCCATCAGCTTGGCACCATCGTCGAAAGATAGCGAAAACCAGTCCCAGCCCGTCTGGTTTTCTGCCAGAGGCTGCGACGACCATTCACGGTCAAGCCATGCGCTGCCCGATACCGCCACATCGCCATCGGGCAATTGCAGCGTGCCTGTGATGTCGAAGAACGGCTGCGAATAATAATACGACGCCTGCCCTACGGCCGATTTGACGGAATAGCCGTTATCACCGTGAAACACCAACGGGCCGGTCGCGGTCAACTCCATCTGATAGGCGAATTCCGCGCTGGTCGCGCGCATCTGCATGGTCTGCCAATCGCCTTGCAGCGTCCAGTCGTCGATCCACGCGTTGAACGGATCGGCGACAACGCCCGCCTGCCCAATGCCGCCGCGCGCAAGGCGTTCAGCGACGAAATGGTGGGTCTGCGTGGTGACCGCCGCGTGACCCATCCACAATTGCGGGCTTTGCCAGCCTGTCGTGTCATAGGGGGCAAGCGCAGAGCGGAAGAGTGTCCATTGCAGGCCATAAGGCGTGCCGTCTGCATCCTCCAGATTGGCGGTCAGGTACCACCATTCGATCCGGTAATCGGGATGCGGGCCGTGGTCGGCGGGAAAATCGAACTCGGGGTTGGGGGCGGGGGTTGAGAAGCCATCCACATCGGTGCCGAGACCGGCAAACCCCTGGGCCGTTGCGCTGACCGGCAGCAGGCAAAGGATCAGTATTCTAGCGTTCATTGGCAAAAACCTTGAGCAGTTCACCGGGCGGCGTGCGCGCCAAACGCCATGCGGGCCAGCCTGCAGCAAGCACAGCAGCAAGCAGCGCGAAACCGCCAAGGCGGGCGTAATCGAGCGGGAACAGATACATCGGCAATCGCCAGCCAAAAGCCGCGACATTGACTACGGCCAAAAGAACCCAGGCCAGCGCCAGCCCTAAAGGCAAGGCCAGCACGGCGGTCAACACCGCCAGCATCACCGCGCGCAGCAATTCCAGGCGGCCAAGTGCGGCACGCGTCATCCCCATGGCCCAGGCAGGGGCCAGTTGCGGCAGGCGCATCGCGGCCAGTGTCAGCAAACTCATCAAAATGGCGAAACCGGCAACGGCAAGGGTCAGGATATTCAGCGCCGTCGTGACAGTGAACGTGCGTTCGAAAATCGCCAGCGACACCGCCTTGATCCCGGCCTGATCGATGGTCTGGCCCGCGCCAATGCCGGTGGCCGTCGTCAGGCCGATCACGAAATCCGCCACGTCACCGGGCACACGCAGCCCGAACTGGCGTGCTGTGACGTCGGGAAATTCAATGGCAAAGATATCCTCGCCCAGCACGACCTGCCCGATGGGATTGCCATAATCGCCGTAGATGCCCACGACCGGCAAGGTCTGCGCGCCAATGTTGACCGGATCACCCAGCGCCAGCCCGCCGCGCCGTGCGAGTTGTTCGTTGATCACCACCGCCTGTCCAGCAAAGGTGGCGTCCCATGCGCCGGGCCGGCTTTGCAGGAATTGCCAGTTGTCGCGGTATGTGGCGTGGTCACGGGTGCCGAACACCTCGGTCGGCAGTCCCGCAACCGCGATATCGGTGGATTGGATCGGCAGGACCGCGACGTCTTGCGTCGCGGCGTAGGCGATCAAGGCGGCGGTCTGGTCGGCGCTTTCCGTCGTGACGTAGAGTTCCGAGGCAAGCCGTTGATCCAGAAACCCGGTAAAGGTGAGCCGAAAGCTGGATACCATGGTCGACACACCGACATTGGCCGCAATCGCCAGCATCAGCGCCATCAGCGCCAGCGAGAGGCCCGGCAATTGCTGGCGGCTATCGGCCCAGAACCATTGCGCGGTGACGCCTTTAGCGCGCGCAGAGGCAAAGGCCAGCACCGCGTTCAGCACCGGTGGCAGGGCAAAGGCCGCACCGACCAGCAACGCCCCCAGCAGGACAAAGCCCCCGACCAGCCCGTCGGCGGTAAAGACCAGCACGGCCGCCAACCCCAACAGCACCAGCGCGACGATCAACTGCCAACGCGCCCTGCGCCCGGCCGCCATTGCCAAGGCGCGCGGCTGTGCCGCCGCCAGCAGCGGCATGCGCGCGATGCCCCACAGTGCAGATCCGCCCGCCAGAAGTGTTCCGGCAAAAGCGATACCCAGCCCCGACAGCCACCAGACCGGGCGCAATTGCAGATTGCCCGAAACATCCGCACCATAAAGCCCGCGCAATGTGGCCGCGACATCGGGCAACAACAGCGCAGCGATGACGTAGCCAAGTGCGACGCCGATCACGCCCGCTACCAAGGCAAAGACCAGAAGCTCCGCCAGCATCAGCCCGATCAAACGGTTCAGTGGCACGCCAAGCGCGCGCAGGGTGCGCACAATGCCGCGACGTTGTTCGAACGCCAGTCCGATGGCACCATGCACGATGAAAATACCGACGGCGAAGGAAAGCAGGCCAAAGGCGGTCAGGTTCAGATGAAAACTGTCAGTCAGCCCGGCGACATCGTTGCCGCCTTGTGCGGCTTGCCGCGTCAGGGTGGGGGCGATCTGTGCCAGATCTGGGAGGCCGATGGGCTGATCGGGCAACACCAGCAAGCTGTCGACTTGGCCCGCCCGCCCCAGCAGGTCCTGCGCCGTGCCAATATCGGTGACGGCACTGGCATCGGCCAAATCATCGGTCACGATCACATCAAGGTCCAGCAACCGGGGGGCGGTCGCGGCATTTGCCAGCACCTGCGCGCCCCCGGTCAGAAACGCCGCGATATCGAGATCACCACCAAGGGCTGTCGGCCCCATTTCGACCGGTGCTGTCAGTGGATCGAGACCGACAAGGGTGATGCCCTCCAGTTCGCCCGACACCATCGGGCTGACCTGCCAGCCCGCGCGGCGCAGCGCGATATAGATATCCTGCGCGAACGGCGCGCCATCGCGGGCAACCAGCCGATCATAGCGACCTTCATCCAAGGTGCTGGCGGCGGCGTCATAGCTTGCCCGCGCTTCAGCATTGATCGCCTGCACGCCGGACCACAGGCCTGTAGCCAGCGCCAGACCCGCCAGAAGCGTGAACAATTGCAGCGGATTGCGCCACCAATGTGACAAAAGCGCAGTAAAGGCCGTGCGCGTCATGCCACCTGCCCCGCGCGCAGATGCAAACGGCGCTGCAGCCGTGCGGCGAGCGCTTGCGAATGGGTAACCATCAGCAGGCCCGCGCCGGATTTGGTGACCAGTTCCAGCATCATGTCCATCACTGTCGCGGCGGTCGTTTCATCCAGATTGCCGGTGGGTTCATCGGCCAGCACCAGCGCGGGACGCGGTGCGAGCGTGCGCGCGATCGCCACGCGCTGCTGCTGGCCACCCGAAAGTTGTTCGGGATATTTGCGCAAATGGTCCCGCAGGCCCATCCGATCCGCCAGCGTGGCGCACCAATCGGCATCATACCGCCCGGCAAGGCGGGCCTGAAACGCGATGTTATCAGCGATTTTCAGGCTGGGGATCAGGTTGAACTGTTGGAACACCACACCCACCGTACCGCGCCGCAACGCCGCGCGGCCTGCGTCGTCCATCTGGGCGATGTCCTGACCCTGCAGCACGATCCGGCCCGCATCGGCCCGGTCCAACCCACCGATCAGATGCAAAAGCGTGCTTTTGCCGCTGCCCGATTCGCCCGTCAGTGCGAGGCTTTCGCCAGCATCAAGCGCCAGGCTGACGCCGCGCAATACGTCAAACGGGCCATCGGCTGTGGCATAGGTCTTGGTCAGGGTGTCGACGGTGAGCAAAGTCATAGCGCTGAATTAACACATGCAGGGTCAAAGGAAACGCCCGGCCTTTCGTTTTCGCCGGTGCCGCGACGTTCTGGCTTTTGCGGGCGGGACAATGGGTTAAGCTGATTGCGGATCAGAGGAGGACATCATGACCGACATCGTCATTCTGGGCGGCGCACGTACCGCCATCGGCACCTTTGGCGGGGCGCTGGCAGGCACCACGCCGATTGAACTGGGCACAGTCGTAGCCAAGGCAGCGCTGGAACGGTCAGGACTGGCTGGCGATCAAATTGGCCATGTCGCCTTTGGCCATGTCATCAATACCGAACCCAAGGATATGTATGTCAGCCGCGTTGCCGCAATGCAGGCCGGTGTACCCGACAGCGTGCCTGCGATGAATGTGAACCGGCTTTGTGGGTCGGGCGTGCAAGCGATCATTTCGGTCGCGCAATCGCTGATGCTGGGGGATGCTGATTTCGGCCTTGCCGGCGGGTCCGAGAATATGAGCCGGTCACCTTATATTATTTCCGACCAGCGCTGGGGCGCAAAGATGGGCGACATCCGCACGCAAGATATGATGCTGGGCGCGCTGAACTGCCCGTTTGGCACGGGTCACATGGGGATCACGGCGGAAAATGTGGCAGGTGAACATGACATAACTCGTGCCGAAATGGATTCCTTTGCGCTGCAAAGTCAGGAACGCGCGGCGGCGGCGATTGCGGCGGGCTATTTCGACAGCCAGATCGCCCCGGTGCAGGTGCGCGTCAAACGCGAAACCGTGGATTTCATCCGCGACGAACACCCCAAGGCGACCACGGCGGAGGCATTGGCGGGGCTGCGCCCCGTGTTCCAGAAAGACGGCAGCGTGACGGCGGGCAATGCCTCTGGCCTCAACGACGGTGCTGCGGCCATCGTGCTGGCGCGCGCCGACGCGGCAGAGACGGCAGGCCTGACACCGCGTTTCCGCATTCTGGGCTATGCCCATGCCGGGGTGCGGCCCGAGGTGATGGGCATCGGCCCCGTCCCCGCCGTGCGCGCACTGCTGGAAAAGACCGGGCTGCGCGTCGGGGATTTCGACGTGATCGAATCAAACGAAGCCTTTGCCGCGCAGGCGCTGGCAGTGTCCAAGGAACTCGGGCTGGACCCGGCCCGCGTGAACCCGAACGGCGGTGCGATTGCGCTGGGCCATCCCGTGGGCGCGACGGGGGCGATCATCACCGTCAAAGCGATGTACGAACTGGAGCGGACAGGCGGCAAACGCGCATTGATCACCATGTGTATCGGTGGGGGGCAGGGCATCGCGCTGGCGATTGAGCGGATCTAAGCCGGGTAATCCCGCACAAACATCCATGTATCGCCCTCGGAGAGGTCGGCATCATACGCATAGCCGCCGCTGGTGAAATGCTTGATCCCTTCCGCTTCCGTCAGTCGGTGTTCTACGATGAACCGCGCCATCGCACCCCTTGCGCGCTTGGCGAAAAAGCTGACGATCCGGGGTTTGTCGTCTTTCACTTCCATGAAGTTGGGGGTGATGACGCGCAGTTTCAGGGCCTTGCGGTCCACCGCGCCGAAATATTCTTGGCTAGCGCAGTTGATCAGCGTGTCGGTCCCAACATCGGCCGCGCGGGCGTTCAGCGCCGTGGCGATGATGTCGCCCCAATAGTCATACAGCGACGTGCCCCGCCGCGTTTTCAGCTTGCTGCCCATTTCGAGCCGGTAGGGTTGGATCGCATCAAGTGGGCGCAGCAGCCCGTAAAGCCCCGACAAGATGCCCAAATGATCCTGCGCCCAAGACAGATCATCCTCGGACAGGGTCTTTGCCTCAAACCCCTGATAGGTGTCGCCGTTGAACGCCAGAGCGGCGGGTTTCACGGCGTCATCGGCAGGGTCGGCGGCAAAGGCCCTAAAGCGGTCACGGTTGAGCCGGGCCAGATCATCGGAGATCGCCATCAGATCCTTGAGCTGGCCAAGCGTCAGATTGCGGGCGGTTCTGGCAAGGCGGACGGCGTCATCCTGGTACGCGGGCTGGGTCGCGTGCATCTGCACGGGGTCCATATCCAATGATTTGGCGGGGGAAATCACAACAAGCATCAGCGCATCCTTTGGTCATTGCCATGGGATGTAACATGCCGCACGGCGATGACCAGCCGCCAAGTGTCAGTTCAACTGGACCTGAAGCGGATAAAGCCCGTCCTCGAACGGGCCGAATAATTCGTCCAGATCAGGGTGGTCCACAGGCTCACCGGAATTATCGGCCACAAGGTTTTGTTCTGAAACATAGGCGACGTAGAAGCTTTGCTCGTTCTCGGCCAACAGGTGGTAATAAGGCTGGTTCTTCATTGGACGGCTGTCTTCGGGGATGGCGTTATACCATTCGTCGGTATTGGAAAACATAGCATCAACATCAAAAATCACGCCGCGAAACGGATGTTTGCGATGACGGACAATCTGCCCCAAGTGGTACTTTGCAGAGGTTTTCAGCATGTTTTCATTACCTTTCACCCTATTATATGGCATCTCGCCGCGCAGAGTCCAACCCTGTCCTTTCCACGCAACCTGGCAAAATAGCCAACCCCGCATGCTCGGGTTCCCGCTGATCAAGGGATTTGTGAGCGGGTCTGGACTGGTTAGCCATTTCCAGTCGGGCGAAAACAGGCTAGGGTGAAAAAAACAAAATCAGGCGACGGGCGAATGAGCAGATACATCCGCGCACTGGCACTCTTGTTGTTCCTTGGCAGCTGCGGCGGCAGCGGGAACTTCTCGGCGCCGCGCAATCTTGATGACGCTTGCAGCATTGCGAGCGAACGACCACATTACTACCGTGCTTTCCAGGCGGCAGAGCGGAAATATGGTGTACCGGTCCCCACGATGATGGCGATGATGTACCAGGAAAGTAAATTTATCGGGGATATCCGGCCACCGCACACCTATGCGCTGGGCGTGATCCCCATTGGCCGGCAATCATCGGCGCTGGGATATAGTCAGGCGCTGGACGGCACCTGGCGCGAATTCCAGCAGGAAGGTGCCGGCAACCGTGTGCGGCGCGACAACATCAACCATGCGACCGATTTCATGGGCTGGTATATGACCAAGACTGTCGCGGAAACCGGCGTACCTTTGCACGACACGCGTAATCAATATTTGGCCTATCATGATGGGCGGCAAGGATATCTGCGCGGCACCTGGCGATCCAAGGCTTGGCTGATCCGGGTGGCGGATGCGGTCGATTCTCGTGCGGTCATGTATGATACTCAGCTTCGGGCCTGTCGCAGACGGTGACCCGCCATTGCATAGACGGAAGCGAATGATGACTTATTTCAAAATGATCGCAGCGGCCATCGTGGGCATGACATTGGCTGCACCGGCAATGGCCGCAACTGCCAGTTGCTACACGAACATCGAGGGC
Source organism: Yoonia sp. (assembly GCF_046292185.1). Classification (GTDB taxonomy): domain Bacteria; phylum Pseudomonadota; class Alphaproteobacteria; order Rhodobacterales; family Rhodobacteraceae; genus Yoonia. The sequence goes on from NZ_JBKBQY010000005.1 coordinate 58,250, forward strand.
GAACCCTATCAGATATTCTATGATGATTCAGAACCTTATTATTCGTCATTCCGGGAACGGATTTTCAGCCGCAACACCTGCCCCGGCGCAGTCGTCGTCGCCTATCTGACGCCGGAGCTGACCCCCGCCGAGCGGCAGGTCTTTTGTTCGAATTACGACGCCAGAACCCGAAGCCATTCGATGCCGGCCCAAGGGCGACGCGATGCCTATGGGCGCTGCGTGGAACCATCGCGCACCTGCCGTCTGGTCAACACCACCCGCGATCAGGCGATGAACGTCGTGGGCCTTGGCAAAGCCGCCGAGGATGCCTCTTTGACCAGCCGGCTTTCGTCGACCGTCTCCACTGTCACCCATAGTTCCGGGGCGCTGGTATTGTCAGGCAACGCTGGCACGATTTCGAGCCTGCTGTCATCCGCCGGCGCCGCAATCGGCGCGCCCACAATGCTGGCAGGTGCCGCTGCAAGCGTTGTCGTCATAGGCGGGGCGGTCTATCTGTGCGGAGATGAGGACTGACGGGGCCACAGGGGATCTGCGGGTCCCGCAAAGTCGCGGGAAAATGAAAAGGCGTCCTGTTAAAGACGCCTTTTGTCGTTCTGCGGTTGATTTACTCGAACCCGCGCCTGCGCATTTCAGCTTGAATGTTGAACATGATATCCCCGATGTTTCCGCCCGACTGCAGATCATTCAGGATCAGCGTCGTCTGGCTGCCCATGTCATCAGTGATGATCCATTGCCGTAACTCGATCGGGTTGGCGGTAAAAACCATCTGGATATTGCCATATTGCGGGTTGTTCGGATCTTGTGCGGTCACCGTCGTGGTCGTTCCATCCGATGTCGTACCAGTGACCATACGCGCAGCCGTCAGATCGACATTGCGTTGCAGAATGATATTCAGTGGCGTCTGGTTCAGCGGATAGCGATCCGGCCCTGCATTGGACCGGGGATCGAATATCGCCAACTGCCCCCCACTGGCCACAACCAGCGATTCTTCGGGGGGATTGTACTCAAACCGGATGCGGCCCGGCCGTTTGATGTAGATCTGGCCAGTGGACAGCGTTCCGTCTGCGTTGATCTGTGTGAAGCCGCCCTGTGCCGTCTGTAGTTGGTTCAAATACTGGGAAATCTGCGGCAAAGTCAGTTGCTGTGCAGAGGCCGCAACAGCGAAGACCGACAGGGCAAAGGCCATGAGAAAGGTGATGATGCGCGTTTTCATATTCAATACCTATGTAGCTTGGAAGGCTTTTGCACCCTCTGGATGCCCATCACAACAGCATGCGACGCAGCGCTAAGCGATATCATGCCGCATGTTTCCCGATAGCGGATGCGCCGTGCCCGCATTTATCCAAGGCGCTCAGCCTCGCGGCAGCGCAGCGTAAAGGATTTACTTGATCCAGACTTCCACGCGGGTGCGTACGGGGCTGTCGACCTGACTATGATAGCAGGTCGCCGGCGCGACGGCACCGAAGCCCGCAGAGGTCAGTGTCAAACTATTGCCCGATACCAAGGCAGGTGCGAAGGCCTCGAAGGCGGCCAGAAGATCAGCGGCCGCGCGTGCCGATTGGTCAATCGCATCCTGTGGCCCTGCGTCGCTTTCACCGAAGCCGGCAAAGATCACCTCTCGGTCAGCGTATTCGGGGCGCAGCAACAATTCCGACAGGTTGCGCATCATGGCACGGTTCCAGCCCGCCTCTGGTCCGCTGACCGCGCCGCCATAAATCGTCGGCGTCAGGCGTTCCGCCTCGAAAAGGGCTTGAAACATCTGCGCCGCAACTGGCCGTTCGACCGGGTCAAGGCCCGTGGACAAAAGCTGACCCAACCGCGCGTTCTTGTCCGCTTCGGCCTGAAAGATCACGCCGTGGCCAACAAATCCTTCGCGCGACAGCAGGTCCTGTGCCACATCCGCCGCGGCAAAATCAAGAAACTCCGGGATCAACGACGTCGTGGAAGGCACCGTGAACCGCGCCATGACGGGCCGGATCAGCGGATAATCACCGGAAGCGATACTGAAATCACTCGGGGCGATGGCGAAACCACAGGACCCCGCAACTGGCATGACCTGGGCCGCACCAGCCTGTGTTGTATTCACCACGCTGATGCTACCGGCAAAGCCGATGATGGCGTCGGCGATGCTGGCCTCATCCTCCATGGTCAGGACATTGTCGGCGATCGTCTTGCCCGCAGGTTCCATAACTACGGCGATCAGTTCATCGCGCACTTCGGAATCGGTCGGAAGCTGCAAGGCCATGACTGGCAGGTCGGCACCATCAATCTGAGACCAGTTTGTGATGTCTCCGGCATAGATTGCAGCAAGCTGGTCAAGCGTGATGGCATCAACGCCCACGTCTGCCGAAGTCACGACCGCAAATGCCCGCATGCCGAGCATATGATGGGTCAGAACCGGCGCGTTTGCCCAATCCATAGGTCCTGCATAATCCTGTCCCGCGGCCTCCGCCAGCGACGTGACTGCAAGAACAATGTCGCCCGGATCATCATTTTCAGCGATGCTCAATACAGCGATTTCGTTTCCGGCCGCATTCTCGATCGTCAGCTGCCCGTTGCCGCTGAGTTCGACAAAGGATGTCGCCTGACTGGCAACGGCAAAAGCGCCCGCCAGTGTGCGGTAAAGATTCGCATAAGAAGGTGCGGCAAATCCAACGGTGAATTCATCCACGACGACCGAGAGAGGCTGTTCCAGCGTGTCGACCACATCTGCAAAGGCATCCGCGGTCAGACCGAAATCATTGCTGGCAAGAATCTCGCGACAGCCTTCGCCGTAACAGACCACTTCCGACGCGGGCACGTTCATCAGGCCGACTGTGGTCTGGATCGCCACCATGACCCCGTTAAAGCCGGTGATCTCCCCCTCGACGCTGATGAACCCGTCGGATGACCGCAGCTCGACCGCCTGCGCCATCAGCGCTGTTGGCGCAACACCACACAGCAGCGCTGTCGAAATCTTCTGCAGCAGGGTCATATGCGGCTCCTGTACCCGGTCGGGACAATGGGGGTAGGCACGGTCACCGATGACAGCACATCATGCGTGTGCGTAACGCCCTTTGCGCAACACGTTTGCTTATCGGCCGGTGACGGCGCTTTTCTGCGCATGAAGAAAGCAGAAGGCCATTTGCCGGTCAATGCGGTGCGAGCCGCCAGCGCGCATTCAGACGACGCACCGGGGGAGATCGCAACAGATTGTGGCAGCTTGGCACCACATGGATCAGAACAGACCAATTTTTTTCTGGTTGCTGCCGCATGCGAGGCCCGCAAAATCAAACAGCTTGGGGTCCAGCAGATGCGATGGTCGTGCATTCATCAAGGACCGGAACATCACCTGACGGCGGCCGGGGCTGTTCTTTTCCCAACCATCCAGGATCTGTTTGACCTGCTGGCGCTGTAATCCGTCCTGTGACCCGCACAGATCGCAGGGGATGATCGGATATTTCATCGCCCGGGCAAATTTTTCGCAATCCACCTCGGCCACATGGGCCAAGGGGCGATAAAGGAACAGGTCACCTTCCTCATTCACCAGTTTCGGCGGCATCGTCGCAAGGCGGCCCCCGTGGAACAGGTTCATGAAAAAGGTCTCCAAGATATCATCCCGGTGATGTCCCAGCACGACGGCAGAACAGCCTTCCTCGCGCGCGATTCGATAAAGATTGCCGCGTCGCAGCCGCGAACACAGCGCGCAGAAGGTCCGACCTGCGGGCACCTTGTCCATGACAATCGAATACGTGTCCTGATACTCGATCCGGTGCGGGACGCCCATGCGCGCCAGAAACTCCGGCAACACCGTAGCAGGAAATCCCGGTTGCCCCTGATCAAGATTGCAGGCGATCAGATCGACCGGCAACAGACCACGCCATTTCAGTTCGTAAAGCACCGCCAGCAGGGTATAGCTGTCTTTGCCACCCGACAGGCAGACCAGCCATTTCGGCACCGTTCCGTCGGTGCGCCGGTCAATCATGGCATATTGTTCGATCGCCTCGCGCGTCTGACGCACGATCCGTTTACGGAGTTTCTTGAACTCGGTCGTGCTCGGCGCGTCTGCGAACAACGGGTGTATTTCAGTTTCATCCAGCATGGGCGCGATATGCCAGATCAACGCATCCCTGCCTAGAGGCATCCGAACCGGCACGGTTAACGTAACTAAAATAAACCGGAGAGAGTGATGCGTCTGATTGCCTTTGCCACCCTGTTGTTTCTGGCCGCCTGCACGGGAAAGCCGTCCTTCGATGACCCCGCGTTGAGCGACCGGCAGCTGAACCTGGAAGAGTTTTTTGACGGTGACCTTGTCGCCTATGGCCAATTCCAAGATATCCTGGGCACAGTGCGGCGAAGTTTCGCGGTCACCATCGCGGGTGATTGGGACGGCGAACGGCTGCGGCTGGTGGAAGATTTTATCTATGAGGACGAATCAACTGAACAGCGCATCTGGACCCTGATCAAGACCGGCCCCGACACTTGGGAAGGCACGGCACCGGGCGTGATCGGTGTGGCCACCGGGCGCGAACAGGACAACCGGTTCAACTGGCAGTATGAAATCGACCTGCCGATCCCGTCAGCGGATGGCACGGCAGATACCTTGCGGGTCACCTTCGATGACTGGATGTGGCTGCTGACAGAGGACCGATTGCTGAACCTGGCCTATGTCAAGCGCTTCGGGTTCGACATCGGCACGGTCACCATCATGTTTGAAAAGTTGTGACAAGAAATTTCGCCGAAATTTCTTGGGGCGCAAAGATTTTTTGACGAAAAAACTTCACTTTGGGACGTTGTCGATCCCGCTGCCGCCCCACGGATGGCAGCGCAGGATGCGTCGGATGGTCAGAAAGCCGCCTTTCAGTGCGCCATGCCTTTCCAACGCTTCCAGCGCATAGGCTGAACAGGTGGGATGATAGCGGCAGTTATGCCCGACCCAAGGCGAGAAAATCAGGCGATACGCCCGGACAGGTAAGGCGAGAAGATAAGCAAGCGGTGTCATCCATGTACCTTGCGCAATGCGCGACGCAGATCAGCGACCAGCGTGTCGAACGGCAATTTCGCCGTAACGTCGTGCCGACCTACAAGCACATAATCCCACCCTTCCTTACCGTGCACAGGCAGCACAAGACGGGCGGCTTCGCGCAAGCGGCGTTTGGCACGGTTGCGGGCTACCGCATTGCCGACTTTCTTGGAACAGGTATAACCCACGCGGATGCCGCCGGCTTCACCTTCGCTGCGTTTGCGGGCCTGCAGGTGAATACCCGACGTGCCCTGGCGCAGCGCATGCGAGGCGCGGACAAAATCCGCGCGTTTGGTCAGAACCTGCAGACAAACGGAAACCGCCGGATGCCCCTGTTCAGGTTCAGCCGGCGGTTTCAAAACGCTCAAGTCGAAAGCGGCGCTTACGCGCTCAGCTTTGCACGGCCTTTGGCGCGGCGTGCGTTCAGGATCTTGCGACCTGCTTTTGTCGCCATGCGTGCGCGGAAGCCATGGCGGTTCTTGCGAACCCGGTTCGATGGTTGGAACGTACGCTTCATCGCGTGTCCTCCGGTTGAAGGCCAAACCCTAAACAGGATTCGAGGCCGTACTACATTTCAGACTTGCTCCTTAGAGGGGGGGATGCGCTGTGTCAACGCGCTTAGCCGAAGATTTCCGACGCGGTTGATTGAAACATCCCTACACGCAAGATCAACGCGCCGTGATACGGCTATCGCGCATGGCCCATTGCGTGCATCAAGGGGCAAGACGATTGAATTGAAAGCCAGCGATGTCCGAAAAGCCCCAGAGCACGATGCTGCGCAAGCTGCCGTTGATCGTCATTCTGCTGGTTGCAGTTGCGGGGGCGGTCTATCTGCGCGACTATCTGAGCTTTCAGGCGCTGGCCGACAACCGGGAAGCATTGCTGGCCTTTCGCGATGCCAATTACCTGTTGACCGTGCTGGGCTTTATCGCTGGCTATATCGTCATCGTTGCCTTTTCCCTGCCCGGCGCCACGATTGCTACGCTGACCGGCGGGTTCCTGTTCGCTACATTTGCGGGCGCCTTGTTCAACGTTGTTGGGGCCACGTTGGGGGCTGTGATCATCTTTCAGGCCGCCCGCTGGGGACTTGGTGAAAAACTGGCCGCCCGGATGGAAGCATCAGACGGGATGGTCAAACGCATCAAGGACGGGATCGACGCCAACCAGTGGGAAATGCTGTTCCTGATCCGGCTAATCCCGGCGGTGCCATTTTTTGTCGCCAACCTGGTGCCCGCATTGGTTGGCGTGCCGCTGTTCCGCTTTGTCATCACTACGTTTCTGGGAATCATTCCGGGGAGCATTGTTTATACCTCAGTCGGTGCAGGACTGAGCGAGGTGTTCGCCAGCGGCGAGACACCTAACCTTGGCATCATCTTCGAACCCGCCATATTACTGCCAATCTTGGGATTATGCGCCTTGGCGGTGATGCCGATCATCATCAAGGCCCTGCGCGGCAAGAAAGGTCTGTAGCATCATGAACCGGATCACGACGGATATATGCATCATCGGCGCAGGCTCTGCGGGGCTGTCGGTCGCAGCAGGCGCAGTGCAGATGGGTGCAAAGGTCGTGCTGATCGAGGGCCACAAGATGGGCGGTGATTGCCTGAACTATGGCTGCGTGCCGTCCAAGGCGCTGATCGCCTCGGCCAAGCAAGCCTATGCGATGGAGCATGGCGCGCCTTTGGGCATCGCAGCCGCCAAGGCGCAGGTCGATTACGCCGCTGCCAAGGATCACATCGCCGATGTCATCGCAACCATCGCGCCGGTTGACAGTGTGGAACGGTTTGAAGGGCTGGGTGTGCAGGTCATTCAGGACTTTGCCCGCTTCATTTCAAGAACCGAAGTACAGGCAGGTGACACCATCGTCACCGCACGCCGGTTCGTCGTCGCCACAGGGTCTGGCCCGCTGGTGCCGCCCATTCCGGGGCTGGCGGATGTGACCTATTACACCAATGAAACTCTGTTCGATCTGCGCGAAAAGCCCAATCACCTGATCATCATCGGCGGCGGCCCGATCGGAATGGAAATGGCGCAGGCGCACCGGCGACTGGGCTGCGACGTGACCGTGATTGAAGGTGCGCAGGCGCTGGGCAAGGATGATCCGGAGACTGCGGCCATCGTCCTGAACAGGTTGCGCGACGAAGGCGTCAGACTGATCGAGGATGCACATGCCAGCAGAGTCAGCAGCAAAGATAACCTGATCACCGTCCACACCCCCAAAGGTGATATCGCCGGGTCGCATCTGTTGATCGCGGTGGGGCGAAAGGTGAATGTCGAAAAGCTTGACCTGGACAAGGCCGGTGTCGCCCATGACACCAAGGGACTGAAAGTAGGTACCAACCTGCGATCTGTCACCAACCGGCGGGTCTATGCCGCCGGGGATGTCGCGGGGGGGCTGCATTTCACCCATGTCGCGGGCTATCATGCCAGCGTGCTGATCCGGTCACTGGTGCTGGGCCTGCCATCCAGGCAACGCACGGATCACATCCCCTGGGCAACTTATACCGACCCCGAACTTGCGCAAGTCGGCCTGACAGAGGCGCAGGCGAAAAAAAAATTCGGCACCAAGCTGGAAGTCATCCGGACCGATTTCCATCACAACGACCGTCTGATCGCCGAACGCAAGGCCAATGGGTTGATCAAGGTGATGGTCGTCAGGGGCCGCCCCGTCGGCGTATCAATCGCAGGCCCGATGGCGGGCGAGTTGATCGCCGTCTGGGCGATGGCCATTGCCAACCGCATGAAAATGTCCGCCATCGCGACAACGGTTTTGCCCTACCCGACCGTGAATGAGGTTAACAAACGCGCCGCAGGTGCTTACTTTAGCCCAAGACTTTTTGAAAACCCCATTGTAAAGCGGGTTGTCGGTCTTGTGCAGCGATTTCTGCCATGACCTTTGCGAGGCAGGATGATCAATTCTCTTTCAGGGCGGTTTCTGATCCTTACGATCATATTCGTGATGATCGCAGAGATTTTCATCTTCGTGCCCTCGGTCGCGCGGTTCCGCGAAGACTACCTTCTCGCCCGGCTTGAGCGTGCGCAGATCGCATCGCTCGCGACCGAAACCGATGCGATGATCAGCCCCGCGCTGGAAGCAGAGCTTTTGCGCAACGCCGAAGTCTACAACGTCGTGCTACGGCGCGATGAAATCCGACAACTAGCCCTGTCGTCGCCAGTGACAAAGACGATCAGCGCCACCTACGACATGCGCGCGCCATCCGGGCTTGTGCTGGTGGTGGATGCGCTGCGTACATTGGTGCAGAAGGAAGATCGTATCATCAGGGTGATCGGCAACCCGGTGCGCGATGGCGGGCTGCTGATCGAAATCACGATGGATGAACGCCCGCTGCAGGCAGCCATGCGCGAATACGGGCGCAATATTCTGATCCTGTCGGCTTTCATCTCGATCATGACCGCCAGCCTGTTGTTCTTTTCGGTACAGATCCTGCTGGTACGTCCGATCAAGGGCGTCGTGGAACATATGCAAAGCTATGCCAAGGCCCCCGAGGATGCGCGCCAGATTATCACCCCCAGCGCCAAGGTCCGCGAATTACGCGATGCTGAGGTCGCGTTGCAGATGATGCAGACGCAGCTGACCGGGGCTTTGCGGCAAAAAGAACGGCTGGCGCAACTGGGCGGCGCGGTGGCCAAAGTCAGCCACGATCTGCGCAATATCATGACATCGGCGCAATTGTTCACCGACAGGATCGGTGGGTCAGACGACCCGCTGGTGCAGCGGATGGCACCGAAACTGGTAAATGCAATCACCCGCGCGGTCAATCTGTGCGAAACGACACTGGCCTTTGGCCGGGTCGAAGAACCTGCGCCGTCGCTCGCGCGGGTGAATCTGGCCCGTATCGTCGAGGATGTGATCGACAGCGAACGACTGGCCGCAGGCGATTACCCCTTGTCCTTCGCCGAAGATATCCCCGCCACGATGACCTTGCGCGCGGATGGCGAACAATTGTACCGGGTGATCTTCAATCTTGTGCGCAATGCACGTCAGGCCATAATGGCCACAGGCGAGTCCGGTGAAATCGGCCTGCGCGCGGATGAGGATGAACTGGTCTGGCGCCTGACCGTGTCCGACACCGGGCCAGGTATGCCCAAAAAGGCGCAGGAGCATCTGTTTCAGCCGTTTCAGGGTGGCGTACGCAAGGGCGGCGCAGGCCTGGGCCTTGTCATCGCCGCCGATCTGATCCGCGGCCATGGCGGACGCCTGGAGCTGCTGGAGACCGGCGACAAAGGCACGACCTTTGTTATTCAGCTGCCCAAGGCTGACCTCGCCCTGGCCGATGCTACATAATAGCCCAGAAATCTGGTTTGCCCCCTTGCATCGTCCCGATACTGCGGCTAAACGCACCGACACGCGGATTGGTAGCTCAGTTGGATAGAGTACTTGACTACGAATCAAGGGGTCGGGGGTTCGAATCCTCCCCAGTCCGCCATTTACCCTTAGACAAAATCAAGGCAACCCGTTGATATTGCAGGGTATATTAGGGTTTTTGAACAATACCGCCCCCCAACACTGCATGACAATTTGCATGACATCAGTGTATACGGTTGGTCAGATCAACCGGGGTAACGCCATTGCACAAGGACCTGAAACCGACTTTGCGATGCAAAACTTGGTATCTCGCGCAGAGGGTCCCGAAGCGGTATGTCGCGGTCGAAACGCGCAAACGAATAATCTCTCTATCGCTTGAAACGGACTCATACTCGTTGGCATGCCGAAAGGCGAACGACGTATGGCGTGCGCAGATTGAACACTGGGAGGCGAAGCTGGATGGTCGGTCCGAAGACGCACGTCTTGCTTATGAAGCAGCCCGAAAAGTGGCACAAAGCCGGGGGTTCAGCTATCTGCCACTGGAACGGGTCGTCACCTAGTCTGAAGACGCCTTACCGACCCGGATAGAAGCTATTTCTGAAACTGGAAACAGAGTTGATCTTGTCGATACTGCTGCGCTGATGGGGCACAGTCACCAAACCCCCTGTTCTTATGTCGGAGGTCTGGGAACAGTTTTGTCACCTCTCACGCAACCGTCGGCTTGGAAAATCGGCGGATCAGATCAGGAAATGGGAAAACCCTTTCAAGCGAGCTCTCAATCGATGGATTGCAGTTAATGGTGACCAGCCACTCATAGCCATCAGTCGCGACGATTTTTTGTCGTTCAGATCATTCTGGATCGAAAAGTTCGAACTTGAACATTACTCCAACAACACGGCGAACAAGGATTTCGACAAGCTGACGAATGCCCTTTACACCGTAATTGATGGCTTAGGGTCAGGACCCTAGCCCATTCTCTCGGAGGCGTAGGAGCCGGGTGATGCCGGAAAGACGATGGTTTTGTTACCGTTCAGCATGACACGGCGATGGATATGGGCATGAATGGCCCTTGCCAAAACTTGGCTTTCCACATCCCGTCCCAGACTGACGTAATCAGCGGGGGATTGGGCATGGGTCACCCGGGCGATATCCTGTTCGATGATGGGGCCCTCATCAAGGTCTGCGGTGACGTAATGCGATGTCGCTCCGATCAGCTTTACCCCGCGTTCGTAAGCTTGCTTATAAGGATTGGCGCCCTTGAAGCTGGGCAGAAAGGAATGGTGGATATTGATGATCTTGCCTGACATCTGCGTGCACATCCGGTCAGACAGCACCTGCATATACCGGGCCAGAACGATCAGGTCGGCGCCGGTCGAATTTACCACATCCATGATGCGCGCT
>NZ_JBKBQY010000006.1:0-68514 GCF_046292185.1 Yoonia sp.
GGATGCAAAATCGCGAAAGGGTCGCCCTGAACAGGCGGCCCTTTTGTTGTTGAGGTGACATGGATATCAAAGCAATCGTCATGGGCCTTGCCTTTGCGTTCATGTGGTCATCCGCCTTTACCTCTGCCCGCGTGATTGTGGAATATGCGCCGCCTTTGTCGGCGCTTGCGTTGCGATTCCTGATCTCTGGCCTGATCGGGGTGGGGATCGCGTGGCTTCTTGGCCAATCAGCACGGCTGTCGCGGCGGCAATGGACCGGCGTCGTGATCTTTGGTCTGTGCCAGAACGCGCTGTATCTGGGCCTGAATTTCGTGGCTATGCAGACGATCCCCGCGTCATTGGCGGCGATCATCGCCTCGACCATGCCGCTTTTGGTGGCGCTGGTGGGCTGGGTTATTTTCGGAACAAAGGTACGCCCCATGGGTATCGCGGGTCTGACGGCGGGCGTTGTCGGGGTCGTACTGATCATGGGCGCGCGGATCAGCGGCGGTGTTGATCTGTTCGGGCTGATCCTTTGCATGATCGGTGTCATCTCGCTGACCATCGCCACGCTTGCCGTGATGGGCGCATCATCGGGCGGTAATGTCCTGATGATCGTCGGTTTGCAGATGCTGGTCGGCGCTGCCCTGCTGGCGGTTCCCGCCTTGGCGCTGGAAACCTTTGTCGTCACATGGAATTGGCAGTTGATCGTGGCTTTTGCCTATACCGTGCTGGTGCCGGGGCTTGCCGCGACCTTGGTCTGGTTCCTGCTGGTCGGCCGGATCGGCGCGGTCAAGGCATCAACCTTCCACTTTCTGAACCCGTTTCTGGGTGTGGCTGTCGCCGCGATCCTGCTGGGCGAAAGCATCGGCCCGCTCGACGTGCTGGGCGTCGTGATCATTGCGCTGGGCATTCTGGCGGTGCAGCTATCCCGTCAGCCGCCGATCACACCGCGCGTCCCGCCCGTCTGACCGCGATCCAACAGCAAGTGATCAAGGATCACGCAGGCCATCATCGCCTCGCCCACAGGCACGGCGCGGATGCCGACGCAGGGGTCATGGCGGCCTTTGGTCACCACCTCGGTCGGGCTGCCGTCCATCATGATCGACTTGCGCGGTGACAGGATGGATGATGTCGGTTTCACTGCGAACCGCACGACAATATCCTGCCCCGTGCTGATCCCGCCAAGGATACCGCCCGCATGGTTGGAAGAATATTCCGGCCCGTCAGGCCCCATGAAAATCTCATCCGCGTTGTCGCGGCCTGTCAGGATGGCGGCACCCATGCCTTCACCGATCTCCACACCTTTGACGGCGTTGATCGACATCATCGCCGCCGCCAGATCAGTATCCAGCTTGGCATAAACCGGCGCGCCGATGCCTGCAGGCACACCGCGCGCGACAACTTCGATGATTGCGCCGACCGAATTGTGATCATCCTTGCGCAGCCACGTCAGATATTCGTTCCATTCTGCCGCCGCCTGCGCATCGGGGCAAAAGAAATCGTTCTGGTCGATCTGATCCCAATCCATCCGCGCGCGATCAATCTGTTTCGCCCCCATCTGCGTCATATAGCCTTTGATCTGCACGCCGGGGGCAATTGCCCTGATCGCCTCGCGCGCGACGCCACCAGCGGCGACACGGCACGCCGTTTCGCGGGCCGATGACCGCCCACCGCCACGCGGATCGCGCAACCCGTATTTCTGGTGATAGGTGATATCGGCATGACCGGGCCGGAACGTGTTGATGATATCGCCGTAATCCTTGGACCGCTGGTCCGTATTCTGGATCATCAACTGGATCGGCGTCCCCGTCGTGCGCCCTTCATAAACGCCGGACATGATTTGCACCGCGTCAGGTTCATTGCGCTGGGTGGTGTTCTTGTTCAACCCGGGGCGGCGTTTGTCCAGCCATTGTTGGATCATCGCAGGCTCCAGCGGCACACCTGGTGGGCAGCCATCGACGGTCGCGCCCAAAGCTGGCCCATGGCTTTCGCCCCAGGTGGTGAAGCGGAACAAATGACCGAAACTGTTGATTGACATGGCAGACCCCCGTTTGTTCATCGGTCTATCGGCCAGCGCAATCAGGCTCAAGAGGTTTCCCTTGCGCCTCTCTGCGATCCACCCTAGCGTCTGCCCCACCTCGGGGGGCCTTTACTGGCTGAGATGCGTGACGCAGACCCGTTGAACCTGAACCGGTTAGGACCGGCGGAGGGAAGGTATGGCAATCCCGCTATTCCCCCAATCCGCCCGTCGCATTTGGAGGATAGAATGCAAAATTCCATTTATCTGCCAGCTGTTGCGGGATTTGCCCTTTGTGCCTCTGGCGCAACGGCGCAGACCCCCGTGCTGCAAGTCATGACTTACGACAGTTTCGTCAGCGAATGGGGCCCAGGCCCCGCGATCAAGACAGCGTTCGAGGAAACCTGTGGCTGCGAATTGCAATTCATTGGCACGGGTGACGGTGCTGCCCTGCTCGCGCGCCTGCAATTGGAAGGGCCACGGACAGAGGCCGATATTGTGCTGGGCCTTGATACCAACCTAATCGCTGCCGCCCGCGAAACGGGTCTGTTCGCGCCGCATGGGGTGGAGGCGGATCTTGATCTGCCGATCGCATGGGACGATCCTGATTTCCTGCCGTTCGACTGGAGCTATTTCGCCTTTGTCGGCAATGCGGGGGAAGAGGCGCCCGCGTCCCTGCGCGCATTGGCAGACAGCGATATCCAGATCGTCATTCAGGACCCCCGGTCATCCACCCCCGGCCTTGGCCTGCTGATGTGGGTCAAGACCGCCTATCCTGACACCGCCGCTGACATCTGGGCTGATCTCGCCGATAACATCGTCACGGTCACCCCCGGCTGGTCCGAGGCATATGGGCTGTTTCTGGAAGGCGAAGCTGACGCCGTCCTGTCCTATACCACATCGCCCGCCTATCACGTGATTGCCGAAGACGATGACACCAAGGTCGCGTGGCCCTTTGACGAAGGACACTACATGCAGGTCGAGGTCGCGGCCAAAGTCGCCTCTACCGACCAGCCGGAACTGGCGGATCAGTTTCTGGCATTCATGGTGTCCGATGTGTTCCAGTCCATCATCCCTGAAACCAACTGGATGTATCCCGCTGTCCTGCCAATGGATGGTCTGCCCGCTGGGTTTGAAGGCTTGATCACCCCCGACACCGCCCTGCTGCTGTCGCCCGAGGATGCGGCGGCTGTCCGTGACGAAGCCTTGGACGAATGGCGCAACGCGCTGTCGCAATAGCGCCACGCTGGCCCGGTGCCCTTGCTGCGGCGCTGGTGCTAATGCTGACCATCGGCACGCTGGCCGCTGTCGGTTGGCGTGCCGAATGGCAGCGTGGGTTGTCGCCTGCTGATTGGGTGGTGATCCGCTTTACCCTGCATCAGGCGTTGGTCTCCGCCACGCTCAGCGTGTTGCTGGCGATCCCGGTCGCGCGCGCCCTTGCGCGGCGGCAATTCGCGGGGCGCAAACTACTGATCACCCTGCTGGGCGCGCCGTTTCTGCTGCCCACAATCGTGGCAGTGATCGGGTTGATCGCTGTCTTTGGGCGCAATGGTGTCGTGAATACCAGCCTGACATGGCTGGGTTTGCCGACAGTCACGATCTATGGCTTTCACGGCGTCGTGCTGGCGCATGTGTTCTTCAACCTACCCTTGGCGATAAGGCTGATCCTGCAAGGCTGGCTCGCGATCCCGGCAGAAAGGTTCCGCCTTGCTGCATCGCTGAACATGCCGGTGGGCAGGCTGCTGGAATGGCCGATGCTGCGCAGTGTCGTGCCGGGGGCGTTTCTGGTGATCTTCCTGATCTGCCTGACCAGTTTCGCCGTGGCACTGACCTTGGGCGGCGGGCCGCGTGCCACCACAGTAGAGCTCGCGATCTATCAGGCGCTGCGGTTTGATTTCGATCTTGGGCGCGCGGCGATGCTGGCGGCGATCCAGTTCGGCCTATGCGCCGTGGCGGCGGCATTGGTCTGGCGGGTGACATCGGTAGACGCGCTGGGCGCAGGGCTAGGCCGCGTCGTGCAACGCTGGGACCTGCGCTGGCCGTTGCTGGACTATCTGATGATCGCGCTGGTCGCTGTCTTTTTGTTAATGCCTTTGGCGATGGTCGTCTGGCGCGGCGTGCCGGGGCTGGCGCTGATGCCGCCCTCGATCTGGGACGCGGCGGGACGTTCCGTTATCGTGGCCGCCTGTTCAGCCTTGCTCTGCGTGGTCATGGCGCTGGGCCTTGCTCTGCGTGGTGGGTCCTTGATCGCCGTGGTCGGTGTGCTGCCTTTGGCGGCATCCGGTCTGGTCGTCGGCACCGGGGCATTCTTGCTGGTCTATCAGTTTATCAACCCGGCGCGGCTGGCACTGCCGATCACGATATTGGTCAATGCGACCTTGGCCCTGCCCTTTGCCCTGCGCGCCATCACCCCGTCGGTCGATGCGATCCGACGTGATTTCGGGCGTCTGGGGGCAAGTCTTGGGCTGACCGGCTGGGCCTTTGTGCGGATCGTCGTGTTGCCGCGCATCCGGCGGCCCTTGGGGTTTGGCGCGGGGCTGGCGGCGGCTTTGTCGATGGGCGATCTGGGGGTCATCACCTTGTTTGCGGGCGAGGCAGAGCAAACCTTGCCGCTGGCCATGTTCCGGCTGATGGGCGCGTTCCGGATGGATGCTGCGGCAGGTGCCGCGCTGTTGCTGCTGGCGCTGAGCCTTGCGGCCTTCTGGCTGTGTGACCAGGGGGGGCGCGGCGATGCTGATCTGTGACAAACTGGTGCTGCGGCAAGGTGACTTTACCCTGACGGCGGATGTGACCTTCCCCGCGGGGAAAGTGACTGCCTTGATCGGCCCGTCCGGTGCGGGCAAATCGACCCTGCTGGCGGCGATCACCGGGTTTCTGACGCCTGACTCTGGCCGGGTGCTGTGGCAGGGGGATGACCTGACCGGGTTGGCACCCGGCGCGCGGCCGGTTTCTACGATCTTTCAGGACAACAATCTGTTTCCGCATCTGACTGTCACCCAGAATGTCGGGCTTGGGCTACGTCCCGCGCTGCGGCTGTCCGATGGCGAACGCGGGCAGGTTCATGGCGCGTTGGAGGCTGTCGGTCTAACGGGCCTGGGCAACCGCAAACCGGGCGCGCTGTCGGGCGGGCAGCAAAGCCGTGCCGCGCTGGCGCGGGTGCTTTTGGCGCAGCGACCTGTGGTGCTGCTCGACGAACCATTCGCGGCGCTTGGGCCGGGGCTGAAGGATGATATGCTTGATCTGGTGCGGGAAACGCTGGGCGCTGTGGGGCGCACGCTGCTGATGGTGACGCATGACCCGGATGACGCCAAACGCATCGCAGATCAGGCTGTTTTCGTCGCTGATGGCAACGTGACGGCACCTGTTCCGGCACAGGCCTTTTTCAGCGATCCCTCACCTGCTCTGGCGGATTACCTTGGCTGAAGACAAAGGGCCCGCCGTGATGGCGGGCCTTGCGTGTCAGGCGATGCCGCCCGTCACTTTTTCTTGTTTTTGTAAGGGGCCCAAAGCCGCTTGTTGGTCAGATAGAGCAGAACCGACAGCAATGTCAGGAACACGACGCCGGTCAGACCGGCCTGTTGGCGGGCCATCATCTTGGGTTCCGCTGTCCACATCAGGAAGGCGGCGATATCCATGGCGACAGCGTCGAGCTCGGTCGAAGCACCATCGGCATAATCAACGTCATCACCATAAAGCGGCGGCGCCATGTTGATCCAACTGCCGGGGACCATGTGGTGACCGTGGTCGTCGATGCAGGTTTCGGGGAAACCGCCGGCGGCAAAGGCCACGTTGTAATAGCCGTCCATCGGTTCGCCTTCCAGCGCGCATTCAGGCTCTTCATGGTAGCCGGTCATCAGCGATGCGATATATTCTGCACCACCCATGCCCCGGAACAATTGCGCCATGCCCGTGCCGTAGGGGCCTTCAAAACCGGCGCGCGCCTTGGCCATCAGCGTCAGATCCGGCGCATTGGCAAGGTTCGATCCGGGGAATTTGTCGGCAGGCGTAGCGGGGCGGAAATCGCCTTCGCCTTCGAACAGCGCCTGATCGAAGATTTCATAGAATTCGGCATAGGCGAAAACCTGATCTTCGGGCAGTTCGGGTCCGCCGGCATCCCCAAGATTACGGAACGACAGATATTCCAGACCGTGGCAGGCTGCACAAATCTCGGTGTAGACCTGCAGGCCGCGCTGCAACTGCATCTGGTCGAACTGTCCGAACGGACCTTCGAAGGAAAATGCGTAGTCGGTCACTTCGATTTTCGCGCCCGCTGCGATGGCTTGCCCTGATGTCAAGGCAAGCGCTGCAGTGGCGGCGAGTGTGAATTTACGGATCATATTCATCTGCTTCCTCACTCGGCCGGGTTCACGACGGTGGTGGTCCCGCCGGTCTTCGGCGCGTAATGCGCGTTATAGTCTTCTTCGATGGTCGCTGGCGGCGTCAGCGGTTTTTCGATCACACCCAGCAGCGGCAGGATCACAAGGAAATAGCCGAACCAGTAAACCGAGCCGATCAGCGCGATATAGGGATAGATCCCTTCCGCGGGCATTGCCCCTGCCCACATCAGGACAAAGAAATCGATGACCAGCAGCCAGAACCAGTATTTGAACATCGGGCGATAGCGACCGGACCGCACGCTGGACGTGTCCAGCCACGGGGCCAAGGCCATCACCACGATGGCACCGAACATTGCCAGAACCCCAAAGAATTTGGCGTCGACGATCCCGAACGTGATCCACTGGGTCGCAATCACCAGCCAGACATCGCCGTCAAAGGCGCGCAGGATCGCGTAGAACGGCAGGAAATACCATTCCGGCACGATATGCGACGGCGTCGCCAGCGGGTTGGCAGGGATGTAGTTGTCAGGGTGGCCCAGATAATTCGGCATGAAGCCGACGACAGCCATGAACACGACCAGGATCACCGCCAGCGCGAACAGGTCCTTGATTACGAAGTAGGGCCAGAAGGGCAGAGTGTCTTTCTCGGCGTCTTCTTTCGATGTGCGGCGCACCTCAACCCCGGTGGGGTTGTTGTTGCCGGTGGTGTGGAAGGCCCAGATATGCACGATCGTCAGGCCCAGCAGGATGAAGGGCAGCAGATAATGCAGCGAAAAGAAGCGGTTCAACGCGGGCTGGCCCACGGCGGAGGCACCCAGAAGCCAGGTCTGCACGCTTTCGCCGACAAAGGGGATCGCGCCGAACAGGCCGGTGATCACCGCCGTCCCGTGGAACGACATCTGGCCCCAGGGCAGAACGTAGCCCATGAACGCGGTGCCCATCATCAGCAGATACATCAGCATCCCGATGATCCAGGTCACTTCGCGCGGGGCCTTGTAGGACCCATAATAGAGCGACCGGAACATATGCGCATAGACAGCGACAAAGAACAAAGACGCGCCGTTCATGTGGAAATAGCGGATCATATGGCCGCCGTTCACATCACGCGTGATATGTTCAACCGAGGCAAAGGCCATGTCCACATGCGGGACGTAATGCATGACCAGCACGATCCCGGTCACGATCTGTAGGACAAGCGTGAATACCAGCACGATCCCCCAGATCCACATCCAGTTCAGGTTGCGCGGCGTCGGCAGCATCAATGTATCATAAAGCAGGCCGACAATCGGCAGGCGCCGGTGCAGCCACTTTTCGCCGGTGGACTTTGGTTCGTAATGGTCGTGGGGGATACCAGCCATGGATCGCTCTCCTTAACCGAGTTGAATGGTTGTTTCGTCCACGAAGGACGCGACGGGAATATCAAGATTGCGTGGCGCGGGGCCACGGCGGATGCGCCCGGAGGTGTCGTAATGCGATCCGTGGCAAGGGCAGAACCAGCCGTTGAAATCACCTGACTGGCCAAGCGGCACGCAGCCAAGGTGGGTGCAGATCCCCATCTGGACCAGCCAGACGCCATCCTCGGACAGGGCGCGGTTTGCGTCGCTGGCATCGGCATCGTCAGGCAGGTTGGCGTTTTGTGACAGACGGTCAGGAAGATCAGCCAGATTAACGGCATTTGCCGCTTCGATTTCAGCTTCGGTGCGGGCACGGATGAAAACCGGCTTGCCCTGCCACAGGACCGTCAATTGCGTGCCGGGGTTGACAGCGCTGACATCGACGCGGATCGAGGCAAGCGCCAGAACATCCGCGGATGGGTTCATTTGATTGACGAGTGGCCAGACCGCTGCACCTGTCACGACAACGCCGGCAGCGGCGGTGGCATAGTAAAGGAAGTCGCGGCGTGTTCCCTGATGTTCTTCTACTTGTGACACTGGGTGCATCTCCGATTCGTTATCAGGCTTGTCGCCCACATAAAGTTTAGACCGATGTCGCGATCCGTCCAATCTGCCGCTGTTTAGCCCCCTAAACCCCAGCCGTCCAGCGGACAATCGGGCGCAGGGCCAGCCACAGGGCCTGTGGGCGCAAACATTGTGATCAATGGTGCCGTTATGACATGCTTTGGCGGGTAAGTGGTCCGCCAGCACGGTTGATATGCCAAAGTATGGTTTGTATTCACTGATTTGTGGTAAACAAACCGTACGTTGTGTCTTCATGGGCACATTGATTATAGGTACCCGGGCATCACTTAATGTTTTGTTGTTACTTTTGGTGTCATTCTTTACCCGACGAAGTCAAGTTTTAGGGGATAACCAATAATGCTGCGTGCTTTTGCACTTTTCTGTTGGCTGATGGTCGCGCCAGGCGTTGCTTTTGCGCAGGTAGAGCTCAGCTTTTACGGTGGCGCGCAATCCGCGCCGGCGTCGGATATATCGATTCGCGATGATGAAATCGGCGACATGGATTTCCGGCAGGCATGGGAAGGCCGTTCCGCCAGCGCGCCGATCTATTACGGGATCCGCGCGACACGCTGGCAGTCACCCACTTTCGGATACGGGCTCGATTTTGCGCATAACAAGGTTTATCCCAAGAATGACGAGATGCCTGAGGGATTTGATGTTCTGGAATTCACCGACGGCCTGAACACCCTGACTGTAAACGCCTACCGCCGCTGGCCGAATTTGCTGGGCGATGTGTCGCCCTATGTGGGTGCCGGTCTGGGTGTGTCGATCCCGCATGTCGAAGTGACGCATGCTGATGCTGATGACGAAACCTTTGGCTATCAGCTGACCGGGCCTGCCGCGACATGGATCGCTGGCGCATCTTACCCGATCGGCGATCAATGGGCTGTTTTCGGCGAATATAAGGGGACGTTTTCGTCCAACACCGCCGAGCTTGATTCCGGCGGCAAGCTGCGCAGCGACATTTTTACCAATGCGGTCAATGTCGGGGTCAGCTTCAACTTCTGACCCTCAGACCTCGGTGTCTTTCATGCTGTCGCGCGTCATGAAACGGCTGTGCCATTCCGCCAATGTGTCATTCCCGTTGCGCCAGCCGCGTGAGTCATGGCGCAAATCGACATAGCATAATGCGCAGGCGACAGCGATCTGGCCCATATCCAAGGGTCCGTTCAGATGGCTCATCCAGCGGGAATCGATGGCCGCGATGCAGCGGCTGGCCTTGCCCCATTGGGCCTCGACCCAGTCGGATGATTGCATCGCCTCGGACCGGAAACGCGCTTCATATGTCATCGCCACGGTCGCATCCATGATCGCATCCGCCGTGGCTTCCAGCGTCAGCACATCCCAGATCCGCGCCTGCGGATAAAGCTTTCCGCCCACATGATCGTTCAGAAACCGCGTGATCACCCGGCTGTCATAGATCGCGGGGCCGGATGCGCGCACCAGCGCCGGGATCTTGCCGGTCGGGTTCGCCGCAACGACAGTGGGATCGGATGCCAGCGGCGTGGTGGTGACAGCCACCTCTTGCACCTGATCCAGCAGATCGAGTTCGCGCAAGGTGACGCGGACCTTGCGCACGAAAGGGGAGGCGGCGGACATCAAAAGCTTCATGGCGGCTTTCCTTTGCAATTCAGGGGAACAAGACCTGATCCTGCCCGCTTTGCCAAGGCGGATATTTCTGCATGACAGCGGCAAAGCGCGCGGAACTGGTGAAATCCCCCAGCCATCGCGCGACACCCTCAAGCCCCTGCGCGTCGAACCACGCCCTGTCGATCTGTGCAAATTGCCGCACGAAAGGCAGGATCGCCATATCCGCCATGCGGCGCAAGGGCCCGAGCAGAAAGGGCGCATGGTTCAGCCGCGCGTCGAGATCGTGCAGAAAATGCATGGCTTTCGCGCGTTCCTCGACCGGGTCCAGATCGGGATAGCGCACGGCATATTTGGTATGGTCCAGCGCGGTTTTGAACGGCCCATCGCAATGGTCGATCAGGTCATGCCCGATGAGTGGCATATCCAGCCAGCCTTCGGGATCGTTCTGCCCCAGCGCCCAAAGCATGATGTCCCGGCTTTCGGCGATCACTTTGCTGCCGGTATCGACGACCGGCACGGTGCCTTTGGGCGAGGTCGCCAGAAAGGCCGCCGGTTTGTCCCGTAACAGGATTTCACGCAGTTCCACCGGCACGCCGCTGGCATGGATCGCGAGCCGCGCGCGCATGGCATAGGGACAGCGGCGGAAGGACCAGAGGATGGGGCGGGTTTGCAAAGTGATTCACTGCCTCCGGCGGGGAATTTTGAACAAAGCGCACAAACCTTCCCTGCGGGGAAGGTGGCGCTGATAGGCCTGACGATATCAGGCGGTCAGATGGTTGTCAGCGGCGCCGGTGATCCGGGCGGTGACGATCCTGCTTTCGGGTTGATCGCTGGCAAAGGTGACTTCGGTGAATTGTTCGGTCCGGCCCATGCGCGGGCTTTCCATCAGGATGTGGTGGGTTTTGCCGATCTGGGCCGCCAGATGCGCGCTGACCTGTGTATCGCCGGCCGCACGCAGACGCGCGGCGCGGTCCTTGATCGCCTTGCCGTTCACGGCGGGCATGCGCGCGGCGGGCGTACCGGCGCGCGCGGAATAGGGAAAGACATGCAGCCAGGTCAGGTCGCATTCGCGCACGAGGGCAAGCGAATTGGCGAACATCGCCTCTGTTTCGGTAGGGAAACCGGCGATGATATCGGCGCCAAAGGTCATGTCGGGCCGTAGCGCGCGCGCCTGTTCACAGAACCGGATCGCATCGTCGCGCAGGTGGCGGCGCTTCATCCGTTTCAGGATCAGGTCGTCGCCATGTTGCAAGGACAGGTGTAGATGCGGCATCAGCCGGGGTTCGGTGGCGATTGCCTGCATCAGGTTGTCATCAACCTCGATCGAATCGATCGAGCTGATCCGCAGGCGGGGCAGATCGGGGATCAGTTTCAGAATCCGCATCACCAGATCACCGAGTTTCGGAGTGCCGGGCAGGTCAGCCCCCCAGCTGGTCAAGTCGACGCCGGTCAGCACCACTTCGGCATAGCCGCGATCCACCAGCCGTTTGATCTGATCCACCACGACACCGGCAGGGACTGACCGCGAATTGCCGCGTCCGAAGGGGATGATGCAGAAGGTGCAGCGATGGTCACAGCCGTTCTGGACCTGCACATAGGCGCGGCTGCGGGTGCCGAAACCGTCGATCAGATGGCCTGCGGTTTCTTTGACTGACATGATGTCATCGACCTGCACGGCCTCTGTCTGGCCGATCAGATCGGGGGCCATGCCAGCCCATGTGGCGGGGTCCATTTTCTCGGTATTGCCGATGACCAGATCAACCTCGGCCATCTTCGCGAATGTGTCGGGTTCGGTCTGGGCGGCGCAGCCGGTGACGATGATCTTTGCATCCGGGTGGTCGCGGCGCAGTTTGCGGATATCCTGCCGGGCTTTGCGCACCGCCTCCGCCGTCACCGCGCAGGTGTTCACGATCACGGCGTTTTGCACACCGGCGCTGGCGGCGAGTTCCTTCATCGCCTCGGTTTCATAGGCGTTCAGGCGGCAGCCGTGATTCGAAAAGATCGGTGCAGAGATATTCATCAAATCCGCCATTGCCCGTCGAAGACATAGGCCGTCGCGCCCGTCATCCAGACCCCGTCGTCGCGCCAGTCGATCTGCAGGTCGCCACCATCCAGGGTGATGGTCACGGCTTTTCCGGTCAGCCCGCGCCGGGCCGCAGCGACAGCCGTGGCGCAAGAGGATGAACCAGAGGCAAGCGTGACCCCGACACCCCTTTCCCAGACCCGCATCCGCAGATGGTCCGGGGCCAGCAGGCTCGCGAACTGCACATTGGTGCGCTGCGGAAACAGCGGGTGCATCTCGGTCGCGGCACCGCGCGCGGCAAGGTCCACGGCATCCGCATCATCGACAAAAAAGGTGCAATGCGGGTTGCCCATCCCGGTTGCCGTGGGTCCGCCATCAATCGGCAGATGCAGCGTATCCATTTGTTCCAAAATAGGAATTTCATCCCATGCCAGTTGCGGTTGCCCCATGTTCACCGATGTCAGCCCGTTTCCGGCATCAACCGCCTGCAAGGTGCCGCGATCCGTGGTGATCGTCAGCTTGTCACGCCCGGTCTGATCCATCACTAGCCGCGCGATGCAGCGCGTCGCATTCCCGCAAGCGGCAGAAGTCGATCCGTCGCTGTTCCAGAAGGTCAGGTGCAGATCGGCCTCGGCGCTGTCGGAGATCACGGCAAGCTGGTCAAAGCCCACGCCCCGGTGCCGGTCGGCCATCGCGCGCGCAAGATCGGCCGTCACGCGGGATGGCCATGCGCGTTCATCGACAATGACAAAGTCATTGCCAAGCCCATGCATCTTGCGAAAGGGCAGAAAAGTATGATCCGGTTGCGTCATAGCGGCCATATAGACAATGCAAAACCACTTATCCAGCGGTGATGCCATTTGGGGGTTGACCGCGCTGCACCAGCTTTCTAAGTAGCGCCTCAGTGGGCCGGTAGCTCAGTTGGTAGAGCAACTGACTTTTAATCAGTAGGTCTCGGGTTCGGATCCCGACCGGCTCACCACTTCCTTTTTTTCATGATGTGACGATCCTTGGCTTTTGGACTCTGAGCGCCGACCTGTCGAAAGGTGATCAGCGAAATCAACCATCGCCATGATCCACGTTCTGCCTATGTCACCCCGTCGCCCGCAGATATATGAACAATCGTATCAAGAGGGACGATGCCGCTCTCAAGCGACCACGCTGCAAACTCGCCATCATAAAACCTGCAAATTCTGATGATAGCGCTATCAAGCAGATAGGGGTCTAGACCGTGCTGAAACTATCGCGCAATGTAGGCAACGGACCGTCGCTCCAGGCATTCAATAAATTCAATAATCGTCTGGAATGCTGTGCCGAAAACAGTGGAGGAGCACTATATGACAATGAAAACAACGCGATACCTCGGTACAACTGCGGCCGTATCGGCGCTGGCAATTTTCGCCATGCCGCAACAGGCCACAGCGCAGGAAAATATTCGCTGGCAGATTCCGATGAGTTTCGCCTCAACGTTGACCGCGCTTGGCGACACAATGCCTTGGGTTGCTGACCAACTACGTCAGATCTCTGGTGGCGCAATCGACCTGCAGATCGCAGAGCCAGGGGCGGTTGTGCCGGCGCTTGCAATTTTTGACAACGTGTCGGAGGGCAGCATCGACGCGGGCTATTCATGGATGGGCTATGAATGGGGCACCGTGCCTGCGGCTGCGCTGTTCGGCGCGACGCCATTTGGGCTGGAATCCAACGAATTCGTGGCGTGGATGTATTTCCACGGCGGCAAGGAATTGCTGGAAGAAACTTTCCATCCTTACGATGTCCACCCGGTCCTTTGTGGCACGATCAGCCCGGAAACCGCTGGCTGGTTCCGCAATGCGATCACCAGCCCGGATGATTTTCAGGGCATGCGTTTCCGCGCAGCCGGCGTCGGCGGTGAAATCATGGCCGAATTCGGTATGTCCGTGACGATCCTGCCTGGTGGCGAACTGTATCAGGCGCTGGAAACTGGCGTTCTTGACGGCACCGAATTTTCCCTGCCGACTGTGGATGAACAGTTGGGCTTCTATCAGGTCGCCGATTACCTTTATCTGCCCGGATGGCATCAGCCGTCGACGAACCAGTATCTTTATGTGAATCTCGGCGTTTGGGAAGGGTTGGAGGATCAGACCCGCGCGATGATCGAAATGGCGTGTATGGCAGGTAATGCCTATGCCATTTCGCGCGCCGAAGCCTTGCAGGGTGCGATCATCACCAGCTTTCAGGAACGCGGCACCAATGTCGAAACTTATAGCGATGACATGATTGCCGGCTTTTATGAGGCGACGAAGGTCGTGATGGAACGTCGTTCCGCCGATGATGAGATGTTCGGCAAGGTCTATGCCTCGATGATGGACTATCAGGCCGAACTGCGCCCCTGGAAAGAGATGGGATATCTGCCGCGCGACTGGCAGACCCGGATCGAAGCCGCGGAGTAATCCTCGTTCAGTACTGACGGACCAGCCCGCGTTGTTCAGAACGCGGGCTGGAATAATTCTGCAGTTTCACTTGGGAGGGTGACGATGGCGAGCGAAAAGCCCGAGATCGTTCTGGATCTGGAAAAGATCGAGGCGGCTGCCTCTGCGGCAGCGTTTGAATATCCGCGCACATGGCTGTCCGACAAGATCGAATGGCTAATTGATCTTATCGGGGGGCTGGTGAACTGGGTCTGGCTGCTGCTGGTGGTGATCATCGTCACCAATGTCACGATGCGCTATATCCTGTCGGTGAACTATGTCTGGGTGGAAGAGGTGCAATGGCACATCTATGCCGTCGGCTTTATGATCGGTATCGGTTACACGCTGCGCCATGATGGCCATGTGCGTGTTGATGTCATCGCCGCGATGTTGAAGCCGCGCACCCGTGCGGTGATTGAATTTATCGGCATCGCGCTTTTCATCCTGCCGCTGGTCTATCTGATGATCAGCTATGCCATCCCCTTTGTCGAAAGGGCATGGGTGCGCAACGAAGTGTCGTCAGCCCCCGGTGGCCTGACCAACCGTTGGGCGATCAAATCTGTCATCATCGTTGCTTTTGCTCTGATCGGATTGGCAGCCACGGCGCGCCTGCTGCGCGTCGGTGCCTTTCTGATGGGAAGACCGGGGTCAACATCCGCGCGGTAAGATGCGCGGGGCGATTTAAGAACAAGAATACTATCGCTGACTGCATCGCCAGTGCCGGTGCTCAGGGTGGAACAACAGGGCGGCTCAATATGCTTGCAGTAAACGAAATTCTGGTCATCGGGATGCTTGTATCCTTCATCGCCCTGCTGTTCACGGGCTTTCCCGTGGCCTGGGTGCTGGCAGGCGTGTCGGTCGCTTTCAGCTATATCGCGATCTTCGGGTCGGATTGGTTCGGCTGGGACACCTATTTCCTTCAGGACAGCCGCATCTTCGGGATATTCATCCAGCGCATCTATGGGCAGATGTCGAACTGGATTCTGGTCGCGCTGCCGATGTTCATTTTCATGGGGCTGATGCTGGAACGATCCGGCGTGACCGAAAAACTGATGAGCAATTTTATCCAGCTTTTTGGCCGTTTCCGCGGTGGGCTGGCGCTTGGTGTCGTGCTGATCGGCATTCTTCTGGCAGCCTCGACAGGGATTGTCGGGGCCTCGGTCGTGTTGCTGGCGATGTTGTCGATGCCGATCATGCTGCAGCAAGGCTATTCCAAAAGCTTTGCAAGCGGGGTTGTCGCCTCGGCCGGGACCCTGGGCATCCTGATCCCACCGTCCATCATGCTGATCATCATGGCCGATCAGATGTCCGTGTCGGTCGGCAACCTGTTCATGGGTGCGCTGATCCCGGGCGTGATGCTGGGGATCTTCTATATCATCTATATTCTGGTGGCCGCCGGCGTGTTCCGCAATCTGGCCCCGGCACCGAAAAACCTGCCGCCCGTGACATGGCGTTTGGTCTTTGACACACTGCTGGCGACCCTGCCGCCGCTTTTGCTGATCTTTGCGGTGCTTGGGTCGATCTTCTTTGGCTTTGCGACCCCGACCGAGGCATCGGGTCTGGGCGCGTTCGGCGCGACCTTGCTGGCCTTGGCAAACGGACGGCTGACCTTTGCCGTGCTGCGTGAGGTGGGGATCAAGACGACACTGACCACTGCCTTTATCTTTGGTATCTTTCTGGGGGCGACGCTGTTTGCCGTGGTCATGCGCCAACTGGGCGGCGATGTGTTCATCAGTCAGGCCCTGCAAGGCCTGCCATTCGGGCCGGGTGGGATTGTCCTGACGATCCTGTTCATCGCCTTTCTTGCCGGTTTCTTTCTGGACTGGCTAGAGATTTCGCTGATCATGCTGCCGCTGGTGGCACCCGTTGTCGTGGCGCTCGGGTTCAACGAAATCTGGTTCATCGTTCTTTTCGCCGTGACCTTGCAGACATCGTTCTTGACGCCGCCTGTCGGGTTTTCGTTGTTCTACCTCAAAGGCGTGGCTCCGCCGGAAGTGACGATCATCGACATCTACAAAGGGATCATCCCCTTTGTGCTGTTGCAAATCCTTGCGGTCCTGTTGGTGTTTTTCCTGCCGCAGCTTGTCCTCTGGCTGCCGTCGCGGATGCTCTGACCGGTGGCGACAGGGGCGGATAACGCAATGGAAGACTTTGATTATATCGTCATTGGCGCAGGCAGTGCGGGCTGTGTCATCGCAAACCGCCTGTCGGCCGATCCGCGCAATCGCGTCCTGCTGCTCGAAGCAGGCGGAACCGACAATTATCACTGGATTCACATTCCGGTCGGGTATCTTTATTGCATCGGCAATCCACGCACCGACTGGATGTATCACACCGAGGTCGAGCCGGGGCTGAACAACCGCGCCCTGATGTATCCCCGCGGCAAGGTGCTGGGCGGATGTTCCTCGATCAACGGCATGATCTATATGCGCGGTCAGGCGCGCGATTATGATATGTGGCGGCAGGCTGGCTGCACCGGCTGGGGATGGGACGATGTTCTGCCCGTCTTTCGTCAGCATGAGGACAGCTATCGCGACGAAAGCGATCTGCACGGCCGGGGCGGCGAATGGCGCGTGGAAAAGCCGCGCCTGCGCTGGGATGTGCTGGATGCATTCATGCAGGCCGCAGAAGAGGCGGGAATCCCGCGCAGCGCCGATTTCAATACAGGCGATAACGAAGGCAGCGGCTATTTCGACGTCAACCAGCGGGCGGGTTTTCGCTGGAACACGCCCAAGGCTTTTCTGCGGCCGGTTGCAAAACGGCCCAATCTGAAGGTGCTGACCAAGGCTCATGTGGTGCGGCTGACGGTCGCCGATGGCCGTGTGACCGGCGTGGTCTGTGACCGCGACGGGCGGCGCGAAACGGTCAAGGCACGCGCCGAGGTGATCCTGAGCGCGGGCGCAATCGGATCTCCGGCGATCCTGCAGCATTCCGGCATCGGACCCGGCCATGTATTGCAGGCCGCAGGCGTTGAAACCGTGGTGGATGTGCCGGGGGTGGGTGAAAACCTGCAGGACCACCTGCAACTGCGGTTAATATACAAGGTGAGCGGCGTGCGCACCCTGAATGAACAGGCCAGTAGCCTGATGGGCAAGGCAGGTATCGCGTTTGAATATCTGATGCGTCGCAGCGGGCCTATGTCCATGGCACCCAGTCAGGTCGGCATCTTCACCCGCTCGCGTCCTGATCTGGAAACCGCCGATCTGCAGTATCACGTGCAACCCGTCTCGCTTGATAAATTTGGTGACCCGGTCCATGCCTTTTCGGCGATCACGGCGAGTGTCTGCAATCTGCGCCCTGATAGTCGTGGTTCGGTGCACATCAAAAGCCCCGATCATGCCGCGGCCCCCGCGATCCGACCCAATTATCTAGCGACGGAAACCGACCGCCAGACGGCGGTGCGCGCGATCAGGCTGACGCGCCGGATTTCGGCACAGCCCGCGTTCGCGAAATATCAGCCGGTGGAATACCGGCCCGGCCCTGATTACGCGACCGAAGAAGAACTGATCCGCGCGGCGGGTGATATCGGCACGACGATATTCCACCCCGTCGGCACCTGCCGGATGGGTAGCGATCCGGCAAGCGTTGTCGACCCGCGCCTGCGGCTGCGGGCGCTGTCCGGGCTGCGCATCGTCGATGCGTCGATCATGCCGACGATCACCTCGGGGAACACGAATTCCCCGACAGTGATGATCGCGGAAAAGGCGGCGGCAATGATCCTTGCCGATGCAATGGCTAGATCTGCGACATCACTCTGACTTTCGGGTGAGCGCGGGTGACGCCGTAGGACATCAAAGTGCCGACGCAACCGGGGATATCCCACAGATCGGATGCGCCTGCGGATAGACCCACCTGAAGTTGTGGGCGACCCCGTCGCCCGCGTTGAATGCTGCTGCACCTCCTGTCGCGAGGCTGCAGATCGGATGCAGCGCCGTGCGGGCGCAGCGCGGATACTGATGGATCATTTTACCACGCCTTTCGTCATGTATCGCAACGATCCTGTGCGTTTCCTTGCGGGCACTGACACGTTAAAAACGTTCACCTTATCCCATGAACATCTCAGCAAGCGCGCACTAGCCACCTGCTGCAATACGCCGGTCTATCTGGCGTTCAGGGGCGGGCACTGGCCGAGCCTTTATGGCGGACTTTGGCGGAAGGGGCGATGCCAGCGCCCACGATGGCCTCGGACCTGCCGGTAGATGCCGTGCTGCCCGACGACATTCCCAACGCCAGGAAGCAAAACCTCGGCTTTTTCGCGAGGCTTTTCGGTGCTTGGGTCGCCATGGGGCGCCTTTTACCAGTCAAATATAAACTGGAATATTTAATTTTATTTCTTGCAGAAAGATTAGGCAGCCCGCTCAATCAGCGATCATTTTCACAGTGAACGCCGCGACAAATACCCACGGTGTTTCAGTAAAGTTAATCTCTACGAAACCGTTGCATTAATTATGGCCAACAGTCCCGCATCTTCCATCTTTTCGGGGCCGGCAGGTCGCGCAGTGTTTCCTCGTCCCCGTGTATTCGGCGACCTTGGCGGTTCAGCAATCGTTTCAGGGCGATCATGGCAACAACCCCGCCAATGGCGATAGCCGCGACCGGGACGCCCTGCCCGCTTCGCAAGCCGCCGTCGATCCTCGCGCGTTCTTCCGGCGGGCGCAGGACATTGCCGGACGTGTGGTCGGCGGGTGCCGCCCGCGAAAGCGCGCGGCGCGTCCGCCACGCCACCAAGTTCAGCGCCAGTTGCGGCACCAGGACATGCCCCCGGCGCAGCACATGCGCTGTGGCACCGATGGTCACGCTGTCGCGCGGGCGCCGCGCCAGATCAAGAACCGCCTGCGCCACGCGGCGGGCATCGATAAGCGGCGCAGGCACAGAAAGACGGCGTCCGGTATAATTTGCCGCATGAGGAACGCCGGGTGCATCCACGAATCCCGGATACACGGCACAAATATGGATATGACGATGTCTGGCCATTTCCGCGCGGAGCGCCGACGTGAAGCCGCGCAGTCCGAATTTCCCGGCGCTGTAGGCGGCTGCATAGGGCGCAGCGGCAAATGCACCGAGCGAGCCCATGCTGATGAATATTCCCCGTTTCTGCCGCAGGAAGACCGGCAAAACGGCATGTGCGTCGTTCATATGCCCGATCAGGTTTGCCTGCACGATCTTGGCATGCACCTCCATCGGTACTTGCTCGAAGGGGCCGACTGCACCCACCCCGACGTTGGAAAGCCAGATATCGATCCGCCCCGAAAACGCCAGCGCACGTTCGACCAGCCGTTCCACCGCATCCGCATCCGTTACGTCGGTAGGGACGGCGATCACCTTGCCGCCCAGCCTTTCGCAAATCGCCGCCACACGCGCCAGCGCATCAGCGGATCTTGCCGCCAGCACTAGCCAAGCCCCCTCGCGCGCAAAGGCCTCGGCGGTCGCGCGGCCGATGCCGGAGGAAGCGCCGGTAATGACGACAGTCTTGTCTAAAAAGCCTCTCATGATAACATCGGACGGGATCGCAGGCGAAAACGCTGGCGGTAATTGTCCAGCGTCCCTGGCAGCTTGTCAGTGAAAAGGTCGGGCTGCAGCAATTCTACGTCTTGCCTGTCAAGAATGCAGGCAATCGCGGCGCTGGCGATCATCGGAACGAAATGGCGCGCAGGGCAAACGGCCGGCCCGGCACTGAAGGGCACGAAGGGCGGGCGGTCAGCAGGGTCAATCCCCATCCACACGTCGGGATTGAACCGGTGAGCATCATCGCCCAATGCATCGTCACGATGAAAATACGGGGCAAAGATCAGGATGCCGGTTCCTTTTTCCAGCGTGCCCCCCTCCCATTCCACATCTTGGGTAGTTTCCCGCAGAATGGCAGGCGTGGTCGGATAAAGTCGCAGCGTTTCCACAATGCAGGCGCGCAGAAAGCTCAGATCACGGCGGTCGCCCGTCGCCACTTCCTGTCTTGCGCGTGCCAACGCGTCGGAATGCACCGCCAGCAAACCGAGGGTCCGGAAGGTCGTCATACCGCCGGGATCGAAAGCGAACATGTAATGCGCCACCTGATGCGTGGCGGCAACGCCTTCATCCGGGTTCTGCGCGGCAATCCTTTCGGCAAGGCTACCCTTGTCGGCGCGCGCCAGATGGGCAGCGACGGCGTTATGGTAGCTGTCGTTCAGTGCGTCCTTGCGCGGGTGCATGAAGGCCCAGTTGGCCGCGAAACGAAGCTCTTCCAGCTTTTCCGTGAGGCTTTCATCATCTGCCGCGCCATCACCCAGAACGACACGCCGGACGATGCGGTTCCACGCAGAAAAGAAAGGTTCCCAACTCAACTCCTCGCCGCAGGTCCGCAGAAGCGCTTCCATTTCCTGCGCCACGACGCGCAGCATATCGTCGGAAAGAGAATGTACCGGGCAATCCTCTTCAAGCACCGCGCGATTAAACGCGCGGCGTTCCTCGCGCATAGGGCAGGATGAGACAAGCGAGGCCTGCTCCTCGAAATGCCCCAGCGCGGCGCTCTTCTCGCTGCTGTCCGGGTCAAACGGCTCCGGCGCTTTCTCCAGGATACGTCGGGCCTGTTCGCCATCGAGGATCACCGCCTCAGGATGGCCGGGAATCGGAAGGATAACGGGCCCGGTCCCGTATTTTTCCCGCAACTTCTGCATTCTTTCGACGGCTTTGGCGTCAAGATCAAACCAATCCGCCAGTGCCACGGCTTTGGGTCGGCGCACGATCGGGCCCTTGGCAAAAGTGGGGGCCGCAACCTGCCCCAGCGCGGCAATCGTGTCGACCAGTGTTGCCCTCACCACGCCCTTGTTCGTAGGATTCACTTCCTCTGCCATAGCTTCTCCGATACCGCTTATCCGTTGTCAGAATACAACAGCCCTGCAACCCGGTGGTTCCACGACAAGGGGACGACCGGTCCGCGATGGCGCAATGGCGAGCTTGTCGAGGACAGTTGCAGAATACATCCGATCAGGTCAGCCTGCGATCCGGGCGCAGGCCCAGCCGATTGTGAATGTCAGTCGCCGCAATTTCGCCCTGTGCCATGGCGACCGCGATCTGATTCAGCCCTGTCAAGACATCGCCGGCGCCATAAACCCCGGCGACCGTTGACTGCTACAGACCGGACACTGGCGGGTCAGTCCCTCATGGACATGCTGCAGGGCTTCGGGGACCGGCGGCACGCGATCGCGCACGCCAGCCAAACGCCCTGCGGAAATTGCCTCATGCCGGTGACCGTCGCCTCCAGAAATGGCATGCGGAGGTCTTGTGCCTGCTGCCGCATATGCGACAGCAATGCCGCGCCGTGGATGCCGCCGTGCTGACCGGGATGATTATGCGACCGGGGGATCAGCGCGGCGCGACTGTCACCTGCGTCCACCAACAAGACACTGCGCAGGAAGCGGGCAAGGTAAATGGCCGCAGTCGACCCCGCTGGCCCGCCACCGACGATGATGCAGTCCCACGGGTCAGTGCTGGTCATCGGTGATACCCGTCGGATAACAAAGATGGCTATATGTCTGCATGAAAGCGGTCTCCGGTTTCATTTGGGGTGCTGTCCTGAGCCGGACGGCTTTCACCCGGACGCTATCTGCATGAAGCACCCAGCCGTCTGTTCAGGTCGTCGAAAAGATGCCGTCGCTCGGCTTCGCTCAGGAACGCCCCGATTTCGACTTCGCGGCCCGCGCCTCTCAGGGTGACATAATCTGTGACCAGGTGGCAGGAACCGGTACAGGTTTCGCATCGCCAGGGTCATGGCCATAGTGGCCGATATCCCCGCAAGGGCACCAAAAGCGAGGTTGCGGCGACTCATATCAATATCCCTCATCGTAGGTTGCCCGCGCCGCAACGTTGTAAGTACCAGGATTGTCGCATGTTCAGCCTCTTGGGCTATTCCAACAGGAACGCGCCGCGATTGTTCCACAAGCACACGCGCCTGCATATGACCGGCCGGGTCGTCTTCAATTTGGCACTTGCATAATTTATTAAAACATCCATATACCATCCATACAGATGGAGAAATGCTGATGGGCAATGTCAGACTGCTGCGTGACAAGTCAAACGATAGTGAAAAAATCACGATCAACCTTGGCTATGTGGACCTCGGGCGGATCGACCTGCTGGTGCAGGAAGGGTTTTACTCTAACCGGAGTGACTTCATCCGGACAGCGATCCGAAATCAACTCGACACCCATGGCGAGGCCGTCACAAAGACGATCGAACGGCATACAATGGAGTTGGGCCTGCGGGATTACTCACGCGCCAATCTGGAGGCACTGCAAGCTGCGGGCGAAATACTTCACGTCAGGGTTGTCGGTCTTGCGCGTATAGATTCCGATGTCACGCCGGAGCTTGCCTTGGCAACCATCGGCTCGATCACCGTGTTGGGCGCTTTGCAAGCCAGCGCTGAAGTCAAAAAGGCTCTCTCCGATCGTATCCGCTAAGGTGCGGCGCACTCTCAAACAAGGACTACCCAAATGATTAGATTTAACGTCGGCGCACAGCGCCCGGCGACAGGTGAAGCCTACGCTGCGCGCCTTGCCGCTGCCAATGATCTGGTGCAACGGACATTATCCCAGCATGGGCTGCTGTCGGCAGATAGCACGCAACAGCAAAGCCTGGCGCACGCCTTTCCGTTATCGGGTGGACTGCCGAACGGATTTGCAAACCGGCCCGGCCATTACAACGCAACGCCGGTCCCGCTTCGGGAAGGGGCAGTGTTTCGGCAGGAAATATTTAAGTGCGATGCAGGCAGCCGCGCCTACAGGCTTTATGTCCCGGCGACTGCATCAAAAGGCGTAACAGGTATCGTCATGATGCTGCACGGATGCACGCAGACAGCCGAGGATTTCGCGGCCGGGACCAATATGAACACTTTGGCCGAAGATCACGGTTTTGTCGTGGTCTATCCGCAGCAATCGCGCGGCGAGAACGCGCAATCCTGTTGGAACTGGTTCAGGCGCGGCGATCAACGACGCGGCCGGGGCGAACCGGCGATCCTTGCCGGGCTGGCGCAACAGCTCATGAAAGATTTCGACGTGTCACGCGAAGCCTGCTTTGTCGCCGGATTGTCTGCGGGCGCTGCGATGGCGGTTATCCTGGGCGAGACGTATGCGGAGGTATTTGCTGCTGTCGGTGCCCATTCGGGCCTGCCCTATGGTGCGGCCAGGGATGTCCCTTCTGCCTTTGCTGCAATGGCTGGAAACGGACAGAACAGTCCAGCGTCGCAATCCAGCGGCAAGCCCGTCCGCACCATCGTGTTTCACGGCACGGCGGATACGACCGTGCATCCGTCCAACAGCGAAAGGATCACGCGAACCGTGGTGAATACGGCTGAGGGGCAATTGATCGAAACCACAAAACAAGGCGTGGCATCAGGGCGATCTTTTTCGCGGACAAGCATCGCGCAGATGAACGGCGCGATCGAGATTGAGCATTGGGTCGTCCAGGGGCTGGGTCACGCATGGTCCGGTGGTCAGCCCGGTGGGTCATATACCGACCCGAAAGGGCCGGACGCGAGTGACGCGATGATCCGGTTTTTCTATCGGATAGGCCAAGGGAACCAGGAAAATGACTAATATGACATTAACATTCGATGCCGCGATCGCGCTTGGCCGGAACAAACGTCGGCACGACGCTGGCAGCGGTCCCAGCGTGCATGAGAGACGCAGGCTGACCTGACCTGATGGGGTGCTACGACATCCGGGCGGTGCCACACGACCCGGATGACACCTTATCGGCCATGCAGCGACGGCACCTTTCCCGACAGGACGTCTTCTGCCGTTGCTTGGTGGTTTTTGACGGAACTTGTCCACTGACCCCAGACGGTATCGTCGATCTGGTCCCCATTATTACCAAGACTGGCCAAGCGTTGCTGATCCTCGTCTGTCAGTACCTGATCGGGCAAGGGACCAAGATTGCGCACCTCATCCTGCGTGATGCCGATCATGTCGCCGACGCGTCTGCCATAATCATCGTGGACCAACAAGAAATGCCAGATCATGCGCCTTTGCACGTCTGCTTCGCAATCACCCAGAAGCGTGCCCATGTTGTGCACAAGATCATCCCTTTCCCAGTCCATCATAGTGCAGTAACGCGCGCGTGCCTGCACGTAGTCATTGCGCCGTTCGATGACATCGCGGGTCAGGTGTCCCGTGATTTCCGGCGGGTTATTGGGTTGGCGCTCTGCTTCTTCCAAGCCGCCGTGCAACGACGGCTCATAGTTGACCGCCGGGTTCTGTCCCGGTGCCAGGTCGCGGTGAAACGACATCTGGCCGCCTGACTGGTTCGTCGCGACGCTGCTGCCTTTGGGTCGGTTTACCGGCAATTGCAGATAGTTCGTGCCCACCCTGTGGCGTTGCGTATCAGAATAGGAAAACGTGCGTCCGACAAGCATCTTGTCATCGGAAAAGTCCAGCCCGTCGACGAGGACGCCTGTGCCCATGGCGATCTGTTCGTTTTCGTTGAAGAAATCCTCGACGTTGCGGTTGAGCGTCATGGTACCGACATGGCGAAGTGGAAAATCCTTCTCGGGCCAGATCTTGGTGTCATCTAGCGGATCCCAATCCAGTTCGGGATGTGCGTGATCTTCCATGATCTGCACATACATATCCCACTGCGGATAGTCGCCTGTCTCGATCGCGGTAAACAGATCCTTGGACGCCGACCCCAGATCCTGTGCCTGCACTTTTGCCGCCTCATCGGCGCTCAGACTGGCGACGCCTTGGCGCGGGTGGAAATGATATTTGACCAGCACGGTATCGCCGCCCGCATTGACCATCTTGTAGGTGTTCACGCCGAACCCTTCCATGTGCCGATAACTGGCAGGAATGCCGCGCGGTGAAAACAGATGCGTCAGCATGTGCATCGATTCCGGCGTCTGGCTCATGAAGTCAAAAATGCGGTTTGGTTCCTGCCGGAAGGTGACAGGATCGGGTTTGAGCGAATGGATGACGTCGGGAAACTTGATCGCATCACGGATGAAAAAGATCGCAAGATTATTTCCGACAAGATCCCAGTTCCCGTCTTCGGTATAGAATTTCACGGCAAACCCGCGTGGGTCGCGCACCACCTCGGACGAGTCGCGCCCACCGATGACCGTCGAGAAGCGGATCGCAAGAGGAGTGATTTTGCCCTTTTGTTGAAACAGCTTGGCACGCGTGTAAGTCGATGCCGGTTCCTCGCCGATCATGCCCGTCGCTTCGAATTCGCCATAGCAGACAAACCCTCTGGCATGCACAACCCTCTCAGGACTACGTTCGCGGTCAAAATGGGATATCTTTTCGAGGAAATGATAATTCTCCAGCGTGGCAGGGCCGCGTCTGCCGACTGTCCGCTGGGACTGGTTGTCAGTGACCGGATGGCCTTGCCGGGTTGTTAGCGTTTTGTCCGCTTTGGTTGCCGCACGCGGGTTGTGATCTTTTTGCTCGGTCATCATGCTGCCCTTCCGTTTCCTATCGCCTCCCAACTGATCGCGCGACAAGGTGTTCCAGCAGTTTGTGTCCATGGCATCGTCTGACTCGTGCTTAAAAGGCCGACAAGCTGATCAGAAGCAGGGCCTTGATCAAGGACGCAGAACGGCGCACTCCCGCTCATGAATCACGGCAACACCCCCGTCCAACATGGCGCGCTTGATCGAGAATACAGCGATACCGGTTCCGGCGACGCCTATAGCATTGCAGACCATCGTCCTGCGCCGCGCGCTAAGCAAGCCCACTGCCTCCCATGACAACAGCATGCGGTAGGCACCGGCAAAATATAGAATTTCGACGGTATGAAGCACCAGCAGCCCGAGGAAGGTTCCGGTAACTGACAGGTGCGGCCAGCGCTTCGCCGAACCTGTGAGCTTGTCGTTCACGGGATAAAAGCGCGCGGCGATGCTGTACGATAAGTGAATTGGCGCGTCGACGCTTTCCTTGCTCAGCAGCGTAACTGGTCTGATTTAACGAAAAATAGCAGTTCCAAAATTTTGATCGGCGTAGATACCGTGCTTAATCAGATACCGATGCGTCCATAACTTTGCGAATTTTCGCGGCAAGTTCGGATCGTCGGTATGGCTTGCTCAATAACTCCACGCCGTGGTCGAGACGTCCATGATGGATGAGCGCATTTTCGGAATAGCCGGAGGTGTAGAGTACCCTGAGGCTCGGATTGATCGCACGCGCGGCTTCTGCAACCTGCTGGCCATTCATGCCACCTGGAAGCACCACATCGGTCAGCAAAAGGGCAATGTCAGGTCTCTCACGCAGCATGGCAAGGGCCGGTGCGCCTGATGGCGCAGCCAAAACGTCATAATTCAGATCGGCCAACTGCGCCGCAAGTTGCTGCAGGATCAGACCGTCATCCTCGACAATCAGGATGGTTTCTCTTCCGTGCTGAACATGGCTTTTGACGGATGCCACCTCCAGCGCGTCCGCGTCACCATCATGGCGAGGAAAATATAGTTTTATCAGCGTCCCGTCGCCTTCTTCCGAAGAAACAGAGATATGGCCGCCAGTCTGCTTGACGAAACCGTAAACCATGCTCAGCCCCAGACCCGTGCCTTTCCCGACAGCCTTTGTGGTAAAGAAGGGTTCGAACACTCGCGCGATATGGCTTTTCGGAATACCATGTCCTGTATCCGCGACCGCGATCAGGACATAGTCACCCGCCGCCAAACCCGGTTCGGTCGCGACGAAGGTCTTGTCCAGAAACACATTTGCCGTCTCTATGGTAAGGGTGCCACCCCCGGTCATCGCATCACGGGAATTGATCGCAAGATTCAGAATCGCCGCTTCAAACTGCCCGATGTCCACCTCTGTGCGCCACAAACCCTGTGCGGGCAAAATGCTGATCGCGATATCTTCGCTCAGGGTGCGTCTCAACATACCTGCCATTTCCGCAAGCACGAGGTTTGCGTCGACGACTTGTGGCTGGAGCGCTTGCTTGCGCGAGAATGCCAACAGCCGGCTTGTCAGTTCCGCCGCACGATCCGCAGCCTTGGCGCTGTTGTCGGCGTATCGGCGCAAAGGGTGCTGCGGATCAAGCTTCTCCTGTATGATTTCGGTATTCCCCATGATGATCGTCAACAGGTTGTTGAAATCATGCGCGATGCCACCGGTCAGCTGTCCGACTGCTTCAAGTTTATGGGATTGCTGCAGCCGCTCCTCGCTGACCTGCAACTGTTCAGAAACCCGCTTCAGACGCTGAACCAGCCACCTTAGCAAAAGCACGATTGCCACCAGACTTGCCAGCAGTAACGGCAACAGGCTCATCAGCAGTTTCATTCCCGGGCGCTCCGGCTCCCAGATCAGCCAGGCGATGGGCGTGCCGGACGAATCCATCACAGGTACGCCCGCCCGCCCGCTTTCGGGACGGGCGGGCGTGAACGCGACCTTCTGAAGCTCGACAGCCTCACCAATTTCTTGGGCCAGAGCCATATCCATATAGCGGATCGCCACATGAAGCGACTCCGTCCCCGGCGTCTGATCGACCGTTCCGCTATTGGGAATGATGGGAACGATGCTTACGATGGCCGCCCCGGTATCAAACAATAGGGGTGTCACGACGGCTGCTTCTACCAACTCTTCATAGGCGTTTTCCAGACCATGGCTCAATGCGGCAATGTCCAAACGAAGCTGTGCCACAAGCGGCGCAAGAAGCACGGCACGGTCGTCATACGTGTCGGGTGAAGCGCGCGCTTCTCCAATCGTCGCGAAAAACGGCTGGTCTGACGCATCCAGAACATAATTTTCGTTGTGCCCAAAGTAGGTCTGCATCCAGGTGCCAAGGTTTTCATCCATCCAGTCGTAATCGCGGATCTGCGTTCTAAGAACCGCTTCGTCCCAGACCGTCGCGCTTTGTTGTTCTTTGGGAAGACCGTCGATTTCGGCAGCCAGATTGCGCGTCACGAACCGTTCCTGTCTTTCAGCGGCGGTCGTGTCAGTCAGACTGATCGCATTGTGACCGACAAGCAAAAGGCTCAGCACCCAAGCTGCAAAGAAGATAATGATGGAACCAACGATTTGTCCGGAAAGAGATTCTCGTCTATTTTGACGCATGAACATAGACCTTTGGGTTCAAGTGTCCTCTTCCAAGGCCCCAGGAAAAATTTTGAGCCGCGACGGGATTAATCAGGTCCGGCGTGCTGTCCACGGTTGGGTAAGAAGATAATAAGGCCAATTCAAGGCGCTAGTAACTGCGCCGTCACGGGCAGCTTTATTCGCCGCGCTGTGCGGGAATTGTCGTTGTTCCGCTCCTGCGGCCGGTAAACTCAGGGCACGCGATCCGACTGCCATTGCAGCGCGCGATATACACAGCGTGCTCGCGAATGTCGCAAATAAGGCACAACGATGTCTTTAATTAGGCAAAAATAAGCAAATATCTTCTTTTATGTATACTTTTGAGGATGTTTACTATAAGAAAAGTTCAGCTAATTTCATCACATATTTCGAATGGTGAACGATCCTGCCTACGTGAACGAGTGTAAAAATTTTTAGTTCAAATTTGATGTCATTAACATCACGACTGGCTATTATGGCGGTGCCAATATCATCGCCATAATAGCCGTCAGCGTTAAAACACGATCCCAACGGGGTGGCTGGTTGCCATGCATCGTTGTTCATAGATCATGCGCTCGCTAGGGAAAATAACCGGCATCGAACGCGGTCGCCGGATGCCTGCAGATTCTGACAGGCCCGCGCGAAGGGGTCTTGCGGGCTTGACCCGTTCATCACCTTCGGGATCGCCGCATTTGTGAGGCACTGCGCCCGGCATAGGCATCACGAAACATAGCCCGCCGAAAGCGTCACGCCCGCGGGGGCGCGCGATTGCCGCCTGAGGCCTCTGTGAATTGGCGCGCATGGACGATCAAGGGAACTTGATCGGGCCGCAGCCGTTCCAATAATGGTTCAGTCAGAACAATACAGGGTGACAGATGGAACAGCATAGCCGGATCACAGCGGGGACGGTCCTTCTCACGGCCGGGCTTCTTACCCTGAGTTACCTCATTGCAGATGTTCTTCTACTTGTCTTTGCCGCTGTATTGATCGCCGTCGGGCTGGATGGCGCGGCGCGCGCAATGGCGCGGCATTTGCCGGTTTCGCGAGGCTGGAACATCGTGATCGTCGTGGCAGGCCTCTTTGCGCTGGTCATCGGGGCAATCGTACTGACGGCACGGCGACTGGTGCAGCAATTTCAGGAGATCAGCGAGACCGTCATCAGCTTTGTGGAACGCGCGCGTGAATGGCTCGCCGACCTGGGTGCCACCGAGTATCTCGAACAGATGAACGAGGATGGCGGTGATCTTGCCGGTACGGCAGGGGATGTGGCCGGGTATGTCACAACTTTCGGCATGGGAGCCGCTGGCGCGATCTCGAATATCATCATCCTGATTGTCATGACGCTCTTTATTGCAGCTAGTCCGAACCTGTACCGCGGCGGTCTGGTACGGCTGGTGCCACCTGTGCGGCGCTATGTGGCAGAAGACACGCTGTCTGCCCTCGCGCACGGTCTGCGCTGGTGGTTTCTCGGGCAGCTTGCTTCGATGGCCCTGCTCGGCGTCACCGTTGGGCTCGGGTTGTTCTTGATGGGCATCGATCTTTGGTTTGCACTTGCAGTGCTGACCGCGTTACTGACCTTCATTCCCTTTATCGGCCCGCTGATTGCCACTGTGCCGATTGTCGCGGTGAGTTTCGCAGAGGGGATGCAGACGGGGCTAATCGTGCTGGCCGGTTATATCGTGATCCAGAATGTCGAGGGCAGTATTATCGTGCCGATGATCCAACACAAAGCCGTCAATCTTGCGCCAGCGCTGCTTATCGCGGTGCAGGTGTTGCTTAGCCTTCTCTTTGGCCTGGTCGGTCTGATCCTTGCTGCACCGCTTACCGTTGTCGCAATGATCTCGGTTCAAAAGCTCTGGATCGAGCATACGCTGGGCGAGAAGGTGACGTGATCTTGTCGTGCCGCCGCAGGTTCTCAGGCGGTAGGAATATCTTGGTGTACCGCAGGGGTGATGCCTTGAGATCGGACACGTTGCGGTTAAAAACGCACAGAATATTATCGTTGCCGTGCAGGACACACCTGCCCTCACGCGCGTGTGTGCGCAAGCCACGATTAACGACGACACAAAACCAGATCCGGAGCGAAATCGCAGCGCTCGGACCGTGGGTTCACAACCTCAGTATCCGGCGCATAGACCCTGCGCCCGATCATTTCCTGGGCGATTATCCCCGCCAAAAATGTGAAGGCTTCCGCGATGTGCTGCAGGACGATCTGGAAGGCCGCAGCCTGATGGATATCGGCTGCAACGCAGGGTTCTTCGCGGTCGAAATGAAGCGGCACGGGCCGGGAGCTGAGCATCGACAGTGCCCCGCATTACCTGCGGCAGGCAGCCTTTGTCATCGACGCCGCCGGTCAGGATGTCGACGTGCGCCAGATGTCGGTTTACGACATCTCCAGCCTGCGCGAACGCTTCGACCTCGTGCTGTTCATGGGGGTCTTCTATCATCTGCGCCATCCGCTGCTGGCGCTCGATGTGATCCATGAACATGTGGCGGATGATCCTGCTGCTGTTTCAGTCGTTGCAGCGCGGCGCAGTTACTTGACCGCTCCTGCTGCAATTCCCTTCATGATCTGGCGCGAGAAGGCAAAATACAGCAACAGTACGGGTATCGTTGCGATACTGAGCCCCGCGAAGCGCAGACCCAGGTCTACGCCGCCTTCACCGGTCCCCAAGGCTGCGACGGACACCGGGAGCGTGCGAGCGGCCGGATTGGTCATGAGCACTGACGCGAAGAGATACTCACTCCAAATTCCGACGACATTGATGATGGCGACTGTCGCGATCGAGGCCTTAGAGAGTGGTATTGCAACATACCAGAACACGCCCCACACGCCGCATCCGTCCAATTGGGCGGCCTCTTCCACGGCTTTTGGCAGGCTTTCGAAATAGGCGCGCATGATGATGATACTGACAGGGAGGTGAAACGCAGTATAGAGCATGATCAGGCCAATCCTGTCGTTGCGCAGGTTGAACATATCCATGAAGTAATAAACCGGGACGACAAGCGCATGGACCGGGAGGGTCAAGAGCGCGACAAGCCCCAGCAGCAGCAGCTTGTTTCCCGGAAACCGGAACCGCGACAATGCATAGCCGCAAGTCAGCGACAGTGCGACGACAAGGATCAGTGACCCCCCCGTGACAATCACACTGTTCACGAAGCTGACCCCGATGGTGCTGTTGACCATCGCATTGATGTAGTTCTCGATCTGAACTTGGCTGGGCAAGCTAAAGGGTGTGCGCAGGATCTCTCCATGCGTCTTGAATGATGACAGGAACATGAAGATTAGTGGCAGGAAAACCAGCGCGGACCAGATTAAAAGGCCAAAGTAGCCGATCGAAAGCCCGAAAATACGGCTCATGGATTGTCCTTTCATTTCTTGCCCGGCAGGTTCGTTAAGGCCAGATAGACGATGGTCACGGCCATCACGATCACGGTCATGACGACTGCGACGGCTGAGGCATAGCCAAACTGTTGTTGTTCAAAAGCAGCACGGTAAAGATAGGTGCCCATCACCTCCGAGGCATAGAAAGGACCCCCCTTCGTCAGCACCCAGATCAAGTCGAATGTCTTCAACGACGCGATGATCTGCAGCATGATAAGGACAAATGTGATCTGCTTGACCATCGGCGCGATTATATACACGCAGCGCTGCCAGGCATTCACCCCGTCGATGGTCGCCGCATCGTGGATTTCCTGATCGATGCCTTCCATCGCGGCGAGATAAAGCAGCATTGTGAAACCGCTGATCTGCCAGATCGCTATCGTCACGATCGAATACATTGTAATGTTGTGATTTCCCAGCCAGAGCTGTTCCCAGCTTTGCAGACCGACAGACCTTAGCGCGGTGTTCAGAAAGCCGAAAGACGGCTCGTAGATCTGCCCCCACAACACGGCGATGACTGCGGTCACGAGGATATAGGGCACGAAAAACGCAAAGCGGTAGAACTGCCAGCCTTTCATGCGCCGCGAGATCGCGACAGCCGAAAGGAAGCCCAGAATGATCGTCATGCTGGTGAAAAGCACGAGAAAGAGCATGTTATTACGGATGGCGCCGACGAACCTACGGTCATTGAACAAGCGTTCGTAGTTAGCCAATCCGACATAGTCCGGCTGCGTGATCCCGTTCCAATTGTGAAAGCTCATCACGATGGAATGAACCAACGGCACGATCATGAACAGCATCATCAATATGATCGACGGGAAGATGAAAACATAGGCGGCGCGATGCGCCAGTATTCTCGACCTGAGGCTGGGGGGTGGGGATATTTTACGGGCCGGCGCCGGCCGCCTAACAGTGGTGCTTGGACCGACCGTATCGGATTCAAAACGGGTCATTGGCTGGCTCCAGGGAATGAACGGATCGCAAGGTCAAGGAAAGGCGCACGCGGGCGCCTTTCTTCATTGGCAGCAGTCAGGTCAGTGGATCGACGCGACCATGGCGGTGAACTCCTCGGCGAATTGCTCAGGGGTCAGTTGTCCACCGACAAGACCCTGGATCAGCTGTGTTGCTGCGGGGCGATATGCGCCTGGCATGATCGTGTTGAACAGACGGTGGTTCCCCATCTGGATTCCCCGCTGATAGATCGCTGCAATATCGGGGTGATAAGAATCAAGATCTTCTGCGGTGATGTCGGTTCGGATCGGCGTTTGCGCATTGACCACACCCATGCCGCGCTGGACATCATAGCTGAGCATATGCGTGATGAACTCTTTCGCGAGCTCCAGGTTGTTGGAATCCTTCGGAATCACCAAGCCGTTTGCGTCATAAAGTCCTTGGGTGTAATTCGATCCTTCGGAAACCGGGGGGTAGGGCATGATGCCAAGGTCGAAGCCTTCAGGTATTTCACCATGCAGGTTCGGTTCGCCGAGATTCCAGGAACCGTCGCTGAAAAAGGCAGCACGGCCCTGAGCGAACAGCCCTCGCGCTTCGAGCGCTTCTACACCGGCGGAACCAGGGGCCATCAGTTCATTCGCCATGCGCTGCATGGTGGTGAAAGCTGCGACGATATCGGGGCTGGTATAATCCATGATCTCTTTTGAGATCAGCTTCGCATAGGTGTCGTCATCTACATGGCGGCGGATGTTGATGTCGAAAAGCTGTGTCGCTTGGCTGGCGTTCGCCAGGCCCGAAGTCCAGGGAATATAGCCGGCTTCGCGCAATGCGGGGCCCATATCGATGAATTCTTCCATCGTCTGCGGCTCGCCGTCAAATCCCGCTTCGGCCAAAGCGGTACGGTTGTACATCAGCAGCGGCGACATGATCGAACTCATTGACACGCCGTAACGCGACCCGTCCGACGCCATTGCTACGTCGAGCGAGCTTTCCGGCAGGATGTCCATGAAACCGGCGTCGATATAAAGGTCGTCAAGCGATTCCAGCACACCGGCATCAACCAAGGTGTGATAGAAACCCGTCAACCAGAAGAACGCGAGATCGGGCCGGTCGCTGGAATTGAAAAGCCGCACCGCATTCTGGTTATACCAGTCGTCGGCGTAATCGATCACCTCGATGGTGACGTGCGGATGGGTTTCTTTAAAGCTCTCGGCGGCCCAGTTGAACAGGATTGGCTGGCTCCCGCTGGTAGTGGTGATTGTCAGGGTCACCGGCTCTGACGTGCCGGTCTGGGCGAGGCCAGACGTCGGAACCGCAACGGCGGCGAGCGCCGCGCTGAGTCCATAGGTTCCTAACTTTTTGCTGAGTGTCATGATCTTGGTTCCCTCCCTGACAAGATTGATGGCGTCAAAGCACCTCGCGCACTGCGGGCTATTTACTTTAACTTTCGATAAGTTTGCATTGCTATCATCTATTGTCAAGGTCTACGTCTTTCGAATTAATATTCTAGATTACCACATGAGAAATCAG
This sequence comes from Yoonia sp., assembly GCF_046292185.1. Lineage (GTDB taxonomy): Bacteria > Pseudomonadota > Alphaproteobacteria > Rhodobacterales > Rhodobacteraceae > Yoonia. The sequence continues at coordinate 34,248 of NZ_JBKBQY010000006.1, forward strand.
CCAAAAAAGCCGTTATAGACCTAGTTATGCGGCAGAGACGGCGCATTTTTGCCTTCCTCGGCGCAAGAATGTAACTAAATATGCATAGGGCCGAGCTAGAATGTGCGAAAACTACTGTTTATCACACCCCTAACGCTGCTGATGAACGTACGTCGGCACTGATCGATGCGCTGACGCCTGTTATTGCCTGCAAGGTAAGAGTAAACGAAAATAATCGACATCAAATGGTTGCTAAAAATTTCAACTCATGTCATCCAGCATGTGGACGCGACTGCGGCCGAATGAGGAAAAGCCAGAGGAGGAGCTGCAATGTCGGACAAGGTGATTGAAAAATGGGGTATGTTCGAAGTGGCGCTTTCAGGGCCATCTGAAGGCAACCCTTATATTGATGTCGCCCTGGAGGCCAGTTTCCGATTTAAGGAGCGTGTCGTCCGGGTACCCGGTTTCTACGACGGCGAAGGAACCTACAAGATCCGGTTCATGCCCGATGTCGAGGGCGACTGGACCTATGAAACCGCCTCTGCGACACCCGCGCTGGACGGCAAAACCGGCTCGTTCGTCGCGACCGCGCCGGGAAAGAACAACCGTGGACCCGTGAAGGTTCGTAACAAGTTCCACTTTGCCTATGCCGACGGCACATCTTACATGCCGTTCGGCACGACCTGTTACGCTTGGACGCATCAGCCGCTCGACCTTCAGGAACAGACGCTGCAAACTCTGGCCGAAGCACCATTCAACAAGATCCGCATGGGGGTCTTTCCAAAGGATTATCCCTATAATACCAACGCCCCCCTGCATGATGTGTTTATGCCCGACGACGACGGGAAGTGGAATTTTGACGAGCCCAACTTTGCCGCTTTTCGGCATTTCGAAACCCAGATCGGCAGACTGGCGGACATGGGGATCGAGGCCGATATCATCATCTTCCACCCCTACGACCGGTGGGATCACGCCAACATGCCGGCAGAGCAGGACTACCGTTATGTCGCCTATCTGACCGCGCGTATAGCTGCCTATCGTAATGTATGGTGGTCGCTCGCGAATGAATATGACTTCATGATCGACTCCAAACCCATGCACCAGTGGGATCGGTACTTCCAGATCATTGAAGAGAATGATCCTTACTGGCACCTCGCGTCGATTCATAATGGCGATGTTAACGCCAATTACGATCACCGCAAACCGTGGGTTACCCATACCTGCATCCAGAACTGGGACGTAAAACGCACGGCCGAATGGCGCGAAACCTATGGCAAGCCCGTGGTCAACGACGAACCTGAATACGAGGGCAATATCCTGCAATGCTGGGGCAATATTACCCCGCAGGAACTCGTGCACCGCTACTGGATCACAATGATGCGCGGCGGATATATCGGCCACGGCGAAACCTATCAGCACCCCGACGAAATCCTTTGGTGGGCCAAGGGTGGCGTCCTGCACGGAGAGGCGCCTGCGCGGATTGCGTTCCTGCGAAACCTGCTCGAAGAAGACGTCAAGGACGGGCTGACACCGCGTGGCCATTCGGGCGAGTGGCCCTGGAGTCGCGTGTCCGGCGCAGCAGACGGCGATGTCAGCTACATCTACTTGGGCGAGCATCAGCCGTCCATCTGGTCTACTGGGCTGCCCAAAGACGATGCCGCGTATGATGTGGATGTCATCGACACTTGGAACATGACTGTCACACCGGCCAAGGTCGTCACGGCACCCGAGCAGCACACGATCCGGCACGGCGACATCATCCGCGGGGGCAAGCCGGATGCCGCCTTCGGCGTCGAACTTCCGACGCAGCCTTATCTCGCGATCCGGGTGCGCCGCAGAACCTGATTGTCGTTCGGATAAAATACACTGCGGCGCACCGGGCGCCGCAGTATCGTTCAGGGAGGAAGGAACAAACAATGTCGGCCGTCAAAATTGTGAACCTGTTCAAGGACTATGGTGGGGTGGAGGTGATCCACGGGGTTTCGGTGGATATCGAAAATGGCGAATTCGTCATTCTGGTTGGTCCATCGGGCTGCGGGAAGTCGACGCTTTTGCGGATGATTGCCGGCTTGGAATCCATTTCTGATGGCGAGATCACGATTGAAGGGCGCATCGTGAACGACGTCGCCCCCAAGGATCGCGACATCGCCATGGTGTTCCAGAACTATGCTCTTTATCCACAGATGACGGTTGAGCAAAACATGGGATTTGGACTCAAGCTCAAGGGTATGCCAAAACAGCAGATTCGTGAGAAGGTGGAGCACGCCGCCAATATCCTTGATCTGATGCCGCTACTGAACCGCAAACCGGGGCAGTTGTCTGGCGGGCAGCGCCAGCGCGTTGCGATGGGCCGGGCCATGGTGCGCGACCCCAAGGTATTCCTCTTTGACGAACCGCTTTCGAATCTTGATGCCAAATTGCGTGTCGCGATGCGGGCCGAGATCAAGGCCCTTCACCTGCGTCTGGGATCGACCATCGTTTATGTGACGCATGATCAGGTAGAGGCGATGACTATGGCTGACAAGATTGTCGTGATGCAGGGTGGCCACATCGAACAGATCGGCGCGCCACTCGATCTATATGACAATCCGTGCAATCTGTTTGTTGCGGGGTTCCTTGGCTCGCCGGCGATGAATTTCCTGCGCGGCACGATTACCGAGGATGCGGCGCCTGCCTTGGCTGTCAGCGAAAGTCTGCGCGTGCCATTGGGTACAGCGCCCCGATCTGCGCGCGGTCGGCCTGTGGTATATGGCTTGCGTCCAGAGCATATCAGCTTGGCGGTCGAGGGAGAGGGCGTCCCTGCAACCATCGATGTGGTCGAACCCACAGGTGCAGAGACGCACCTTGTCGCCAACGTTGCGGGGTCGCGCGTGGTCTGCGTCCTGTCGGAACGTCTGAACATTGCGGCAGGGGATAAGATACATCTGAACTTGTCGAGCCCCAACGCACATTTCTTCGATACTGAGACTGGCATCAGGCTCGAACGAGACTGAGATGCCAGGCCCTTGCCCCGGGATGTCGAAAGTTTGTCCCGTCATCACCGGGGCTGCTGCAAGCGAGTTTTCGACGCTGCAGGCTGACTGCAGACCAGCATGGATGCCGATCAAGCGACGCGGGCGCCTGTCGAGATTGTGGAGGCCCTAGCGGGGCAAACCTGCCGTTTCAGACTGCGACCATTACCTTCAGCCCCATATTTTCGAATTGGACGACATGCTCATCCGAGATGTTACTATCGGTAATCAGGATATCCACCCTTTCAAGCGACCCCAATGACGAGAAGGACACGCGCCCGATTTTGCTGGAATCTGCGAGAAGAACGACTTCGCTTGCCGCGGCGATCATGGCATTCTTGACGTAGGTGTCGCCAATGGCAGGATAGGTCAGGCCGCTGTCGAACGACAGGCCGGCGGTGGCCAGAAACAGCCTTTGCGCAAAAAGCCCTTCGAAATATTTGCCTGATCTCTCGCCGCTCAACGAAAGGGTCGGTGCCTTGAATTGACCGCCGGGCATGTGGATCGTGTTTGATGGGATCGCACCAAGCAAAAGCGCAATGTTCAGCGCGTTGGTGATGACGTTCAAGGCGTTCCGGTCGCTTATGCAATGCGCAAATTCGGTGGTGGTAGAGCCTGAGTCGATGATGATGGAATCACCATCCGCCACCATCGTTGCGGCCAACTGACCGATCTTGCGTTTTTCGACCATGTTCGTACTGCTTTGCAGCGTCATAGACTTGACCTGCTGCGGCATGGTTTTGAGGAACGCGCCACCATGCTCGCGCGAGATCTGACCGCTTTTCTCAAGCCGTTCCAGATCATGGCGGATCGTCGCCTCTGAAACCTTGAACGCCTGCGCCAGGTCACGCACCCTGGCGCTGCCTTCCTCCTGGACCCACTCAAGGATCATCATCCGGCGGGGTTCGGCCAGAGGGACGCCGGATTGGCCTTTTGCCGAACCGCTCGCCCCACGTCCTGTACCCTTTGCTGGTCTCATCCTGATATGACTTTCGATAGTTATTTTATACTTCCATTTTATATTTGTTTCAGTTCTTAGAACAACCGCAAACAATTGGAATGGGCTTTATTTTTAGATTTTATCAGCTTTCTGCTGCGCATTACGCGATCACTGGGACCGGCGGGCCGCAGGCATCATCGGGGATGAACATCACTTACAAATTATGAACATTATATCATGGCAGATCCCGCTACAGGAGCTCCGCCCAGAAACACGCGCACCGCTCAAAAACGAGCGATGCAGGAGGCTTTAGTCAGGAGCGTTGTCTGTATCCGCTAATGTTTGATAAAGTGCGACCACTTCGACGGCAGCATCAGCGGCTTCCCGGCCCTTTTTGACAAAGTGCTGCATGAAGAAATCACGATGTTCATCCGAAGGTTGGAAATGATGCGGCGTCAACGACACTGACAGGATTGGCACAGCGGTTTTCATACTCGCCTCCAGCAAGCCGGATACGACAGTTTGGGCGACAAAATCATGTCGGTAGATCCCCCCGTCCACAACCAACGCGGCGGCGGCAATCGCCGCATATTGCCCGGTCTTTGCAAGCTCTTGTGCCAAAAGCGGCATCTCAAATGCACCAGGCACTTGGTAGACATCGACGTTGTTGCTGATACCCAACTCCCTCATGCGGGTTTCAAAGCCGATCAATGCCTGATCAACGATTTCGGCATGCCAGCGCGCCTTGATAAAGGCGAATTTTGGGGATTTTGTCATTGCTCTTGATCCTTTCAAAATGACAGAATCCCAGAGCGTCAGAATGCACAGGCTCTCGCCTGAACACCCCATTCTCTACCATCCGGACTATACCGTCGGCCCCGGAGTTCCACCGGATCTGCTGACCCATCCCAAAGGAATGGCGCTCGCGGGCTCTGACCGCCGGTGGGGAATTACACCCCGCCCTGAGAATGCCATGCGGCTATATGCTGTTGATGCCTCTGTCAATTGTGTCGATGCCGACCCGGCTCTGAAGGACATTGTATCTCGGATCGGGCTGATGATGCGGCGATCCATTGCAAAGCTGAATTGTCCGACCTCATATGCGCGACCGCGCTTGGCGCACTGCGGTTTTCCAGGCGTCGCGTTGGCTCACGCGCTCAGATGCGGGCATGGCAGGCGTGAAAATCTGCTGCGTGTCCTGCGTAGTCTCAACCTTATGACCAAGGCTGCGCAAGGCCATGGCGGCAGCGCCGCGTGCGCCAACTTCGGCCATATTTCTTCGGATCACACGGCGGCCGAGCAGGTCGGCCTGAAGCTGCATTAAAAAGTCATTGACGGATGCGCCGCCGTCCACCCTCAGGGCCTCAAGCGGTGCGCCTATATCAGCCTCCATCGCTTCGAAGACGTCCGCCACTTGGTGCGCGATCGCCTCGAAAGTCGCGCGGGCGATGTGTGCGGGCGTGGCCGAGAGTGTTAGACCACCAATAGTGCCGCGCGCATTATCATCCCAATAAGGTGCGCCCAACCCCGCGAGAGCTGGCACAAAGCTGACGCCATTGGCGTTTGGTATGGATTGAGCGAGCTTGGACAGTTCAGTCGGCGAGGGCACGTCCAGCAATTTTGCCACGAACTGAGCGGCTTGTGCAGAAACGGTTATGTTTCCTTCCAGCGCATAGGCCGTCGCGCCTGCCTCGCTCCAGGCGATGGTACCGGACAGACCATTTTCCGAAGCGACGCGACCGAGCGTCAGCGTCATCAGCGACGATCCTGTGCCGAAGGTGGCTTTCACCTCGCCCGGCTTGCGCAGGTCGTGGCCGTACAGCGCAGCATGGCTGTCGCCCATCATCGACAAGATCGGCAGCCCGGCAGGTAGTGCGGTCGTCCCTTCGGCAGTTTCGCCAAAACGGGTATCGCTGGGCAACGGTGCGGGAAGGATGTCGAGAGGTGCGCCAAAGATGTCAGCAAGCTCGTCCGACCAGCCCAATGTGCCAGTATCGAAAAGAAGTGTGCGTGAAGCGTTGGAATAGTCTGTGGCAAAAGCGGCGCCGCCTGTCAGCTTCCACAACAACCACGCGTCTACAGTGCCGGCGTGCAATCGACCTGCCGCATGAAGGGCGGCAACCTCTGGCACGTTCTCAAGCGCCCAAGTGAGTTTTGAGGCGGGGAAGAGTGGATTGATGCCAAGACCTGTCGCAGATCTGACAATGTCATTATGCCCCACCGCAACCAAAGCGGCGCAAGAGGCCGAGGTGCGTCGGCATTGCCACAGGATTGCCGGGCAAGGCTGCGGGCCTCCTTCGACATCCCAGAACACGAAAGTTTCGCGCTGGTTGGAAATGGCGATGCCTTCGATGCCTGCGGTCCCTTCGGATGCCACGATCTCGGCGATAACGGTCTTGACACTGTCCCAGATATCATCGGCCGATTGTTCTGCCCAACCATCGGCGGGGTAAGCGGTCCGGGTGGCACAACTTGCCGTCGCGACCGGCGCGAGGTTTTGGTCGAAGAGCACCGCCTTGGTATTGGTGGTGCCCTGGTCGATGGCAAGGATGCGTATCATCTCGACAGCACCCGGCGCACCTGTGCTGCGATGCCCTTCGCCGTCAGACCTGCGTCTTCGAACAGATGTTCGACCGACCCGGTTGTCCTGAACCCGTCAAAGCCCATGCGCGTGACGCGACAAGGATGATTTGCCGCGGTCCATTCGGCGACGGCGCCGCCAAGGCCACCGCGGATATGCGCTTCTTCCACCGTCACGATATGGCCGGTCGCCGCAGCCTCGGCCACCGCCTCTTCGTCCAGCGGATTGATGGTCGAGACGTTCAGAACCCGCGCTGATATGCCGTCTTTTGAAAGCGCGGCGGCGGCATCGCGCGCCAGATGCACCGTGGTGCCACAGGCGAGGACCGCGATGTCAGAGCCTTTGCAAACAATCTCGGCACGACCTGGCCGGAACACGCGATCCGCTATGTCCAGATCTGGGACTTTCATCCGGGACACACGCAGGTAGACCGGACCGTCGTGATCTGCGGCCCACCGCACGGCCTGTGCCGTTTCCCAACTGTCCGCGGGCACGATCACCGTGATCTGGCCCAGCTGGCGTAACCAGCCAAGATCCTCGATGGAATGGTGCGTCGCGCCAAGCTCGCCATAGGCGACGCCGGACGATTGGCCGACAAGTTTCACGTTATAGCCTGAATATGCCACGTCGGCCTTGATCTGTTCCAGCGCGCGTCCCGTCAGGAAACACCCTGCTGCGGACACGAACGGCACTTTGCCCCCATTTGCCAGCCCCGCACCGACACCGACCATCAGCTGTTCGGCGATGCCGACGTTGATAGTGCGTTCGGGAAAAGCCTTGGCGAAGTCGCCCAGTTTCGATGACCCGATAGAGTCATTGACCACGGCGACGATACGGTCGTCTGCTTTTGCCAGTTCGCTCAGTGTTTCGGACCAGGCGGTGCGGCAGTCCTTATATTCGGACCTCGTGAGAGTGGTAGCGTCGGCCATCAGACCAGTTCCTTCATAGCTTGCGCGAATTCTTCGTCGCTGGGCACACCGTGGTGCCATTTTGCGTCGTTCTCCATGAACGAAACACCCTTGCCCTTGATTGTGTTCGCGATGATCGCCCGCGGTTTGTCACGGGGCGCGGCACCCAGAACGTCAAGCAGTTGCGCATGATCATGGCCGTCCACCTCGATCACGTCCCATCCAAAGGCGGCCCATTTATCGGGCAAAGGATCGACGGCTGTGGTCTCTTCCGTGCTTTGTCCCTGTTGCAGACGATTGCGGTCGATAATCACAGTCAGGTTCTTCAGCTTTCTGTGACTGGCCGTCATCGCGGCCTCCCAGTTCGACCCTTCTTGAATCTCGCCATCACCTGTCAGGACGAAGGTTCGGTAATTTGAAGCGTCGATCTGCCCTGCAATCGCGATACCCGTAGCAATCGGCAGGCCATGGCCAAGCGGGCCGGTATTCGCCTCGACTCCGGGAAGATATTGCCGGTTCGGGTGTCCGTTCAACCTTGACCCGGCTTGCATATAGGTATCAAGCCACGCCTCCGGGTAGTATCCAGCGCGGCAGAGGGCGGTATAAAGCACACCTGTGGCATGCCCCTTGGACATGACAAAGCGATCGCGGTCAGGTTTGCGGGGCTGATCCGGGTCAAAGTTCAGCACCCCGAAGAACAACGTGGCGACAATATCGGTCGCGGAAAAATCGCCACCGATGTGCCCCAATTGTGCGCTATGCACCATCGACATGGCCCGGCGGCGCATCCAGAGGGCGTTGTCACGGATCGTCGCGAGCGTATTGGACCGGTCAGACATCAGAATCTCCGCGGGTGAAACAGTTGCGGTTCGGGCGGCGTGTCGTGATCGTAGAACGGCCAGCCAAGATAGCGGGTCATCGCTTCGTTCAGGACTGCGGCATGGTGGCCCCTGACCATCGCGACGTGATGTTCGAACCCTTGCTGGGTTACAAATCCCATCAATTGGCGCAGGCGCGGCACGCGGCATACCGCGATGCCGCCATCCATGGCATACGGATCGTCGGTAAATGCACCTTCGCCGACATAGGCCTTGAGCGTACCGTCGGTGTCGTCCGAGGACACGCGAAAATAGGTCATGTCACCGGCCTTCACCTTGCCTTTGACCGCGCCAAAGCACTTGGAGCGCCCCAGAGCCTCGCCCAGCACATCAAGCTCGCCGATTTCAGGAGTGTCGCCGATAAAGGATTTCGGGAAGTTGCCGCAATGAGTGGCGACGACCATATCTTCTTCACGGGCGTAATTGTTGTTCCAGTCAAGGATCGCAGGCGGCGCTTCGGAGGCGAGGGCCAGCATATACATCGACAGGCCGCCCATGATATCGACCTCGCAGGCCGATGGCATCAGTTCCTCACTCATCATGGACATCGTCACGCAGGTCGCACAGCCAAAGTTGTCTTGCAGCGCGCTCCAGCACTGGATGGCAGAGGCGTCACATTCGTTTTCCGCGATCCAGCGATTTACCGTGGCAGTCCATTTTGCCTGCCTTGTCAGCTGATCGTGGGTGATATGTGGTGCGATGCGGCCGTAAGTGCGAATTTTCTCCATCTTTTCCAAAACATCCGGATCGTCATCCGCCAACCGGCCGGCGCGCCCCATCAGTTCGGACAGGTCTACTGTGACGACCGTGACACCGGCGCGTTGCAGCAGTTTTTCGGAATAGCGCATCGTCTGGAAAGGCTTGGTACGTGCGCCTATAGCGCCCAACCTTGCACCGCGCACACCGCCGACCACGCGGCATACACCGATGAAACGACGCAGATCGGCGCGGAATTCATCGGAAGCAATATCAGAGGTATGGTGGGACGGTTCACTGTAAGGGATGCCATATTGATAGAAATTATTCGTGACGCTGATCTTGCCGCACCAGGCGTCACGGCGCGAATGGACATCAACCTGATCGTTTTCGTCATTCGCGGCCTGTACCAGAATGGGTACGTCCAGCTTTGCCCTGTTGACCAGTTCGATCATTGCGATTTCGTCACCGAAGTTCGGCAGACAGATCACAAGGCCATCGATTTCTGCAGCATGTTCGCGAAAATGTTGCGCATAGAGCTGTGCATCCTCGACGCACTGCACCGCACCATTCGCTGTCGCCTCAAAGGGCAGGGTGATGATATTCACGCCCAAAGCCTCCAGTTCTGCCGTGATTTCGTCGCGTGCAGCCTTGCATGGCGCCGGACTGAAAAAAGCACGGCTGCCGATGACCAGGCCAAGCGTGATCTTGCGTCCCAGAATCCTGCCCATGGATCTTCCTCCAACATTTAGTTTCGTTTTATTTCATTTACTGAGTAAAGTGCAAGCCGAACCAAGGCAAGATGAAATCGTTACCGAGGTGTCGATCATATCGACCGCATTAAACATCGTTATCTCCGCATCAAGTTTTTATCACTTATAATCAGTATATTAACGAATATAAACTTGCCCAGTGTGAAAGCTTGAGCGCAACGCACGCGACTATTCGTCGGGGTGGCAGGCCCTCTGATCACAAGAAGTTTTCTTCTTCCATCCCTGATTTTGGATAAATTTATGAATTTTATAAAAAATTACTAGGTAATCAGAATGAAATGAGGTGAAGCGAAAGTTATAACGTGTTTCTCTGCCCAGTGGCTCATCGCATCTGAGGCTGTTTCAGCTTGCCCTTCCGGTGATCGTCGTCGCGCGCGCCAAGTTTCCGCGTGCTCATCTCCATTGGCCAGACGGGCGGATCGCATGTAAAGATTGGCGTATAAGGCCAGTCCGATGGCGGCTTTCGCAGTATCGAAGCGTGGCTGCTGTCCATAAATCTCCTTCAAGTCAACCAGAAGGAATTATCCCATGACCAACCAAGTTGCGCTCATCACCGGCGGTGCTAGCGGCATCGGCAAGGCAACCGCCAAGAAACTCGCAGGCAAGGGTATTACCGTTGTCATCAGCGGGCGCCGTGAAGATATTGGAGCGCGCGCAGTAAAGGAAATCGAAGCAGTTGCGACTGGCGACGCTCAGGTGCGGTTCATCAAGAACGATGTGACCGACGAGGCTGCGGCAGAGGCGCTGATTGATCGGATCGTAAGCGAATTCGGACGCCTCGACATGGCTGTCAACAACGCTGGCCTTTATAACGAAGCCGCAAGCATCGATGAGTCAGACACACAGAAATTCCGTGACATGATCGAGGTGAACGTTCTTGGGCTTTACTACGATATGAAGTATGAAATCGCGCAGATGAAGAAGCAAGGGAGAGGGGCCATCGTCAACCTTGGCTCCATCGCGGGCCTGAACGGCGTACCGATGACAGGAGCTTATGTCGGGACCAAGCACGCGGTCGTCGGACTCACGAAATCATCGGCCCTTGATCACGCTGCCGAAGGTATACGCATTAACGCTGTCGCCCCAGGTGCAATCCGTACCGATATCATTGCTGCCCAAATTGAAGCGGACGAAGCGGGTCTGGCCGCCATGCATCCCATAGGCCGTCTCGGACAACCCGAAGAGATTGCCAATGGCATCGTTTGGCTGTTGTCAGATGAGTCAAGTTTTGTTGTCGGTCACGTCCTGAGCATCGACGGTGGCTATCAGGCAAGATGACCTTACCCGACCGCATTAAGATTCCGCCCGCCTTCTGGCTGGGCGTGGATCGCCTGAACCTCAGGCGGTCCGAGCTGCTGCGCGCGGCCGCATTACCTGTTGCTGCGGGACAAGCGGATGCCCATCTGACAACCGCGCAGTTCTTTGCGCTTTGGGGCGGGCTGGAGGTGCTGAAGGGTCCTGATGTGGGGCTCGCGCTAGCGAACGCCCTCGATGGCTCTGTCATGCCGCCTTCTTTCTTGGTCGGGTATCATGCGCGCGACTTAAGAGATGCACTCGCGCGTGTGCGGCGGTTCAAGATGCTCTGCGCGCCCGAGGAAATGGACGTCCAAACCGATGGCGGTACCTGTCATGTCACTGTTTCTTGGCCACACGGGCTGGCCGCCGTCCCCATGGCCCTGACCGATGCCACCATGGCTTCAATCATCAATCTGGCAAGCTCTGGCACGGGTGCAGACATTCGCCCTATGCGGATCGAGCGTCGCGGTGCGTCGCGTCGCGCTTTTTCTGAGCATTTCAAGTGTCCAGTCCGCTGGCACGCCCAGAAGGATCGACTGATCTTTCACGCGTCTGACCTTGCAAGGCCCTTCCAGAGCTATAACCATGAACTGCTGGATCTGCTGGACCAGAGCCTGCAGAAACAAGTCGAAGACCTGTGTCCATCGACAACGCTGGCAGATCAGGTGCGTTGGCTGCTGCGTCGCAGCTTGACGGCCGGACGCCCGGAGCTGCACAGAATTGCAAGAGATCTCACGATCAGCGAACGCTCCCTCCAGCGGCGATTGCGCGAGGAAGGTCACAGTTTCCAGTCCTTGCTGTCGGGCGTAAGGCATGTCCTGGCCTGCGACTACCTGCTTCAATCAGGGTTAGACATCTCCGAAGTCGCCTATTTGTTGGGCTATGACGACCATGGCTCGTTCTATAGAGCTTTCCAAAAGTGGGAAGGCATGCCCCCGGCAAAATGGCGGGCGGCGCAGGCCGGGACCATCGCCAGCACCATCCAATGAATGATTTAAGGCTAAATTCGGATGTTCGGCGCAACCGATGCGGGAATGTCTGCCTGCGCGGGGCATGCTTGATCGACATGGCTGATGTTTTAATAAATCGGCGGCGATACGATCCAGATCACCACTGCTGGCTCGCTGTTGTTATTCGACCAGCCGTACTCTTTCTCGACAAACTGAAAGCTATCGCCGGCGTTGAGGTGAACCTCCAGATCCCCTATCCGCAGGGTCAGTTGCCCCGACAGTAACACGCCGCCGTCTTCTGTCTTTCGGGGCGTTCGCATTCCCCTGCTGCTCGCCCTTGGGGCGAAAGTAGACTTGATCATCTCAAAGCTACCACCAAGTGAAGGCGACAAAAGCTCCTCGATCAAGCCACTCTCACTCGAACCGATCGAGCTGCGTTCGGCGGCTCTGAGCACAAGCCCTCTTTCTTCCGGACGCTGGTTGGCTGTTCTGAAAAAAAAGCTGATGTTCACTCCAAAATGCGATGCGATGGTTGCGATGTCCTTGATGGATGGAATGGCCTGATCTCTTTCAACCTGACTGAGCCAGCCCACCGAGCGGCCGAGCACAAGCGACAATTCTTTGATGGTAACGCCGCGCGATTTTCGTAGCGCTCTGATGTCGTTGCCGACGAGATTGTTCAACATCAAGGCAGTGTCCTGATCAGCGATTTGCAACCGTAGCATCCCTTCAGACCCCGCCAAGAGCAAGGCTGCAAAAACAGTGACAATGAACTTTTCTTAAAAATTATTATAAAATGAAATTTTTATCTTGATTTTCATTTTAAGCTGATGAAGCTGGTGGCACCCGGTAGGGTTTTGTTAAGGAGGCGCCTCATGTCCGCATTTCCGACCTCTGCCCGGGTTGTAATCATAGGAGGCGGCGTTGTCGGCGTCTCGGCGCTTTATCATCTCGCAAAAGCGGGATGGTCTGATTGCGTGCTTCTGGAAAAGAATGAGCTTACGGCAGGATCGACATGGCATGCGGCCGGAAATGTCCCCACGTTTTCTGCAAACTGGTCGATCATGAACATGCAAAGATACTCGGCAGATCTCTACCGTCGTCTGGCGGTAGAGGTCGATTACCCGATGAACTATCACGTCACTGGCTCGGTTCGTCTCGGTCATAGCGCAGAGCGTCTGGACGAGTTCCGTCGCGTGGTGGGGATGGGGCGTCAGCAGAACATGGACCTGACGATCCTGACACCAGAGGAGCTGCGCCGGAAATATCCGTTCATATCGACACACAGTCTGACCGGCGCGCTGCATGATCCTTATGATGGCGACATTGATCCCGCGCAGTTGACCCAAGCATTGGCAAAGGGTGCGCGTCAGATGGGCGCACGCATCGAACGTCATTGTCCCGCGACGGGCGTGCGACGCGACGGTGACGAATGGATTGTCGCGACAGCCAAGGGGGACATCCGCTGTGAATTTGTCGTCAACGCAGCAGGCTATTACGCGGGCCAAGTGGCGCGTTGGTTTGGCCGCGACCTGCCGATGGTGGTGATGAGCCACCAATATATGTTGTTCGACAATCTTCCGGAAATCGAGGCCTGGTCAAAGGAAGCCGGCCACAAGCTTCCGCTGCTGCGTGATGTGGACAGCAGTTACTACCTTCGGCAGGAAAAGTATGGCTTCAACCTGGGCCCGTATGAAAGAAATTGCCGGGCGCATTGGGTCACCCCGGACGATCCGTTCCCCGAAGACTTCAGCTTTCAGCTATATCCTGACGATCTTGGCCGTCTCGAATGGCATATCGAAGATGCGATGGCACGCGTTCCGTTGCTGGAAAACGCCGCACTCACGAATGTCATCAACGGGCCGATCCCATACACGCCCGATGGTAACCCGCTGATCGGCCCGATGCCCGGCGTGCCGAATGCGTTCGAGGCATGCGTATTCACCTTTGGCATCTGCCAGGGTGGCGGCGCGGGCAAGGTGCTGGCCGAATGGATTACCGAAGGCGCGACAGAATGGGATATGTGGTCCTGTGATCCACGGCGTTTTACCGGTTTCGAGGATGCCGATTATGCCATCGCCAAAGGCAAGGAAATCTATGCCAACGAATATGCAATCCATTTCCCGCATCATGTCTGGCCTGAAGGCAGGATGAAGAAGCTTTCGCCCGTGCATGACCGTGTCGCGGCATTGGGTGCGCAGTTTGGCCCCTACAACGGCTGGGAGCGGGCATTATGGTATGCCCGTTCCGATGACGACACCAGCGAAGAGGCACAGCGGACCTGGCGGCGCGAAGGGCCGTGGTTCGAAGCGGTCCGCGGGGAATGTGCCGCAGTGCGTGATGCGGCCGGCATTCTAGATCTTCCCGGATTTTCGCGGTTCAGGTTGACCGGAACAGGCGCGGCCGACTGGCTGTCGCGTCAGATGACCGGCAAGATGCCATCGGTCGGACGGCTGGGCCTGGGCTATTTTGCCGATGACGCGGGGCGCGTCGTGACAGAGATGTCGGTAGCAAGAATGGCCGAGGACGAGATCGTGCTGATCACCGCCGCCGCAGCGGAGCTACATGATTACGAATGGTTGAAGGCGCAACTTGGCGACGGGCTTTCCCTGACTAACGAAACCGCCGAATGGGCGACACAGATCCTGACCGGCCCGTGCGCAAGGAATATTTTGCAGGATGCTGACGCAGAAGCCGATCTTTCCAAAGGGTGGCTGACCCATCAATGGGGTAAGATCGCGGGCCGTGATGTGTGGGTCGCGCGGGTCAGCTTTGCAGGTGAACTGGGCTGGGAATTGCACACGCGGGCCGATGATACCGCAATGGTCTGGGACGCCGTTCTGGCGGCAGGTCAGCCGCATGGTCTGCGCCCGTTCGGCATGTTTGCCCTGAACTCGCTGCGCATCGAGAAAGGGTATCGCACATGGAAAGGCGACCTTTCCACCGATTACACCGTGCTGCAGTCGGGGCTTGCACGTTTCGTGGACTGGCAAAAACCTGACTTCCGCGGTCGCGACGCCTTGCTGGCCGAGCGCGACAGACCGCGCCCGCGCAGCTTTGTCACACTGAAGATCAGGAGCGCGGAGCGTGATGCCCCTTACATGTCTACGATCTGGCACAGAGATCGCATCGTCGGCGAACTCACCTCTTGCGGTTGGGGCCACAGGCTTAACGCCTGTATCGGTCTTGGAATGATCGAAAATGATCTGAACATTCCCGGTGTCGAACTGGAGGTCGAGATCTTTGACCAACGCTATCCGGCAACCATCAACGATGAAAATGACCTCTGGGACCCGAAGAACACCCGGATCAGGGCGTAACCTTCGCCCCCCCCGGGTAGCGCCGATTGCCTACAATCCCAGCGCCTTCATCGTCTCGATGTCGGCCTAAACACAAAGAAAGCTGTAGAATGGTCAACGTTCCTGCGCATGCGCGCGTGGTCATCATCGGCGGCGGCATTTCAGGATGTTCAGTCGCCTATCATCTGGCAAAGCTTGGCTGGACAGACATCGTGCTGCTGGAGCGCAAGCAGCTAACCAGTGGTACGACTTGGCACGCGGCCGGTTTGATCGGGCAACTGCGGGCAAGTCAGAACATGACCCGGCTCGCCAAATATTCTGCTGACCTTTATCGCAATCTTGAAACGGAAACGGGGCTGTCGACCGGCCTTCGGCAATGCGGCTCGATCACCGTGGCTCTGACCCATGAACGGCGAGAGGAAATCTATCGTCAGGCCAGCCTCGCACGCGCGTTTGGCGTCGAAGTTAGTGAACTCAGCCCCCAAGAGGTGCTGAACCTCTATCCGCATTTAAACCCGAAGGATGTCGTTGCCAGCGTTCATCTGCCCGGCGACGGTCAGGCTGATCCGGCGAACATCGCGCTGGCATTGGCCAAAGGCGCCCGGGCAGGTGGTGCGAAAATCATCGAGCAGGTCAAGGTCACAAGGGTCACGACCGCGAATAACCAGGTGACGGGCGTCGACTGGCAAGGCGGTGGCGAAGCTGGTCACATCGATGCCGACATGGTGGTGAACTGTGGCGGCATGTGGGGGCGCGATCTTGCCGCTGCCAATGGCGTGACGCTGCCGCTGCACGCCTGTGAGCATTTCTATGTTGTTACCGACAGTATTCCGGGCCTCACCCAGCTTCCGGTTCTGCGCGTGCCGGATGAATGTGCGTACTATAAAGAAGATGCAGGCAAGATGTTGCTTGGCGCCTTTGAACCCAAGGCAAAGCCCTGGGGCATGAACGGTATCAGCGAGGATTTTTGTTTCGATCAGCTTCCTGAAGACTTCGACCATTTCGAACCTATTCTGGCACAGGCGGTCGAGCGGATGCCGATGCTGGCGGAAGCGGGGATTCATACGTTTTTCAACGGCCCCGAAAGCTTCACTCCGGATGATCGCTACTATCTGGGCGAGGCACCGGAGGTGAAGGGTTATTGGGTGGCAGCAGGTTACAATTCGATCGGGATTGTTTCCTCTGGCGGTGCCGGTATGGCGCTGGCACAGTGGATGAACGATGGTGAGCCCCCTTTCGACCTTTGGGAGGTTGACATAAGGCGCGCGCAACCTTTCCAGAAGAACCGTAGCTATCTCAAGGAACGGGTGACCGAAACCTTGGGGTTGCTTTACGCCGATCACTTTCCCTACCGGCAGATGGCCACGTCCCGGGGTATTCGGCGCTCGCCGCTTCATGAACGTCTGAAATCCCATGGTGCCGTGTTCGGCGAAGTCGCGGGCTGGGAACGGGCCAACTGGTTCGCCCTTCCCGGGCAGGAACGCGAATACCGCTACAGCTGGAAACGCCAGAACTGGTTCGACAATCAGCGGGCAGAGCACATGGCGATGCGCGAAGGTGTCGGGCTGCTGGACATGACGTCCTTTGGCAAGATCCGCGTGGAGGGTCGCGATGCGCTGGCGTTTCTGGACCGGCTTTGCGCCAATGATATGAATGTTCCCGCCGGTCGCATCGTCTATACACAGATGTTGAACCAGCGCGGCGGGATCGAGTGCGATCTGACCGTTACCCGGTTGTCAGAGACCGTGTTCTTCCTTGTCGTGCCGGGCGCCACATTGCAAAGGGATCTGGCCTGGCTGCGAAAGCATCTGAGAGATGAATTCGTCGTGATCACCGACGTCACCGCAGCCGAAGCCGTATTGCCCATCATGGGTCCGCGCTCGCGCGAGCTTCTGTCGCTGGTATCGCCCAATGATTTCAGCAACGACGCACACCCATTTGGCACAGCCCAAGAGATCGAAATCGGCATGGGCCTGGCCCGGGCGCATCGTGTGACCTATGTCGGAGAACTGGGATGGGAACTCTATGTGTCTGCCGATCAGGCCGTACATGTCTTTGAAACACTGATCGAGGCGGGCAAACAGGTCGGGCTGAAACTGTGCGGTCTGCATGCAATGGACAGTTGCCGCATCGAAAAAGGCTATCGTCACTTCGGACATGATATCACCGACGAAGATCACGTTCTGGAAGCTGGGCTGGGATTTGCGGTCAAAACCGCGAAGACCGATTTCGTCGGTCGCGATGCCGTCTTGCGCAAGCGCGAAGAAGGGCTTTCACGCCGCCTTGTC
This sequence comes from Yoonia sp., assembly GCF_046292185.1. Lineage (GTDB taxonomy): Bacteria > Pseudomonadota > Alphaproteobacteria > Rhodobacterales > Rhodobacteraceae > Yoonia. Next base: position 51,847 of record NZ_JBKBQY010000006.1, read on the forward strand.
CAGTTCATGTTGCGCGACCCCGCGCCGCTGCTTTTCCACAATGAGCCGATCCTGCGCGATGGCCGGATTGTCGGCTTTCTGACATCCGGTAATTACGGTCACGCGCTGGGCGCGGCTGTCGGTCTCGGTTACGTGCCATGTCGCGAACCGGGCGAGTGCGCCGACGCCATGTTGGCGTCGGACTATACTATTGAAATCGCAGGACGCATCGTGCCCGCAGAAGCGAGCCTTGCGCCGTTCTACGATCCCAAGTCGATCCGGGTGCGCGTATGACCAAGCAGCCGGAGCACAGGAAAAGTCAGCGAGATAATGTATCCATGAAAGCTCTCATGTCAGTTAAACGGGTGAGCGATGATAACGTGAAGATCCGTGACGGATCGGGTATGTAACTGACCGATGAGACAAGGCGATGCCCGAATGGCGGACACGCTTTGGCGGAAAACCTGAAGCGTGACGATGGGATTGAACATTCGGGAGCATGACGACGTTTACATGCTATGTCCGCAAGAGAACAAACATCAGGTATTTCCCGCTGGCTGTCCGCCGAGCCCGAGTGGGAGCTGTTTCAAGACAACGCGGCGATCTGGAACGCAGTTTTCGAGCAATGCGACGCGGCGAAGCACAGCATCAATATGGAACAATATATCTTTGCGTCGCAAGGTGTGGGGCGACGGCTCCTTGACTTGCTTGCCAATAAGGCAAGGCAGGGCGTCGCGGTGCGAATTCTGGCCGATGGGCTGGGAAGTCTGGGGCTTGCGCAAAGCGAAGGCGGGCGCGCCCTGATCCGGAATGGTGGCCGTATCATGATGTTCAACGGTGTCGCCGGAATTCTCCGCAGTCCAACGAGAAGATTGCATCGGCTGCACCGCAAGACCCTTGTCTGCGACGGATCAAATTACATGATCGGCGGCTCGTGCTATCACGACCGTATGGCGAACTGGCGCGATACGATGATCCTTGTCCGTGGTCCGCTGCCGCCAATGATCATGTCCGAATTCGAGAGGTTATGGCGTTATGCGCAGCACCTGTCGCCGGACCCGCTTTTGAGGGCTGGCGATGCGGTGACGGATCGCGGCTGGTCATTCGCAATGAGCGGGCCGTCTGTTCACACGCCTTTCGATCTGCGCAAGATTTTACCTGAAAGGATTGCGGGGGCGTCGCGATCGGTTTCGTTGACGACTCCTTACCTGGTCCCGGATCGCAGCCTTTGGCGAGCATTCCTGACGGCTGCCGAACGCGGCGTGGCGGTACGGCTGTTGATACCGAAGAAAAGCGATTATCGTGTCCTCGACCTGATCGGCCATCGCTTTGCACATGCGCTGCGACGGCATGGCGTTGAGGTGCGCGCCTACGCGCCCGGCATGGTTCACGCCAAGGTCGCGCTGGTGGACGGAAACTGGTCGTGCGTCAGCAGTTTCAATCTGGATGTCTTCAGCGCGAAGCTGAACCTCGAAAGCGGCGTGGTCAGCACGTCGGACGCCCTGTACCAAGCCTTGTCCGCGCAGTTGGAGGTTGATCTGGCGCGCTCCGACCCGCTGTAGATCCGTTGGCACAGCGCGAAACCCGGAACAATCCGCGCTTGCTTTGGTTTTCGCTGACGTGTTCGGGAAAGCGTCGTTGGTGAATGGCTGACGGTATTATCAGCCCCGGCGGGTCCGTTTCACAGTTTTATGCGAGCGGGCGAAAGCCCTCTCAACCCAATTTATCGGAGGACATAAGTTATGAACCGTTTCCGAAACGTCGCCTGGTCCGGTGCCATCGTGTCGCTTCTTGCGTTTGTTCCGGCTGCGATACAGGCGCAGGAACAAGGGCAGGCACCCCAACCCGTGCAGGCGTCGCCCGTCGACTTTACCCAGATCGTGGCAGAGGTCAGTCCCACGGTTGTCGCCATCATTGCACAACGCCCCCAGCGCGAAAGGCCAATGCGCGGCGGGGCGGGGGATTTGCCCTTTGGCGGGGCCGAGCCGGACGCGCCACCACGCACCGCCGCCGCGCAGGGATCGGGTTTCGTCATCAGCGAAGAAGGGCATGTCGTCACCAACAACCACGTCATTCAGGAAGCGACCGAGATCGAGGTGCTGCTGGCCGACGGATCGCGCGTGCCTGCCGAACTGATCGGCACTGACCCGGCGACCGACCTTGCCGTGTTGCAGGTGGACGACCTGACCGAGGGTACGTCGGTCGCGTCATGGGGCGATTCAGATGCGTTGCTTCCCGGCGCATGGACCATCGCCATCGGCAGCCCCTTTGGTCTGGGCGAGACGGTGACCGTGGGTGTTCTGTCTGCGCGTTCGCGTGACATTCGGTCAGGACCCTACGACGAATTTCTGCAGACCGACGCATCGATCAATCAGGGTAATTCGGGGGGGCCGCTCTTTAACGCGCAGGGTGAAGTGGTCGGCGTCAACACCGCCATCTTTTCGCCCACCGGCGCCAATGTTGGGATCGGCTTTGCCGTCCCGTCGCGGCTTGCCACGCTGATCGTGGACCAGTTGATCGAGGATGGCGAAGTCCGCCGCGGTTTGCTTGGTGTAAATCTGCAGCAAATGACCGAAGTACTGGCAGAGGCGCTGGGGCTGGATGATGTGCAGGGCGTTCTTGTCTCTCAGGTGGTGCCGGACGGACCGGCTGATGACGCCGGGTTGCAGATGGGCGATATCATTCTGCAACTGGGCGATCAGGACATCGAAATGCCGCGCGACCTGTCGCTGGCGGTTGCAGAGCTTGCGCCGGGCACGGTTGCGGTGCTGACCATCCTGCGTGGCGACGAAGAGATGGAGGTCGAGGTGATGATAGGTGAGCTTCGCCCGCCAGAAACGCCGGACTCGCCGGCAGAGGCCCCTGACGATGCGCTGCCCGAGGGCATGCGTCTTGGTCTTGCTTTAAGCCCACTGCCAAGCGCGATCCGGCGCGAACTGGACCTGCCCGGATCAAGCGGCGCGATGGTGCAGGACGTCGTCCCCGGCAGCCCGGCGCAGGAAGCCGGCATCAGGCGCAATGACGTGATCGTCGAAGCGGGCACGCAGCTGGTGGACGGCCCCGGTGATATTTCGCAGGCCTGGTCAGAGGCCATGGCAGAGGACCGCCCGCTGTTGATCCGCCTGCTGCGCGGTGGCGCTTCTTTGTTTGTGGCTTTGCGTCCCTGACACATTGATGCCCGGTATGCGGCTGCGACTGTCATTACTGACTTAGAAACTGGTCGCACACCGCAGGAATCGTGACGTTATTTGTCGCCTGCCATCCGGTTCACAGAATAACGGGTCAGAAGCGATCCAAGAAGGCAGGTGACGAAGATCACGATGATGATCGCATCTGCCGTTCCCGGATCGACCAGATCCATTTCGAGGCCGATGACGACCACCGCAAGCGTCGCTGCAGCCTGCGGAAAGGACAGGCTTGCAACGGCAAGCCCCTCGATTTTTGAATATCCGAACAACCGTGCTGTGACTGCAGCGCTCAGGCCCTTTGTGACGATGATCACCGCGATCAGGATGACCGCCAGAAACCACGTCGAAAGTTCTTGCAGGGCATCGAGATGAAGACGCATCCCTGTGTCCACGAAGAAGAATGGCAGGAACAGCATCCGCCCGACAAATTCGATATGCTGCTTGAGGTCCTCCCGCCGGTGTAGAGCCGTGTTCAGACAAACGCCCGCCAGAAACGCGCCCAGAATGTCCTCTGTGCCTATCAGATCCGCCAGGACCGAAAGCACCAGCAGGATTGTCATGACGAACAACGCTTTCTCGGGAAAGGTATGCAGGTCGTGCGACAGCACTGCGCGCGCAAGGCGCGGGACAATATAAAGCGCAGCCGCTGCCAGAGCCGCAAGCGACACCATCGGGACCATCCATGACCATCCTCCGTCGCCTTCGGCAGCACGGATTATCATGACCAGCACCAGCAGCGACGTGGTATCCGTCAAAAGCGTTCCCCCCGTGGCCGCGACGATTGGCCGACGTTCCGCAAGCCCAAGCTGGCTGACCATCGGATAGGCCACCAACGTATGCGACGACAGCGCCGCACCCAAGAGCAGGGCACCCCATATATCAAGCTCGAAAAGCAGCCCCACGGCGAAGGCCGAGACAAAGGTAAAGGCAAACGCCATAGCGCCAAAGGATGCCGCTTCGACCTTGCGGTCTTTGACCTGATCGATATCAATTTCGACCCCGGCGATGAACATGATATAAAGCAGCCCGATCGAGCCGAAAAGCTCGACCACCGGTTCATCAGGCAGGATTGCGGCACCGCCGGGGCCGATCAGCATACCCAGAATGATCAGTCCGATCAGCCCGGGTACACGGGTCCGTTCAAATGCCAGTTGCACGATCAAAGCCGCCGCGACGACCACGGCAAACTGGATGATCACGTCGTCGATAGAAAAGTCAGGCACGTTTCTGCCTGCTAATTTCCAGCGACAATTGATCCGTTATCATCTCGGGGCCTTGGCCCGCGCGATTGTCATGTTCACTGGGTTGCGCGGAGCGCGGTGATGGCACCTTCGTCATATGATTTCACGCACCACATCGACGCCGATGCGTCGCGCGATCTTGCCACCGTCAGGAGTGCCGCGCGCAAGGGCCTTGGCGAGCTGGGCAGCCTGCGACACCGTCGCCTTGGGCGGCATCGGAGGCTCGTGGGTGTCGACCACGGCCTCGATCAGGACCGGGCCGGGCAGGGACAGCGCCTCTTTCAGCGCTGCACCGCATTCTTCGGCGCGGTCGATGGTGACAGCCTGCACACCGAACCCGCGCGCCACAATATTGAAGTCGATGGGTTGCAGGTCGCAGGCATATTCAGGATTGCCGAGAAAGACCATCTGTTCCCATTTGATCTGGCCGAGAGAGTCGTTCTTGATGATGATAATCTTCACGTTCAGGTTATATTTCACGCAGGTGGCAAGTTCGCCCATCAGCATCGTAAAGCTGCCGTCGCCCACCACCGCCACGACCTGCCGGTCGGGATAGGCAATCGCCGCAGCAATGGCATAGGGCAGACCGCAGGCCATCGTCGCGAGGTTGCCGGAGCAGGAGAACTTCATGTCGCCGCGCATGGTGATATACCGCGCGACCCATGTGGTCGTGGTGCCGGAATCAGTGGTGACGATGGCGTCATTGTCGAGCAATTTATCGAGTTCGTGCGTGACGACCTGCGGTTTCATCGGATGGTCGCTGCGGGTGCCGCGTTCCTCCATCAGCGCGCGCCATGCCTTCATCCCTTCCTGCGCCTGCGTCAGGAATTTGCGGTCTTCCTTGTAGTCGAGGCGGGGTAGCAGCGCCTCTATGACCTTGGCGCTGTCTCCTACCAGTCCCGCCTCGACCGGATAGCGCAGGCCGATCCGCGTCGCGTCGAGGTCAATCTGCACGGCCCGCGCACTGCCGGGTTTGGGATAGAACTCGATGTAGGGAAATGAACTCCCGACGATCAACAGCGTGTCGCAAGTCTCCAAAGCCTCTTGCGCAGGTTTGGTGCCGAGCAGTCCGACGCCACCGGCCGCATAGGGGCTGTGGTCGGGCAGGGCGCCCTTGCCAAGCAGCGGCTTGCCCACAGGCGCACCCAGCCGTTCGGCAAGGGCGGTCACCTGTTCCTCTGCCCCGATGGCGCCGGCACCGGCCAGAATGCAGACCTTACTTCCGGCGTTCACGATGGCAGCGGCGCGGGCAAGCTGGTCATCGCTCGGCAACAGGGCACCCTGTGCCATCAGGTCCGAAAGATGGTTTGCAACGTTGCGGGATGACCGTGCATCGTCGCCGACATCCTGCGACTGCGTGTCCACCGGGATGGTGACATGCGCCACCCCGCGCCGGGCAAGCGCCGTGCGGCAGGCGATGCCCACCACGTTTTCCACATGCGCGCTGCCCATGACGCGGGCGTTGTAGACGGCGACGTCCATGAACAATTTGTCAAGTTCGACATCCTGCTGGGTATGTGTGGAAATCAGGTCATGGTGTTGCAGGCCGGTGATGGCAAGCACCGGCGCGCCATCCAGCTTGGCGTCGTAAAGTCCGTTCAGAAGGTGGATGCCACCCGGCCCGGACGTGGCAAGGCACACGCCCAATCTTCCGGTGAACTTGGCATAGGCGCAGGCCATGAAGGCTGCGGATTCCTCGTGTCGCGCTTGAATGAAACGGACCTTGTCCGCCCGGACCCTCAGCGACTCGACAATGCCGTTTATGCCGTCCCCTGGAAGGCCAAAGATCGTGTCGACCCCCCAATCCATCAAGGTTTCGACGAGCACATCGGCGGCGGTGGTTGTCATGGCGGCCTCCTTCAGACGCATTTTCCGCGTACGTCGGGTCAACAGTGGCACAATTCAAAAGTTCCGGGCGGATCGTTCCTCGCGTCAGCCCGCGTGCGCGCCGCGCTGATCACCAGCCAGATTGAAAGCGGCGTCGATCATCGCGAAATGCGAGAAAGCCTGCGGGAAGTTCCCCACCATGGCTTCGCTTTCCACGTCATATTGCTCGGCCAGAAGCCCCACGCCGTTGCGCAGCGACAGCAGCCGGTCGAACAACGCCTCGGCCTCATCGCGGCGACCCTGAAGAAGCATGTTGTCGACCAGCCAGAAACTACAGGCGAGAAAGGCACCCTCGTCTCCGGAAAGCCCATCGTCGGACTGCGAGGTGTCGTAGCGCAGAAGGAATCCGTCTTTCGTCAACTCCTTTTCGATCGCTGCCACTGTCGACACTATGCGTGGATCGTCGGCGGGCAGGAAGCCGACCAGTGGCATCAGCAGAACCGCGGAATCGAGGGTCTTGGACCCATAGGCCTGAACGAAGGCATTGCGATCAGCATCAAAGCCGCGATTGAGGATTTCCTCGCGGATTTCGCTGCGCAGGCGGCGCCATTTTTCAAGCTGACCGCGCATTCCGAACTGTTCTGCGAACTTGATCGCGCGGTCGAAGGCGACCCATGACATCAGCTTGCTATGGACGAAATGCTGGCGCCCGCTGCGAACTTCCCAGATTCCATCATCGGGTTCGCGCCAGATGTCTTCCAGATGTTTCATCAATTCCAGCAAAAGTCCTGATGAAGCCTCATTCAGCTTTAACCCGTCGACCCGCGCCCGGTAGAGCGTGTCAATGACGCTGCCAAAGACATCAATCTGAAGCTGGGAATAGGCCGCGTTGCCGATGCGCACGGGGCGCGACCCGGCAAAACCCGGCAGCCAGTCCAGCGTCACCTCGTCGTGGCGATGCTCTCCGGCGACGCCGTAAAGCGGCTGGACCTGCGAGGCCCCGCCAGCGACGGCACGCAAAAGCCAGTCGCACCATGCCTCGGCCTCGGTGCGATAGCCTGCGCTGCTTAGCGACCGGAGCGAAAAAGCCGCGTCGCGTAACCAGCAAAAGCGGTAATCCCAGTTGCGGCTGCCACCGAACTGTTCGGGAAGCGACGTCGTGGGGGCGGCGACGATGCCGCCGGTCGGGCGATATGTCAGCGCCTTCACGGTGATCAGCGAACGGATCACGGCCTCTTTATACGGGCCTTCGTACTGGCTTTGGTCCGCCCATTCCGTCCAGTAATCCTCGGTCTCGCGGAGCGATGATTCCGGGTCGCGGGATTCCGGCGCGGGAAGGTGCGAGGCATCGTAGTCGATGATGAACGGCAGGCGCTGACCTTCATAGACGTCGAATTCGGCCACCGTCGTCATGTCCTCGCCATGGGTCTCGACCGGCGATGACAGCAGCACGGCATGCGGCCCCGCGACAGCGCGCAGCCTGCCGTCTCCGGTCTTTGATACCCACGGAATGATCCGGCCATAATCAAAGCGATAGGCAAGATCCATCCGCATCCGCATCCGGCCCTTTCGTCCGACGACGATCCGAACGACGTCCGAGATCTGCCGCTCTTTACGGATGGGCATGAAGTCGATCAATGATATTTCGCCCTCGGCGGTGTCAAACAATGTCTCCAGGATCAGTGTGTTCTTGCGATAGCGTCGTTCGACACGACGCACCTCTGCGACAGGGGCAATCTTCCAGCGTCCGTGATCCTTGGTGCCAAGCAAAGCAGCAAAGCAGGCACCGGAATCAAAGCGCGGCCAGCACAGCCAGTCGATGGACCCGTCGCGCCCAACTAAGGCGGCCGTCTCGCAATCGCCGATCATGGCGTAGTCGCCGATGGATTTCTGCGCGCTCTTTGCAGGCTCTTTCTGCATTTCGCCTCCTCTATCTGTCGCGTCGCTGCCCGCTGCGTGCCCGTCTGCCCCCGCCCGAAGCCAGCGCAGCACCAAGCATCGCACCGGCCGCCCCCGCAACAAGGCACAGGCCGAATGCCATCCCCATGCGCGCACGCGGGGCCGCCAGCCGGAGCGCGCCCGCGCGGACCTCGTCACTAAAGCTGCCATCGGTGCGATGGGCATCGCTGACCGGGCTGAACAGATTGTCGGGGCGATCCGTCGGCACATCCTGTGGCCGGTCCTGCCCATCCACCGCATCGCGCGCCAGTTGGCGGTCGAGAAGGCCAGGAAACAACATGTTCGCAAGGATCGTCAGCAGGCTCGTGCCCCCCAGCCAGTATTCGCGTTCGGGATGCCGCGCCGCATTCAGGATCGCACGGGCGGCGGTTTCAGGCGTATAGACCGGCGCGACCGGGCGTGGCAGCTTTGTCCGGTGCGTCCGCGCCCAGTCGAATTGTGGCGTGTTGACTGCGGGCAGATGCACGGCCGTTAACCGGATGCCACTTTCTGAATGGACAAGTTCCGCGCGCAGGGTATCGGTGAAACCCCGAATGGCATGCTTGGCGCCGCAATAGGCAGATTGCAGCGGAATGCCGCGATAGGCGAGCGCGGAACCCACCTGCACGATCACGCCGTGATCGCGCCGCTGCATATGCCGCAGGGCAGCCATGGTACCGTGTACATAACCCAGATAAGTCACCTCGGTCACGCGGTGCACCTCCTCCGGCGTCAGATCGGCCACTGGCGCAAAGACCGTCGTCATCGCGTTGTTGACCCAGACGTCGATCGGCCCGAGTTCCGCCTCGCATCGCATTGCTGCGTCAAAGACTGCGCCCGCATCGGCCACATCGAGAGGGAATATCGCGGCGCTTGTGCCGAAGGATTCCACCTCGGCCTTGGTCCGTTCGAGCGCGGCGGCGTCCCGCGCGATAAGCGCGACCTTCGCGCCTGCTTTTGCAAAAGCGTGGGCGGTCGCGCGCCCCACACCAGCGCTTGCACCGGTGATGACGACGACACCGCCCGTTTCAAGGCTGCGTAATATTTTGCTGTGATTGCCTGATCGTATCAAAGTTTCGGGCCTTTTTCCAACAGCTCCGATGTAGGAAAGTTCCGCAGCCGTATACTGGGCGTGCAGGTCAATCCGTTGCGTTGACCGCGCCCCGACGAGATGCCGCCGGGACGAGGTAACATGACGGTCAGCCGGGATATTCTGGCAGCGCCTCGAGTTCGCCGCGCGTTGCAGAGATATGGACTTCCAGATCGCCGACAGTCGTGCTGCGCAGAACGGTGATTTCATCAAAGCCAATCGCGACTTCATGGGCGCCGAAGCCAAGAAAACCCCCGATATCAACGGTCAGATACTCTGCCTCGCCGTCGGGGCTAAGCACGACATCGCCAATACTGCCGACATGCTCGTAATTATCCGCATACAACGGTGCGCCTATCAGATCATCAGCCGAAACTTCGGTCGTCGGAATATGGGCAAAACCGGGTGTGGCGACGGTTGGTGCTGCCATCATGCCCCGTCCGCCGTGCCAGCCGGGCGCATGAGCCCCGCCGGCGAACCGGTCAAGCACGGGACCGTTATAGAATTGGTCCATACTCACGTCGATCACGGCAAAGATCACATCCGGGACCGTCGCGTCAGAGACGAACGCGATCCTTTCAAGGTCAATGGCAATTTCGGGCATCGTCCCCGGGAGCGGCATGTCCGCAGCTGGCGGCACCTGCAGGACGGTAGGATCAACGGCTTGAGGTGCGGCTGTCCCGGTGCCGGTCGTGTCGGTCATCTGCGTTATCACGACTGCGCGGGCCTCTCCGCTCCGGCTTAGCATTACATCAGTGACGCGACCGACATATTGAAATCCGGCCAGGTCCGTCTGGTTTATCTCAAAGCCCTCATCGGTATCGATGTCCTGTATCTGCGATCCTTCAAGCGCGGAATCCGGTGCCAGAACAGCCATACCGAAAATTTGCGTGGCAAAGACATCATTACCGGTCAGTTCCACGAATCCATCGGCCTCTGCTGAGGGCTGCACTTGCTCTTCCTGCGCCGAGGTCGCGCTCCCGACGAGTGCGACCGTCAGGGCCAAGGAACTTGCAATAGCAAATCTATTCATCTTTTTTACCTCTCAATTGTGATTGGTTCTGAGGCCCCTCTGAGGAACAGCCTCCAGCCAGCTGCCCCGACCCCTGCGGACCATTCGCCGGGGGTCGCGACGGGAGTTTCGGTCCCGGTTGAGGTTCGCCAAATGCTATTCGTCATCAAGAACAAAGGTCACTTCTAGGTTCACCTTGAACGCACTTACTTTTCCGTTCTCGACCATGACGTTCTGATCCTTGACCCACGCGCTCTGAACGTTGCGAAGGGTTTTTGACGCGCGTTCGATGCCCTGGCTGACGGCATCATCGAAACTGGTCGGCGACGTGGCGGAAATTTCAGTCACACGAGCAATGGTCATGATGTCTCCTTTCGTTGACTCATTTCAGTATCGGATGAGAATGAAAGGAACACTGATGAAGGCGAGGATGTTCCAGGAAGTTTCAGGAAGCGTCCGCAGAGGAGAGCAGGGCCCTGCTTTACCAGCGGAGAGCGGAAAAATGCGCCTATCCTCTTTCTGCGGTCTTGTGGGGCAGAAAATTGCGAAACTATCCCGCAGTGGGCACAATGGCGCAAACTGCCGCCCGGCCCGGCGCAGGGCCGGGCATTTCAAATCGTTAAGCAGGGTGCCGCGCACCACGGCAACAGGCGGATATTCAAGCGTCACAGTCTCTCGCTTTTCCTCTCAACCTGATACCAACATGTGATTTGGGGCCAGGTCAGGCTTTTTTGCACGGGTTGAGAAAGAATTTTCCATAACTTACCTTTCAACAAAAGTTTGGCCCTAAAAAAGCACGTCAGGCACCCGACATGGCTTGAATCCCGGGCGTCCGCATGGGACTTTAAGAAAACAATTTTCACGGGATGATATCATGACTGAACAGCGCCTTATCAGGTACGACACCGCAGATGCGCAGGCAGGTGGTCAAAAGCGCCCCTTTGCCAAGGCGGTGCGCGCGGGGGATTATGTCCATGTGTCGGGGCAAGTACCGACCGTGGACGGTGAGGTCGTGACTGGCGGCATCGTGGCGCAGACCGAACAGGTGATGGTCAATATCCGCGATGTGCTGGCGATGGCCGGTTGTGGCATGGAAGATGTGGTCAAGGTTAATTGCTGGCTGGATGATGCGCGCGATTTTTCGTCGTTCAACGCTGTTTTTGCACGGCATTTCGGGGCAAATCCGCCCGCGCGGTCCACGGTGGAATCGCGGCTGATGGTGGATGCCAAGGTTGAAATCGACGTGTTGGCGTGGAAACCGCTGCCGGACAAGGGGTAAGCGGCGATGAAAGTCCTGATCCATCAGACACGCGAAACCGCGACTGAATGTGTTGCCGGGCTGATTGTGGACCGCATCGCACGCGACCCCGATGTCGTGCTGGGACTGGCCACCGGTGGCACGATGGAGGCTGTTTATGACGACCTGATCGCGCGGTACCGTGCGACCGGTGTCAGCTTTGCGCAGGCGCAATCGTTCAATCTGGATGAATATATTGGGCTAACGCCGGATCATCCGTGCTCCTACTGGGCCTATATGCGTGAAAAGTTTTTTCATCATGTCGATTTCATGCCCGGTCGCACGCATTTGCCGCGCGGCGATGCGGCTGATCCGGTGGTCGAGGCCGCGCGCTATGAGGCGGCGATTGTCGCGGCGGGCGATATCGGCCTGCAATTGCTGGGGCTGGGGGCGAATGGGCATATCGGGTTCAATGAACCCACATCAAGTCTGTCGTCGCTGACCCGGATCAAGACGCTGACGCAATCCACACGGGACGCGAACGCGCGCTATTTCACATCGGATGACGATGTGCCGCGCCTTGCCATCACCATGGGGATCGGCACGATCATGCGCGCGCAAGATATCGTGTTGCTGGCCTTTGGTGCGAACAAGTCAAGGATTGTCGCGCAGATGATCGAAGGGCCGGTCAGCGCCGCCTGTCCGGCGTCGATCCTGCAGATGCACCGCAATGTCACTGTGGTGCTGGACGAAGAGGCGGCCAGCGCGCTGGCGCTGCGCGATTACTATGAACTGGTTCACCCGCGCGTGGCGGCACCGGCCAGCTGATCGAGAGCTGTGCGCAGGGCCCGGATGTGACCGGCGTCAGTCACTCGGGCCTGCGCGTGCTGAAACCCGAAGGCCGCGATCCGGGGATCGTCGTGCGGGGATGCGGGCGCGCTGCCCGAGGCATGGACATCGGTCAGGTGAAGGTGGCGGTTGATCTCGGTGACATTGGCCGCCGTGATGCCGCCGCCGGGCATGATCGCGACACCGGTGGCGGCGGCCTGCATCGCAACCAGCCGCTGCAATCCGTCATGCGCGGTGGTGGCCCCGCCCGATGACAGCACGCGGCTGATCCCCAGTCCGGCGCAGATCCGCAGCGCGGCGACCGGATCAGGCGTCAGATCGATGGCGCGGTGCAATGTGATATCCAGCCCTTTTGCTGCCGCGACAAGCTGTGTCAGCGTTGCGGCATCAAGGCTGCCATCGGGCAGTGACGCCCCGATGACCACACCTGCCAGATTATGGGCGCGGGCTGTTGCAATATCGGCGAGCTGCGTGTCGATCTCGGCCTGAATCCAGATGAAATCGCCCGCGCGGGGGCGGATCATCGCCATCACTGGCAGCGGCAGGGTGGCGGCCAGCTGCATCAGCCCGGCAGAGGGTGTCAACCCGCCAAGGGACAGGGCGGAACAAAGCTCGATCCTGTCTGCGCCGTTTTGGGCGGCATTCAACAGACTGGCAGGATCATCGACACAGATTTCAAGGGTGATCATGGTGTACGCCTTTCCAGATAAACCAGCATTGCCGCACCGATGACGCCTGCGATCCCGCCCAGAACGGCGGCTGTGCCATAGCCGCTGATCGCGGCCCCCAGCGCAAAGACGGCCGATCCAAGGGCGGCACCCAGAAACATATTCACCGCGATCAGCGATGCCGACAGGCCCGGCCGGTTGCGGATCAGGTCCAGCAGATAGCTGATCGGCAAGGAAATGATCCCGGCCGCGGACACGCCCGCGATCACGCTGGCGGCATAGACATGCCAAGGTGCCGTGGCGACGGAAATGGCGGACAGATAGACCAGATAAAGCACTGCCGATATCGCCAGTGCGGTGGTCAGGTGCATATAGCGCACGGCATTGGCCCAGAAGATCATAAAGATCACCTCCAGCAACGCGACAAGTCCGACGAGAAAGCCGATATCGGATGCGGTGCCATTCGCGCGCCCAGTGATGATCAGCGGCAGGACCGTGGCGTTCACGGTCAGCACCTGTGTGACCAGCGCGACACCGGCGATGCGCAGGATCATGCCGGGTGACAATACGCCGATCAGGTCGGGCAGGGGCGCTATGCGCGGCCCGGTGGGGCGGGGTGCCTTTGTGTCGGGCTCCATCCCGAACAGGATGACGGCAAGACAGCCCGCCGCAAAGACCGCCGCCAGAAGATAGGCAGTGATCATGCTGTCCTGACGCGCAAGGATCAGCCCCACGATACCCGGCACCAGCACCCATGACAGCGAGACCATGATCCGCATCAACGCATTGGCGATCGCGGCTTGGTCCGGCGCGAAACTGTCGGTTTTCGCGCGCACATTGCCGAACAGCAGCGAATTGGTCGCGTGGAACAATGCCAAGGGCGCGATGGTGGCAAGGGCAAACGTCAGCGGCGTGGGGTTCAGCCAGATGATGCCGAACCCGATCAGCCCGAAGGATGACACGATGATCAGCGGCAGGCGGTAGCTTTGGTATCTGTCCGAAAGATACCCGCTGGCCACCGCGATCACGACATGCGCAATCGCGGCGACAAAGGTGATCGCGGCATAAGTCAGGTCCGACAGCCCCAGTTCGCGGATGCCGACAACCGCCTGATAGGGCGATGTTGCGGCCCCGGCGAAACCGTAAAGAAAGATCGCGCCTGCGGACACGCGCACGACGGAATGATCGCGCAGGATCGTGAACCATGCGGACATGATCAGCCGGTGAACCGTGCGGATGGTTGCGGATCAGGGGTGAAACTGTCGCGTGCGTCAAACGGCAGGGTTCCCGCCGCGCGGTGCAGGTTGGACAGGCGGGGAATGTCCTGATTGACCACGCCGTCGGTCAGCGCCATCAGGTTGGGCGCGGCCAGCGGCGCAAGTTCGGGCGACAAATAGCCTGATTTCACCACCAGCAGTTTCACGCGGGCCGGGTCCAGCCCCAGTGCCTGAAAATCCGCGATATTGTGATAGGGGCGGCGTCTGGCGGCCAGCACCAAGGTGATGCCGCCGATCTGAAGCACGGCTTGTTTCCCTGCGTCATCAGGGCTGTCATGCAGGTGAAGCACCCGTGCCTGTGCCCGGACGCGGACACCGGCAGGGTCCAGCGATGCGCCGATGCCAAGGTTAAGTGTCTTGCCCGTGCCTGCGGCGAAACAGGCCATGACCGCGGCGCGGTCGGTGATGCCTGCGACCAGCGCATCCTGCCAGTTCTGCGCGATCAGCGCGGCCAGCACATCGGCGCGGTCGCCGACACCGCCGCCCGTGGGATTGTCGCCGCTGTCGGCAAGGATAACAGGGCGCGTTGTCGCGGCTGCGGCGATATCAAGCATCTCTGCCAAGGGTCCGGTGCGCGGGCCAAAGGCAAATTCATCGCGCGCGGCCCAGAACGCACGGGCGATGGCGGCGCCCGCGGCAATGGCGGCATCGCGGTCCGTGCCGGTGACGACGGCGCAGGCCGTGGCGCGCGGTTCATCTGCCCAGACATAACCGATCATCAGATCGGTGCGCCAGATGCCCGTGCCTTCATGTGCTGGCAGGGCTGCGTAAAGGCTACGCGCAGGTTCATCTGTGGTGGCCGATCTTTCGCCGGGCAGCAGATGCGGCACAGGGACGCGCACCACGCCGGGACGCTGGCCGGTGGTCAGCGCGTCGATCAGCATCGCATAGGCGGCGGTCATGGTTTCGGCCACGTCGATATGCGGGGCGGTGCGATAGGCGGCAAAGATATCAATCTGGTCGGTGATGCGCTGGGACACATTGCCATGCAGGTCATAGCTGCAGGCGATCATCATATCCGGACCCACGGCGGCGCGGATGGCGGCGATCCAGTCGCCTTCGGCATCCTGCATCCCGTCCACGAACATCGCGCCATGCATCGCAAGATAGACCGCGTCAAAGGGTTTCGCGGCCTCCAGCCGGTCCAGAAATTCGGCCTTGAACGCGTCATAGACCGGGCGGGCGACCGGCCCGCCCGCCACCGCGCGCGCATGCAGCAGGGGGGCGATGTCTGCGTCGAAATCCGACAGAAAGCCGAAATAGGGGCTGTCTGTCAGATCGGCATCGCGCAGCACGGTGAAGTCTTCGGTCTGCATCAGAACCGGGGAATAGGTCGAGCATTCGGTATGGATGCCGCCGACAGCAATGCGCATCGTGGTGTCTTTCATAATCATGGGCGGGGGGCCGTCCGGGGGTTACAGCGTGGGATGCAGGCGGACCTGCCGGGCGAAGCGGTGCCAGTCCTTGGCGGCGGACTGCGTCCAGCCAGCCTCGGCCACGGCGCTGAGGCGGGGGAAGACCAGATCGTTGAACCATGCCTTGGTGGTGTAATGTTCGCACCAGATACAGGCCTGCACGCCGCGCATCTGCTGTCGCAGGTCGGCGGGGAAATCACCCTCGGCCTCGTAGGTATAGCTTTGTTTGGGGGGGACGGGACCGGCCCAGCCTGCGCCGTTGTCAAGCCAGTCATCCGATTGCACCATGTCAAGGTAATAGGCCTGACCCGGTGTCATCACGACGTCATAGCCCTGCTTTGCAAGGTCGATGCCGACTTGGGGGTTTTCCCATGCCATCAGCAGCGTGTCTTCGGGCGGTACGCCGCCGCCATGGGCGATCTCGTTCCAGCCGACCATGACTTTGCCGCGCGCGGACAGCATCGCCTTGACCCGGCGCAGGAACCAGCTTTGCAGTTCAAACGTGCCGGACAGGTTTTCGCGTTCCATCAGCGCGCGCGCCAGCGGTGAGGCAAGCCATGCGTTCGCGGCCACCTCATCCCCGCCGATATGGACGTAGCGGGACGGAAAGATCGCGGCGATTTCGTCAAAGACGGTTTCGAGCATGGTAAAGGTTTCGGGCACGGCGGGGTTCAGCGCGTTGTTGAAATAGCCCTGCACCGAATAATAGCTGTCAGGCGTTTCATCGGGGTCGGCCAGATGGGGCAACGCGGCCAGCACGCAGGCGGCATGGCCCGGTGTTTCGATTTCGGGCATCACATCCACGCCAAGGGCTGTGGCATGGGCCACCACATCGCGCATGTCCTGTTGTGTGTAGAACGCGCGTTGTGTGTCCGCGCCATCGCCCAGTTGCGGCAGCATGCCGGGCAGGTCGGCACCGCGTGTGGCACCGGTGTCGGTCAGCTGGG
>NZ_JBKBQY010000007.1:0-61163 GCF_046292185.1 Yoonia sp.
GGGTGAGTGGGGTGTTGTACCCAGCGTAACCCGTCACCGCGCTTAGCTTATCCTCCAGCGGGGTGCGCCCGCGGGCGCACCCTACGGTCAGGCCGCCGGTGGTGGTGCTGTTTCGGCGCAGATCGTGCTGCCGGTCACGGTGCGCAATGGCAGCAAGGTCGTTTCGACCGGGCCTTGGTGTTCGTACCAATAGCAATTGTCTTCTTCCAGAAATACAACCGTGCTCAGATCCTGAAACGGTGCTGCGATTTCGCGGACGGAGTCCGGCACATTGCTGACGCTGCCAGACGCATCGGCCGTGGACTGCATCGGCATTTCGGCGCAGGCGCCCAATGACATCACCGCCACGATCAGCAGTTTTGACGATAGATTCATTTTGATCCTCCAGTAACCTTCGGCCGGGGCCGTTTATCCCTCCTGTGATTGGCAGCACCTTTGACAATGCGCAACCTTGTCTGCGCATGATCGGCAATATTTCCGCCAATGCGACCTTGCGACGGTGACGCAGGTTTGCCGAACTTCTGCTTTCTTTTGCGGCAAGCCGCACAACAATTGATCAAATCGTAACTGTTCTGCTATGGATGTGATCAGGGTGGGGCAGGCTGGCTGGTGTCTTTGTGCGCCGCAGATGAAATCTGTCGCAAGACCATCAATCTATTCACGGGGAAAACAACATGTTCAATCGCACAATTCTGGCCGTGGCGCTGACCGGCGCGACAGCGGCGCAGGCGCAGACCGATCTGCCATTCACGCTGGACTGGCGGTTCGAAGGACCGGCGGCGCCTTATTTCGCCGCCATCGACAACGGCAATTTCGCCGCACTGGACCTGAACGTGACGGTTGCTGCCGGTGATGGATCGCTGGACGCGATCCCCAAGGTGGCGACGGGCGCATTTCCTGTCGGGATGGCCGATATCAACAGTCTGATCAAGTTTCTGGACCAGAACCCCGGCGCACCCGTGATCGGCGCGATGATGATCTATGACAAGCCGCCCTTTGCGATTATCGGGCGCCGGTCGCTTGGCATCGATACGCCGAAAAGTCTCGAAGGCCGCGTGCTGGGCGCGCCGCCGCCCGATGGCGCATGGGCGCAATTCCCGATCTTCGCGGCTGAGAATGACCTTGATATGTCTGCAATCACGGTTGAACCCGTCGGTTTCCCCACACGCGAACCGATGCTGGCCGAAGGCAATGTCGCCGCGATCACCGGCTTTTCGTTCACGTCCTATCTGAACACCGCCCGCCTTGGTGTGCCAGAGGATGATCTGGTCACGCTGTTGATGGCCGATTACGGGGTCGAACTTTACGGCAATGTGATCATCGTCAACACCGAATATGCTGAAGCCAACCCCGAAGTGATTTCCAACTTCCTGCAAGGTGTGGCCGAAGGCTGGGCCGCGGCCATTGCCGACCCGGAGGCGGTGATCCCCCTTCTGATGTCGCGCAACCCCGCCGCTGACGCCGAACTGGAACTGCGCCGTCTGGAACTGTCGATCGAAGACAACGTCGCGACCGACTGGGTAATGGAAAACGGGTTCGGCATCATCGACGATGCGCGCATGGCGACATCGCTGGAACAGATCGCCACGACTTACGAATTCGTCAACGCAGCCGATGCATCCTTGTATTTCACCGATGCCTATCTGCCCGAGGGCGGGTTTTCGTTGGCTGAATAACCTTGGATAACCTGATTGATATCAAGGGGGTGCGGCATGCATATCGCACCGCCTCTGGCCCTTTGCCAGTGCTGGACGGTCTGGAATTGTCCGTGCCGGAAGGTGGCTTTGTCGCGGTCGTCGGCCCGTCGGGCTGTGGCAAGTCCACCCTGACCCGGCTGGTCGCGGGCCTGCTGATACCGGACGAGGGTGAAGTGCGGGTGCATGGCACCCGCATCACCGCACCGCGGTCCAATGTCGGCATGGCGTTCCAGAACCCCGTCCTGCTGGAATGGCGCACGATCCTGCAAAACGTGTTGCTGCCGTTGGAAATTGTGCCGACCAAGCTGTCCAAGGCGCAGGGCGAGGAACGCGCACGCAAGTTGCTGGCGCTTGTGGGCTTGGAAGGGTTTGAAAACAAGCGCCCGTCAGAATTGTCGGGGGGCATGAAACAGCGGGCATCGCTGTGTCGCGCGCTGATCCATGCGCCGGAGGTTCTGATCCTGGACGAACCTTTCGGCGCGCTCGATGCCTTTACCCGCGAAGACCTGTGGCAGATCATGCACCGCGTGAAGGCCGAGGAACCCTTTACCGGCGTGTTGATCACGCATGATCTGCGCGAATCCATTTTTCTGGCCGATCAGGTTGTCGTCTTGTCAGGCAGACCTGCGCGGACCCAATATGTGATGGATATCCCCGATACCGGTGTGCGCACGCTGGATCATCTTTATACGCCCGAGGCTGCGAATATGCTCAATATCCTGCGTCACCAGATCGAGGTTGCCCAAGGCCGCGTGCCCGCCGAGGTGCAGCCATGAAGGTGCAGCAAATTGTCGTGCCGGTCACGGCGCTGGTGCTGTTCCTTGTCGCGTGGGAGGCTTTGGTCTGGGTCATGGGCTGGCCCACCTACAAGATGGCGGCACCCAGCGACCTGCCGCCGGCCTATGCGAAATATTCCGAACTTTTCCTTGTCATGGGCTGGCAGACATTGTGGCGCACGATGGCCGGGTTGTTGCTGGCGGTGATCTTTGGCACAGCACTTGGCATGATCATGGGCTTTTCGCGGCTGATGCGCGACGCGCTTTATCCGCTGCTGGTAGGGTTCAACGCAGTGCCAAAGGCGACGGTGGTCCCCATCGTGGCGCTGTTGTTCGTCGGCTGGCATGATTTCAACACGGTGCTGATCGCCTTCATGATCAGTTTCTTCCCGATTGCTGTGTCCGTTTCCATCGGGTTGTCCACGCTGGAACCTGAATACCGCGATATCCTGCGGTCGCTGGGCGCGTCGCAATCCACGATTTTCTGGAAAATCGCGCTGCCCAAGACGCTGCCGGAGTTTTTCGGCGCGTTGAAGGTGGCAGTCACACTGGCCTTTATCGGCACCAATCTGATGGAGATCGTATCGCCGCATGGCCGCGGCTTGGGGGCATTGTTCGACAGCGGCAAGACAAATTCCGACTATCCGTTGATGTTCGCCGTGCTGATCGCCTTGGCGCTGTTGGGGATTTTTCTGTATTACATCGTCGTGGCGCTGGAAAAAACCTTTGCCGGTTGGGCGGACCGCAGCAATGTCTAGTCGCGATCCAGACGGCGGGTCTTTTTGTACAAATGCCTGTTCAGCGTAACAAAGTCATTGAGCAGACGTGACAACAGCCCCTTTCGGCGCCCCTTGAGATAGGCATAGCCCGCCAGCGCACCGACGATGGCGCCGATAGCATCGAAGATCAGGTCGATCATCGTGTCATTGGCGCTTTTCTGCATATTGGTGCCAAAAACCACATCCATCGTATATTCAAAGATTTCCCACAGCGCGCCGATGCTGAGCGCGAAGGTAAAGGCCAGAAAGGCAATGGCACCGGCTGGGGCTGCGAAATTATCACCGTGGAACAGCATATAGATGAACAGAAATCCGATCATCCCAAGCGCGATGGCGGACAAGCCGTGCAAGGCGAGATCCCACCACCATATGCGGTAATAGACGTCAAAGACTTCGCCCATGATCAGCGATGCGACAATGAACACCACCATACTGACCACAAAAGCCTTGGGCAGTGCGATGTCGTACCGCGACGCGAGAAGGTTCGGTGCCAGCGACAGGATCAGCGTCAGCGTCGACATTGCAGCCAGCGGCCACCAGCCTTCCCAGACCGCCACGATGACAGACAGGATCAGGGCGATCCAGACCGGCATCAGGAATCTGAGGTTGGCGGTATTATGCTTTGATCTGTCAGTCATTTCCGGCTGGTCTTTCATGCAGGCAATCTCGTTCCTATATTATGCGCATGCCAGATGCATCCCATAACCTGCGGCCCTTGCGGCTTGCTTCTTATAACATACGCAAGGCCAAGGGGGTTGACGGACGTTATGATCCGGGCCGCATCGTGGATATCCTTGCCGGGCTTTCGGCGGATGTGGTCGCCGTGCAAGAGGTCGATTTTCGCTGGCGCGGCAGGCCAGGCGCGTTGTCGGCGCAGATGATCGCGGAACATACCGATTACGATATCGTGCCGGTGGGTGCGGATGGTAACGGGCTTGGTTGGCACGGAAATGCCGTGCTTGTCCGGCGCGGCACCCATGTGCGGCAGGTGATCCGCCTGACCCTGCCGGGGCTGGAACCGCGCGGCGCCCTGCGCGTCGATCTGGGGCTGGGCGGGGGTATCAGCATCGTCGCCACCCATCTGGGGCTGACCCGCTATCACCGGCAGGCACAATTGGCGGCGATACGGGCGGCCGTTGATCCCGATGCGCAGGCCAGCGTGGTTCTTGGCGATTTCAACGAATGGTCGGCCAAACGCGGACTGGACCCTCTGCGCGATGATTTCACGATCCACGCGCCGGGCAAGTCGTTTCATGCCGCATTGCCGATGGCGGCGCTCGACCGGATCGCGCTGAGCCGCGATGTCACACTGACCGATGGCGGTGTCGTGCAGACGCGGCAAAGCCTCAAGGCATCGGACCATCTGCCGGTCTGGGGCGAAGTGGTGGTTAATCGCCGAAATCAAGGTTGATTGATGCAGGTCAAGCAACGGTCGTCTGATTGTGCTAAAATCCCGCATCGCCCCCCTTTTTCTAGGAGACGGATATGACCAAGCAGGATGACACCCAAACGCTTGCGCCCGACGCGCTGGAAGCATTCACCGCGGTGGCCCCGCTGGCCCCGGTATCATGGATGACCGCCGCCTGGCTCGGAAACGTGACGGCGATGAGCAACACCGTTGCCGCGTTCATGGCAGAGCGGTTGAAGGAAGACCTGCAGACCCGCCAAGCGCTGCTGGAATGCAAGACGCTGGGCGAAGTGCGGCACGTGCAGGCAACCTTTGTCCAGAACGCCATCGCACAATATCAGGCCGAAACCGGCAGGTTGATCGCGATGACCGGCAGGCTGGCCGCTGATCTGCACGCAAAGCCCAAGTCCTAGGTCGCCGTCCGGCCCGTCACCTGCGAGGGGAGGGGCGGGCAGGGAATGACCCGCCCCTCTTACCTGTCAATGGGCCAGCAGGGTCGCATGGTCTTTCTGCCCGACCATGATCTGCGTGGTGCCGCCGAAAATGCGCTGGCGCGCCCGCGAATGAACGTAAGCCCCCATGACGATAAGATCGGCCCCCAGTTCGCTGGCGCGGTCAAGGATGCATTTGCCGACATCATGGCCGCCGCTGGGCGATTGTTGCACCGTCACGTTGCAGCCGTGCCGCGTCAGCCATGTGGCCACGTCACTGCCGGGGTTTTCACCCTCTGGCCCATGCTGGTCGGGGTCGATGATCAGGATCGTGACCGCCTCGGCCTGTTGCAGGATCGGCAGGGCGCGGTGCACCGCGCGCAGGGCAGGCAGGCTGCCGTTCCATGACAGCATCGGGCGCTGGGCATGGATCACCTGATCCACGCCTTTGGCATTCAGCACAGCCGCCACCGGGGTGTTGAACAAAACCCCGTCCACAGCCTGCTGGAAGGTAAAGTCACGCTCGGTCAGGTGGGGATCGATCAGCACCAGATCGGCCATCCCCGCGCGCGCGGCGACCCGTTCGTCCAGCATCTGCGCATCGCAATAGGCGGTGGTCACGTCGCCGGGAACATCAGTGCCTTGCAGCAACTTTTCGATGGCTTCGGCACGTGTCGTCACCTCGGCCCCGCCTTCGCGGTAGTTGTCGTGCCAGGTGTCGGGAAAGATGATCGGGCCATAAGGCGCAGACCCATAGGCCCACATCGGCAAGGATGGCGCGACCCCGATCACCATGACCGACAGATGTACGCCCTGCGCAGGAAGGCTGGAAATATAATGTCTGATCCTGTCGTCACTGCAGGCGGCATCGACAACGATCAGGGCGGTTAATCTGTTCATGGGACGGTTCCTTTGTCCTATCCGGGGTCATGGTTCACGGTCGCATGGCTGTTGTGTCTTTGCGTTGACCCAGATCAACCATGTGCTTGCCCGCGCTGCGCAGATGTGCGACCTGTTGCGCGTGCATTTGATCAAGGTCATAGGTACGCAGGACGCGATGACGATTGCGCGCCCCGACACCCTCAGAGGATAGCATGTCCGGCATGATCATGACAGGACCCCGCTGCAAAACCTCCGCCGCGTCCCGCAACGGGCGGCGCGCATGACCGGTGCCATGCGTTTCGTGCTGGATGGGGGCCGCCTGCTGGCGCATGGTCAATTGACGATTGACTGCTTTGAACATCTGGACCGGCCCGGCACCTATGAAAAGGCGCAGGACGCTCAGGTCATCGATATCGAAGGGCTGACCCGGCTGGACACTGCCGGCGCATGGTTTCTGGTTGATCTGCAACGTCGGATGCCCGATGGCGACCGCACGAAAATCACCGGAGCCAGCGATGCGCAGGATCAGTTGATCGCCACGATCCGCCGCAATATGCCGCCAGAGGATGCGCCCGCGCCGAAAGCAGCAGGCCTGTCCGACTACCTGGAAAATCTGGGCCGCCGTGTGCTGCTGGGTGGTCGCAACGGGCTGGAGCTGATTTCCTTTCTGGGGCAGGTGATGGCCACACTGGGCCGGGTGATCCGCTATCCGGGCCAGCTACGCCTGACCTCGGTTGTGCATCATTGCCAGCAGGTCGGTGTGCAGGCGGTGCCGATCGTCGCGCTGATGGCGTTTCTGATCGGCGTCGTGCTCGCGTTTCAGGGCTCTGCCCAGTTGCGCCAGTTCGGGGCAGAGGTATTTGTCGTCGATCTGATCGCCATTTCCATCCTGCGCGAACTGGGTATCCTGCTGACCGCGATCATCGTGGCGGGCCGGTCCGGGTCGGCCTTTACCGCCGCCATCGGGTCAATGAAGATGCGTGAAGAGATTGACGCGATGCGCACGCTTGGCCTTGACCCTGTCGCGATCCTGATCGTGCCGCGTGTGCTTGCGCTGATTATCATGCTGCCCGCGCTGGGGCTGATCGCCAATGTGTCGGGCCTGATCGGGGGGGCGATGATGTCCTGGATCGAACTTGGCGTATCGCCTGCGGTGTTCCAGTCGCGTCTGGTCAGCAATACCGACGTGTGGCATTTCAACGTCGGCATGATCAAGGCACCGTTTTTTGCGCTGATCATCGGGATCATCGGCTGTTATCAGGGGATGAAGGTCGGCGGCGATGCAGAAAGCCTCGGGCGGCTGACATCGGCGTCCGTCGTGATGGCGATCTTCATGGTGATTGTGGTCGACGCCTTGTTTTCGATCTTCTTTGCCATCGTGGGGGTATGATGACGGACGAAGCCATCATCAGTGTACGCGGCCTCGTGACCCGGTTTGGCACCAATGTCGTGCATGACGGGCTGGATCTGGATGTCAAACGCGGCGAGATTATCGGCGTCGTCGGCGGGTCCGGCACCGGCAAATCGGTGCTGTTGCGCGCGATTGTCGGATTGCTCAAACCCGCTGAGGGCCAGATCGAGGTGTTCGGCCAAAGCGTGCGCGACACCTCCGCCGAGGATTACCGCGCGCTGCGCCGCCGCTGGGGCGTGATGTTTCAGGACGGCGCGCTGTTTTCATCGCTGAATGTGCGCCAGAATGTCGAAGCGCCGATGCGCGAACAATTGAACCTTGATGATGATCTGCGCGCCTTGCTGGCCGGGATCAAGGTGCGCATGGTCGGGCTGCCCGACAAGGCGCAGGACAATTATCCGTCCGAACTGTCCGGCGGGATGCGCAAAAGGGCCGGTTTTGCGCGCGCCATTGCGCTGGACCCGGAAATCGTGTTTCTGGACGAACCCACTGCGGGGCTTGACCCGATTGGCGCGGCGGCTTTTGATACGCTGATCAAGCAGCTACAGAAATCGCTGGGCCTGACTGTGTTTCTGGTCACGCATGATCTGGACAGCCTGCACGCGATCTGCGACCGCATCGCCGTGCTGGCTGACAAAAAGGTGCTGGCCGTGGGGACGATGCAGGAAATGCTGGATATCGATCACCCTTGGGTGCAGGAATATTTCCATGGGCCACGTGCCCGCGCGGCTATGCCCCACGCGAACCCGAAAGAGACGAACTGATGGAAACCCGTGCGAATTTTATCCTGATCGGGGCCTTTACCCTTGCGGCGATCCTTGGGACGCTGGGGTTTTTTATCTGGCTCGCCTCGGTGCAACTGGACCGGCAATATGCCAGCTATGGCATCCTGTTCGACGATGTCACTGGACTGGATGCATCCGGTGCTGTGACATACAACGGCATCGCAGTCGGGTCGGTCATCAATTTGCGGATCTATGAAAATGATCCTTCCAAAGTGTTCACCACCATTCAGATTGACGCTGCCACCCCTGTCACCAGCAATACCGTCGCGCAATTGCAGTCACAGGGCGTGACCGGGGTTGCCTATATCTCGCTTTCGACCGGAGAAGAGGCGGCAGAGCCTTTGTCGAATTTCAGCAACGGTCTGCCCATCATCCCGTCACGCCGGTCTACCGTACAGGCGCTGGTCGAGGATGCACCCGATATTCTGGCCGAGGCCAAGCAATTGCTGCAGCAGGCGCAGGTCATCACCGGGCCGGAAAATCAGGCGCTGGTCAATGATATCCTGTCCAATCTGGCGCGGACATCCGGCCAGCTCGATCAGGCGCTGAGCGATTTTTCCGACATCAGCGGCACAGTGCGCGATGCGACCGCCCAGATCACCCTGTTCACCGACCGGCTGGAAAGCATTGGCGAAGGGGTGGACACGACATTGCGCAGCACCGACAGCGCGCTGGTGGCCGTGCAACAGGCGTTCATATCCGCCGATGCCGTGCTGAACACGATGGTCCCCGCACTGGAACGATTCGAGGGGACGTTTGCCTTGGCTGAAATCCTGATGCGCGACCAAATTCCCGCCGTGCTGACGCAAATTGCAATCGGCCTAGGGGATATCAGCACCCGCGCCAGCGATACGCTGGACGGTTTCGGCGAGACGGCCAGTTTGCTCAATGCGCGTCTGGTAGAGCTGGAAACAACGCTTGCCGATGCGTCCGAGGCGTTTGATGCCGTCACCACCGCATCGGAAAGTTTCAGCGAAATGATCGAAGGCGATGGCACTGCATTCATCGCCGAGGCGCGCGCCGCCATCGCCACCGTCGAAACCGTCGTGAACACCGATCTGCCGTTGATCGTCGCGGACGTGCGCCGCGCGGTGAACACCGCCGCCGTCGCGGTCGAGGATGTGGCGGCGGACGTGACTGGATTTACCTCACGTCTGGAACCCATGGCCAGCGACGCGCAGCAGACGATCACCGCCGCCACCGATCTGATCGCGCAGGCGCATACGTCGCTGGCCGCGCTCAACACCACGCTGGTGGTGGTCGACGGCGCATTGGGATCGGCGCAGGATACGTTCGACAGCGCCAATGATGTCCTGCAAAGCGATATCGGCCCGGTTCTGGCTGATCTGCGCACCGCCGCCGGCAGGATCAGCGTCGCGGTCGAAGATGTCACCGCCGATGTGCCCGCCATCGCCGCCGATCTGCGTGCATTGATCGCACGCGCGGATGAAGTCGTGGTGCAGGTGCAGGCAGCTGTCGCACAATCCAGCCCCGGCATCAGCGCCTTTACAACAACCGGCCTGCCGGAGCTGACCCGCTTTGGCAGTGAGGCGCGCAGCCTGGTTTCCACGCTCAATACGCTGGCGCGCCGGATCGAAAGCAACCCGACCGGGTTTATCCTGGATAACCGCGTTCCCGAATATCGGAGATAGATCATGACCCCCATCCAACTGACCCGCCGTGTTGCCCTGCTGGGGGGTGCTGTCGCCCTTGGGGGCTGTGGTGCTGTGTCGGCGCTGAATACTGCGGCGTCACCGCTGGATACCTATGACCTGACGCCGCGCGCGGGCAGCACGGGCGGGCGGCGGACACAGCGCACCTTGCTGCTGGCCTTGCCCGATGCGGCGGCGGCGATCAGCACCGACCGGATCATGATCCGCCCCAATGCCGCTGCGATCACCTATCTGCCGCAGGCACGCTGGACCGATGAATTGCCGCGCGTCGTGCAATCCCTGCTGGTGCGCAGCATTTCGGCCACCGGGCGGATTGGCTATGTCGGGCGCAGCGACGGCGGGCCGGTACCGGACAGCGCGCTGCTGACCCGGATCGATGCGTTTGACGTATCGGTCGGGGCTGATGGCAGCTTTACCGTGCTGATCGATATCACGCTGACCGTGCTGGATGACCGGGATCAACGGGTGATCGGCACCCAAAGGTTCAGCCAGTCGGTGCCGGTCGGCAACGACAACCCTGTCACCATCGTGGCGGGATTTCAGGCGCTGGTCGATGCGATGCTGCCCGGCATGGCCGATTGGGCGCTCGACCGCGCATAAGTGCGATTTACAAAAGGTTCATGGAACCAACACAAATGTGAAACGCACCCGGCATAATGATCCGCCCGACAAGGGGGCTGATCATGCTGACATTCGAAAAAGTGACAAAGACATTCGGCGCGAACACGGCTGTCAGTGCAGCCAGTTTCACCGTCGACAAACCCATGATGATCGGGATCATCGGGCGGTCCGGCGCGGGGAAATCAACGCTGCTGCGGATATTGAACCGGCTGTCAGACGCGACATCTGGGCAGATCACCTTTGACGGGCTGGCTGTGACCGCCCTGCGCGGCGCGGCCAAGCGCAGCTGGCAATCGCAATGCGCGATGATCTTTCAGCAATTCAACCTCGTGCCGCGGATGGATGTCGTATCAAACGTGCTGCACGGCACATTGAACCGCCAGTCCACGCTGGCCACGATGTTCAACCTTTACCCCACCCCCGATATTCACAAGGCTATCGACATCCTCGACCGGCTTGGCATGGCCGCCCATGCGCCCAAACGGGCCGAGGCGTTGTCCGGCGGCCAGCAGCAGCGCGTCGCGATCGCCCGCGCGTTGATGCAGGACCCGCGGATCATTCTGGCGGATGAACCCATCGCCTCGCTCGACCCGATGAATGCGCAGGTCGTGATGCAGGCGCTGCGTGACATCCACGAAGAAGACGGGCGCATGGTCATCGCCAACCTTCACACGCTTGATACCGCGCGCCGCTATTGCGACCGGGTGATCGGGATGCGCGACGGGCGGATCGTTTTTGACGGATCACCCGAACAACTGACCACAGGTGTCGCGCGCGACATCTACGGGGCCGATGCCAGCTTTTCCGAAAGCATGACGTCCACCCAGATCGAACAAAGCGCCGCCGCTGCCGCCATGATGGAAAAAGCCGCCGCCCTTTGACCCTTTCCCCCGTGCCCCACGGGGCACCAGCAACCAAGAGAGACCTTCATGAAAAAGATCATCGCGACCGCCCTGATGACGACCGCCCTTGTGGCCCCTGCTTTTGCGCAGGACAGCATCACCGAATTCCGCATCGGCCTGTTGGGCGGTGAAAACGCACAGGACCGTCTTGCGTCGAACGAATGTTTCCGCGCCTATACCGAAGAAGCGCTGGGCGTGCCTACACGTCTGTTTACCGCTGCCGATTATAACGGCGTCATTCAGGGCCTGATCGGCGGCACATTGGACATGGCGTGGCTGGGGGCCTCTGCCTATGCCGCCGTTTATGTGGAAGATCCTGATGCGGTCGAACCGGTTCTGGTCAAAACCAACCTTGACGGGTCCTATACCTACCATTCCATCGGGTTTGCCCGCGCTGACAGCGGCATCACGTCGCTGGCCGATATGGAAGGCAAAGTCTTTGCTTTCGGCGATCCGAACTCCACTTCCGGCTATCTGATCCCACTGGTCGAGATTCCGGAAGAAGGTTTTTCAATGGAACCGGGCGAATATTTCTCTGACGTGGTATTTACCGGCGGACACGAACAGACCATCGTCGCTGTCGCGAATGGCGATATCGACGCGGGCGTGACCTGGGCGGACGGTCTGGGTGATTGGGAAGATGGCTATAACTCCGGCGCATTGCGCCGCGCGGTAGACAGCGGGCTGGTTGATATGAATGATCTGGTCGAAATTTGGCAGTCCAAGCCGATCCCCGAGGGTCCGATCGTTCTGCGTCAGGCGCTGCCCGAAGACGTCAAAGCGACCATGATCGAACTGACTGGCAATCTGCATGAAACGGACGCCGATTGCGCCTATGGCGTGGCCGCAGGCGACACCGCCGGGTTCCAGCCGATCAGCCATGATGCCTATGAATCCATCGTCGCCGTGCGCCGCACGCAGATTGATAACTAAGCGTTCCCAAATCCCGCGCGGGTCCGAATCAACCGGGCCCGCGCTTTTTCGTGACAGGGCAGGCCAATGGCAGATCTATCCGCAGCAGGACCCATAAACACGCAGACAACGCGTGACAATTACATGGCGATGACCCGCCGCAAACGCGCCTACGGCGGTATCATTCTGGCGATATTCGTATTGCTGATGGTCACCGGCTTTCAGACCGTGGATGCGCGCAGCGCCGGCGGGTTCTGGTCGGGCCTGTCGCAGGTCTTTGATTTTCCCGCCGGTGTCGTCCGCGAAGCCTGGGAAAAGATCGACCGGATGCCCGCCAATCTGGTGAACTTCTTTCCGGCCTTGCTGGAAACGATCAATATCGCGGCCGTATCGACCTTGGTCGGTGCGTTGTTCGGGCTGGTATTGTCGCTGCTGTCCACACGCGGGCTGGCGAAATGGCCGCGCCTGATCCCGGTGTTTCGCCGGATCATGGATATCATGCGCGCTTTCCCTGAAATCGTCATCGCGCTGGTGCTGATCTTTATCCTTGGCGGCGGACCGATCCCTGCGATGATCGCGATTGCCATCCATACCGCCGGCGCGCTGGGCAAGCTGTATTCCGAGGTCGCCGAAAACGCCGATCTGAAGCCCGTGGAAGGGTTGGAATCCGTGGGTGCGAACTGGTCGCAGCGCATGTTGTTGGGGGTGATCCCGCAGGTGGCACCCAACTACCTCAGCTATACGCTGATGCGGTTCGAGATCAACATCCGCGCCTCGGCGATCCTTGGCTTTGTCGGTGCGGGCGGCATCGGATACGAGCTGCGCAACGCGATGACCTTCGGCACCGGACGGTTCGATCTGGCGGCGGCGATTTTCGTCTTGCTGTTCCTGACCATCGTCTTTTTTGACCAGCTATCCAGCCATTACCGCAACAAATTGGTAAAGGGGGACCAGATATGACCATGCTCATCATTGATGGCGATTTGCGCGACCAGACGGTCAGGATTTTCGCACGCAAGAAATTCGTGGCGCTGGCCGTACCTGCGGTGATCCTGATTTATCTGACCTATATCTTCATCAGCTTCAACTTTGCCGGTCTGGCGGAACGCGCGCGGATGGACAATGCCCGCACGCTGGTCGCCGACAGCTATAGCTACAAGACCCATGTCAGCCGCGACAACCGGTCCGGTGATCTGTCCTTTGCCATCGAAGGCGCGCGGCAAGGCACCTATGCGGACGGCACCGCGCCCGATTGGGTGGCTGTCGATGGCGGCAATATGGTGGTCGATCTGGGGGATGGTCATGTCGTGACCTATCTTGACGATACGCGCGTCACCTATGAGATGCCCGATTTCCCGACCATCACCCTGCAATTGATCAACGATGTAGTCGTGACCAATCTGCCCGATCCGGCACCGTCCTGGGTCAATGCGTCCGACACGCGGGTGGCAATCACCACAGATGCGGGGCGACTGACCTACACAAGATCCAAGACCGAGGTGTTTCGTTATTCCTTTGGCTGGGAAATGTTCTGGTTCACCCTGTCGAGCCCCTATCATGACGTGGGGTTGGTGCGATTGCTGACCGGCCCGCAATTGGACGCGAACCGCAGCAATATCGTCGGGGCATGGCAGGATTTCTGGAACAATGGTCTGTGGCGGCATTCCGATGTGGCCTGGGCCATGTGGGAAACCGTGCTGATGGCGTTTCTGGGCACCTTTGGCGCGGCGATCATCGCCTTGCCGCTGGCCTTTCTGGCGGCCAAGAATTTCGCCCCTGTCGTCGCTGTGCGGTTCGCCGTGCGTCGCGTTTTCGACTTCGTGCGCGGCGTGGACGGGCTGATCTGGACGATCATCCTCAGCCGCGCCTTTGGCCCCGGGCCGTTGACCGGTGCGCTGGCGATCCTTGTCACCGACACCGGCAGTTTCGGCAAAAGCTTTTCCGAGGCGCTGGAAAACGTCGATGCGAAGCAGATCGAGGGGCTGGAATCCACCGGCGCGAAACCTGTGCAGCGCTATCGTTTCGGGGTGATCCCGCAGGTGACGCCGGTATTGCTGAGCCAGATCCTGTATTATTTCGAATCCAACACCCGCAGCGCAACGATCATCGGCGCGATCACCGGTGGCGGGATCGGCCTGTTCCTGACACAGGCGATCCAGACCCAGAACGATTGGGAAAAGGTGACCTATTACATCGTCCTGATCCTGATCATGGTGATGCTGATGGATACGATTTCCGGTTGGTTGCGGCGCAAGCTGATCAAGGGCGACGATGGTGGGCATTGATGGCAGGGTTGTCCGCTGATGCGCCTTTCATCGAACCGGATTGCACGATTACCGAAGCGACATTCGGTAGCTATGTCAAAGTCGGGCAGGGCAGCCGGATCGCACATAGCCATATCGGCGATTATTCCTATTGCGACCGTTTCGCCGACATTGCCAACGCCTCCGTGGGAAAATTTGCCAATATCGCCGGTTTCGTGCGGATCGGTGCCACCGACCATCCAATGGACAAGGCGAGCCTGCATCACTTTCACTATCGGTCAGCGGATTACTTTGACGATGCAAGTGATGATGAAGCATGGTTTGCGCATCGCCGGTCGCGCAGGGCAGTGATCGGCCATGACACGTGGTTCGGCCATGGCGCGCAGGTCCGACCCGAAGTGACTGTCGGACATGGGGCTGTCGTCGCCGGTGGCGCGATCGTGACCAAGGATGTCGCCCCTTATATGATCGTTGCGGGTATCCCCGCCACACCCTTGCGCGCAAGGTTCAGCGCGCCGATCGCCGAAAGGATGATGGCGCTGGCCTGGTGGGACTGGCCGCATGAACGGCTGCGCGCCGCGCTGGATGATTTCCGCAGCCTGTCCGCGCTGGATTTCCTTGACCGTTACGAATGATCATTCGGCGGCATGCGCCATCCGGGCAGGGGCCTGACCGACGCGGTCGGCCAGTTCACCGCACAGATGCGACCAGCGACCAGCGGCCAGTGTGCCTTCGATAGCGCGGGTGGCAGCGTTGCAGATCACCAGATCGGCGCGTTTGCCTGGCGCGATAATGCCGCGATCATCCAGTCCCATGATCCGCGCGGGATTGCCGGAAATCATCGCCCAAGCCTGCGGGAACGGCAGGATGCCCTTGTCAGCAAGGGTAAAGGCGGCATTGGCCAGCGACGGATAATGGTAATCCGACACCAGCGCATCACACAGCCCGCTGCGGATCAGATCGGTCGCTGCGATATTGCCCGATTGCGACCCGCCGCGCACGACATTGGGCGCGCCCATCAGCACCGGATCTCCATTGGCTCTGGCCACGCTGGCAGGCGCATGGCGTGTCGGAAATTCGCAGACCCGTGCGCCGATCATGCCGTAATAATCGCGGGTGGCGGCATCGTGATCGTCGTGGCTGCCGTATTTCACGCCCAGTTCATCAAAGGCCGCGGCCAGATTACACAGATAGCGCGGCACGCGCGGCGCCAGCGCCTTGGTGTCGTGCAGCAGCCGGATGAACCCGGCCAGATCGCGCCCGCCGCGTTTGCCCCAGACCGACAGGTTTTCTGGGTCGGTCTTGATCATGTCGAGCGCTTCACCAAGGTGGTCGTTGAAGATGACATAGTCGATCCTGTGGTCGCGCACGGCGGCGATCAGCAGATCGGCAGTATCCACGGTGAATGTTTCGCACCGCAACTGGATACGCAGATCGGTCAATGCTTGCGGGCGATAGCGGGCCAGATCCTGCATGAACTGCACGGCGAAATCGGGGCCGCGTGTGCCGCCCTCCCAGGACCAGCTTTGCGCCATCCAGGCGGTGGTGACACCGCTGGAGGCTGCATCGCGATCCACCGATTGCAGGCCGATCTCTGCCGGAAAGGGTGCAGAAGGGCGCGGGGCCAGATGGCGTTCAAACGCATCGCCATGCAGGTCGATGATTCCCGGCAGCACCATATATCCCGACAGATCGATCTGCCGGTCCGCGCCCATGCCCTGAACCGACACCAGATGATCTGCAACGCAAAGGTCGCCTTGCGCCAACGCGCCCTCGATAAGGATGTCTGCGCCGACTAGGCGCAGCTTTTGCCTGCGTGTCATGGGAACTGCTCGATCTGCTAGGTTTTTGTCATGATAATCTGATTGTGTGTCACAGGTATGACGTTTCAGTCGTCCTGCAACGTCAGGGTGACCTTATCGCCTGCAAACCATGTCAGCCCTGCCTCGACAGGAGTGCCATCCGCATCGACATTGATGCTGCTGGTGCGCAGGATCGGCGCGCCTTCGTCGATCTGCAGATGCAGCGCCTGTGTAACGCTTGCCAGCTTTGCCGTGATCCGCGTGCTGGCGCGGGTATAATCGGCCACGCCACTGGCGCGCAGGGCCGCCGTGACCGATGGATCGGCGCGCAGATGATCGGGCAGGTCCGGAAACCGCGCCGCCGGAAAGACCGATCGAAACAACGCGATCACCTGACCGTCCGCCAGCGACAGACCTTCGTAAACGTGAACGGGCGCGTCATCGATCTGCAATGCGCTGCGTTCGGCACTGCTGGCCGCGCGCGTGTCCAGCGCAAGCAGGCGTTTGGCCGGGCTGCGCCCTGCGGCACGCAGGTTCTGATGGAACCGGACACGCGGCCCGATGGGGTAATCCGTGGGCGTCGCCGTCACAAACACACCTGCACCACGCCGGGGCCGCACCAAACCTTGCGTCGATAGCGCGGCCAGTGCCTGACGCACCGTGTGGCGGTTCACGCCAAAGCGCGCGGCAAGGGCTGCTTCGGTCGGCAGTTTGTCACCGGGTCGGTGCAGATGTTCGGCGATTTCGTCGCGCAGAACATCGCTGATGGCTTTCCAGATCGGGGTGCGCGGGGTCATGTCACTCAAATTTCACAATTGCGGGGATTGGCAGGGCGGCAGGACCGCTCTATGATTTGTCTAGTTGTATAGAAAAGCGCGACAGGTGTCTAGATGCAGATGACGGATGAAACTCAAGCGGATCGCAAGGACTGGCTTGGCCTGCTGGCCAAAGCCCCTGCCAGCGATCTGGCGGCATTGTGGCGCGCGCTGGACCTGACGCCCGTGCACAGCGTCCTGCGCGCGCCAGAAATTGGTGCGGTCATGGTACGCGGACGGGCAGGCGCGGTGGGTGCGGCGTTCAATCTGGGTGAAATGTCGGTGACCCGCGCGAGCGTGCAACTGGCGGATGGCGTGGTCGGGCATGGCTATGTGCAGGGTCGGGCCAAGGACCATGCGCTGCAGGCGGCCCTTGTCGATGCGCTGATGCAGACGGACGCCGCAGAGCAGGTGCAAGCCGCCGTGCTGAGCCCCCTGCGCGACGCGATGATCCGCCGCAAAGACGCACGCGCCGCTAAGGCCGCCGCCACGAAGGTGGATTTTTTCACGATGGTGCGGGGAGAAGATTGATGGACACGCAACTGCTTGGTGGCGGTTTTGCCGCACCGCCCGTGGATGCCGCGATCGGCTTTCGCGCGATGATGACGGCCATGGCGCAGCCCGGCACGATCCACCGTGTTGCGGGCGCTGCGCCGCCCGCGCCGGTGTCCATCGCTGCCGGTGTCGCGCTGCTGACGCTGTGTGATCCCGAAACGCCGTTGTTTCTGGGGCGCAGTTGCGACAGCCTGGGTCTGCGCGACTGGATCACCTTTCACTGCGGCGCGCCATTGGTGGCTGCGGAGAAGGCGCAATTCGCGCTGGGGGCTTGGGACGATCTGCCCTTGGCTGACTTTGTGCCCGGCACGGCGGAATATCCTGACCGTTCGGCCACGTTGATCGTGGAATTGCCGGACCTGACGAATGCTGGCCCCGTTCTGCGCGGACCGGGGATCAAGGATCAGGCGCAATTGTCCTTGCCCGACATCGCCGCGTTTCAGCGGAACAATGCGCTGTTTCCGCTGGGGCTGGATTTCATCTTTACCTGTGGCAACCGTCTGGCTGGCCTGCCGCGCAGCACGAGGATCACCTGATGTATGTTGCCGTCAAAGGGGGCGAACGCGCCATCGACAATGCCCATGGCTGGCTGGCCGAGGAAAGGCGCGGTGATCTATCGGTCCCGGAACTGGGTGTCGCACAAATCCGCGAACAACTGGCGCTTGCCGTCAACCGCGTGATGGCCGAAGGTTCGCTTTATGACCCTGACCTTGCCGCACTGGCGATCAAACAATCGCGCGGTGACCTGATCGAGGCTATCTTTCTGATCCGCGCCTATCGCACCACCTTGCCGCGTTTCGGTGGGTCGCTGCCGGTGGATACCGCCAATATGGCTTGTGACCGCCGCGTGTCCGCCACGTTCAAAGACGCGCCAGGCGGGCAGGTGCTGGGGCCGACTTTTGACTATACGCACCGCTTGCTGGATTTCAAACTCGCCGCCGATGGCGACGTGCCGCCCGCAACCGAGGCTGCGGCCTTACAAGGTCAGACCCCCCATATCATGGGCTTCCTGGACCGCGAAAACCTGATCCAGCCAGAACCTGCGGGCGATGACGCGCCCTCTGACCTGACCCGCGAACCGCTTGAAATGCCCGCGAGCCGTGCCCTGCGATTGCAGGCACTGACCCGCGCGGATGAAGGGTTCACCCTCGGGATGGCCTATTCCACCCAGCGCGGCTATGCCCGCAACCACGCCTTCGTCGCGGAATTGCGGATCGGAACGGTGGCCGTTGAAATGGATATCCCCGAACTGGGGTTCAGCATCGAGATCGGCGAAATCACCCTGACCGAATGCGAAACTGTGAACCAGTTTCAGGGGTCGAAAACCCAACCGCCGCAATTCACCCGCGGTTACGGGCTGGTGTTCGGCATGACCGAACGCAAGGCGATTTCCATGGCCTTGGTGGACCGCGCCCTGCGCTGGAAAGAACTGGGCGAGGATGACATGGGTGCCCCCGCGCAATGCGAAGAATTCGTGCTGTATCATTGTGACAACATTCAGGCGACCGGTTTCCTCGAACATATCAAATTGCCACATTATGTGGATTTCCAGTCTGAACTGGAGCTGATCCGCAAACTCCGCCGTGATGCCCAGTCGATGATGCAGGAGGCCGCAGAATGAGCGACTATAATTTCGCCTATCTGGATGAACAGACCAAACGCATGATCCGCCGCGCGATCCTGAAGGGCCTCGCCATTCCCGGCTATCAGGTGCCTTTCGCCAGCCGCGAAATGCCGATGCCTTATGGCTGGGGCACCGGCGGTGTGCAGGTATCGGCCGCCGTGCTTGTGCCGGATGACACGCTGAAAGTGATCGATCAGGGGGCCGATGACACGACGAATGCCGTGTCGATCCGCCGGTTTTTCCAGCGTACCGCAGGCGTCGCCGTGACCGAGAAAACGGCTGAGGCCAGCGTGATCCAGACCCGCCACCGCATTCCCGAACAGGCGCTGCGCGAGGATCAGATCATCGTCTATCAGGTGCCGATCCCGGAACCCTTGCGCTTTCTTGAACCCTCAGAGGTGGAAACCCGCAAGATGCATGCACTGGAGGATTACGGGCTGATGCATGTGAAACTTTACGAGGATATCAGCCAGCACGGCGATATCGCCACCGCCTATGCCTATCCGGTTAAGGTCGAAGGACGCTATGTCATGGACCCGTCACCCATTCCGAAATTCGACAATCCGAAACTTGAAATGGCCGCGATACAGCTATTCGGCGCGGGACGCGAACAGCGGATCTATGCGCTGCCGCCCTATACAAAGGTCGTCAGTCTGGATTTTGAGGATTACCCGTTTCAGCCCAGCAAGGCCGACCATGCCTGCGCCATCTGCGGATCGACCACCAGCTATCTGGACGAGTTAATCACCGATGACGCGGGCGGGCGGATGTTCATCTGTTCCGATACCGATTACTGCGCAACCCGCGTGGAGGATGCCGCATGACCCCCCTGTTACAGGTTGAAAACCTTGTGAAATTCTACGGCGCGCGGATCGGCTGCGCGCAGGTCAGCTTCGATCTTTTCCCCGGCGAGGTGATGGGCATCGTCGGCGAAAGCGGGTCAGGCAAATCCACCTTGCTGAACTGTCTGGCAGGGCATCTGAAACCGGACAGGGGTGCCGTGCGGTTCGACACCCGCAGCGACGGATTGCGCGACACTGTCACCATGTCCGAACCCGAACGCCGGATGCTGGGGCGCACCGACTGGGCCTTTGTCCATCAACATGCCCGCGATGGTTTGCGGATGAATGTCAGCGCCGGTGGCAATGTCGGCGAAAGGCTGATGGCGGTGAATGCGCGCCATTACGGTGATATCCGCGCCCAGGCGATTGACTGGCTGGGACGGGTTGAAATCACCCCCGACCGGATCGATGACCGCCCCACCGCTTTTTCTGGCGGCATGCAGCAACGGTTGCAGATCGCGCGCAATCTGGTCACTGGGCCGCGTCTGGTGTTCATGGATGAACCGACCGGCGGCCTCGATGTCTCGGTGCAGGCGCGGTTGCTGGACCTGTTGCGCGGGCTGGTGCGTGATATGGGGTTGAGCGCGATCATCGTCACCCATGATCTGGCCGTCGTGCGCCTGCTTGCCGACCGGCTGATGGTGATGAAAGATGGTCATGTCGTGGAAACCGGGCTGACCGATCAGGTGCTGGACGATCCGCAGCATGGCTATACCCAGCTTCTTGTATCCTCTGTCTTGCAGGTGTGAAAATGATCTCTATTGAGAATGTCGCGAAGAATTTTGTTCTGCATAATCAGGGCGGCACCACGATCCCGGTGATGGCCGGGGCCAGCCTGCATGTGGCCAAGGGCGAATGCGTGGCGCTGGTCGGTGCCTCGGGCGCGGGCAAATCCACGCTGATGCGGATGATCTATGGCAATTACCTGACCGCCTCTGGCCGGATCATGGTCGGTGACGTCGATGTCGCACAAGCCGCCCCGCGCGAGGTGATTGCTTTGCGCCGCCGCACTTTGGGTTATGTCAGTCAATTCCTGCGCGTCGTGCCACGGGTGCCGACGCTGGATGTGGTCGCCGAACCTTTGCTGCTGACGGGGACTGGGCAGCAACAGGCCCGCGCACAGGCGGCGGAACTGTTGGCGCGGCTGAACATCCCCGAGCGGCTCTGGGGTCTCAGCCCCACGACCTTTTCAGGCGGCGAACAGCAGCGGGTGAATATCGCGCGCGGCTTTGCCTTTCCCTATCCGGCGTTGTTGCTGGATGAACCGACCGCCAGCCTTGATCCCACGAACCGCGCCGTGGTGCTGGGCATGGTGCAAGAGGCCAAGGCGCGCGGTGCCGCGATCATCGGGATTTTCCACGACCATGCGGCGCGCGATGAAATCTGCGACCGGCAGGTCGATGTCACCCGCTTTACCCCGGGACTGGCGGCATGAGGGGCCGGTTTATCGCCATTGTTGGCCCCTCCGGTGTCGGCAAGGATTCGGTGATGGAGGCGCTTGCCGCCCGCGATCCGCGTCTGGCGCTGGTGCGCCGGGTGATCACACGGCCCGGCGATGCGGGGGGGGAGGATTTTGAGGGGGTCACCGCCGATGAATTCCATGCCCGCGCGGCCAAGGGCGACTTTGCCCTGACATGGCCTGCGCATGGCTTGCACTACGCCATTCCCGCGACGGTGGCCGATGATCTGGCAACGGGGCGTGACATGCTGGCCAATCTGTCGCGTGCGGCCTTGCCCGCAGCCAAGGCGCAGTTCGATCCGTTCTTTACCATTCAACTGACCGCCGCCCGTGATGTCCTGGCAGAGCGTCTTGCCGCGCGTGGGCGAGAATCCAAGGATGATATCGCGCGCAGGCTAGACCGTGCGGAATACGCGCTGCCAGAGGGTATCGCAGCCGTGACTATCGACAATTCCGGCGATCTGGATGCGACCGTGCAGGGCATCCTGTCCCTGCTTTACCCGGTCAGGGCATAGCGGTGGATCTGGTGAAACATCCCCCCCGCGTCCTGCCCCATCAGTGTGATGCCGTCGATGACCCAAGGATCAGCGATGATCGGATCCACCATGGGCTGCAATGCAGTAACGACCTGTGCGCCTTCAGCCTCGGGCAGAGACCCACTCAGCGTCAGGTGGAAATGGAAGTCATCGAAAATGTAAGGATAGCCCCAGTCCAGCATCTGCTGGTCTTGCCTTACCGTCAGGGGCGCACGTCTGCGCCGCGCGATATCGGCTTCGGTCAAAGGTGCGCGGTGATCGTCAAGTTCTGTGACAATCGCGCCCGCAAGATCGCGCAGGGCAGGCGGATCGCCCGCAGGACGCAACGCGACAAAGCCGTGGTGATGCGCCAGGTGCAGCTTGCCGATATCCACCGGCCCATGGCGCTGCGCGAAATCCGCGACGGCCTGTTGCAGCTTTGCGGGTCCAGACTCCGCAGACAGCCGGAACGGTGCCTTCAACGTGCCGTGCAACCCGTATTTGCGCGGGGTCGCCGTGACTGCCGCCACATCGACGCCCGGCACGTCTGGATGCAGCACTGCGCGCCCCGTGGCGCTGTCCCAACCCAGCCATTCCGCGCCGAAATCGGCCAGCGCGCCTTTCGGCGTGTAGAATATTGCAAATCTTTCGAACATAGATCCACCTTTAGCCAAAGCATCGTGACACTGCCATGACAGACCAGATAATTCTTGCCAACGCCCGCCTGATCCTTGGCGATGAGGTGATCACCGGATCACTGCAGATCAAGGATGGGCTGATTGCCGATATCGGCACCGGTGCTGGCGTGCCGAAGGCTGCAATTGATCTTGATGGTACTTATCTGGCACCGGGACTGGTGGAATTGCATACCGATAACCTCGAACGGCATCTGACACCCCGGCCCAAGGTGGACTGGCCCTATCGCGCCGCGATCATGGCGCATGACCGCGAACTGGCGGGCTGCGGGATCACCACCGTGTTTGATGCGATCCGCGTGGGGTCGATCACATCGGGGGGCGGCAAGCGTTATGGCAAATATGCGCGCCAGATGGCGGATGAGATTCTGGCCATGCGCGGGGCGGGTGCGCTGCGCATCAGCCATCACCTGCACCTGCGCGCCGAGATTTGTTCTGAAACCCTGACCGAAGAGCTGGATGAATTCACCAGTACGGACCGGATCGGCATTGTCTCGATGATGGATCATACGCCGGGGCAGCGGCAGTTTTCCGATGTCGCGAAATTCGAGGCTTATGTGCGCGGCAAGCATAACCTGTCCGAGACGGATTTCGCGGGCTATGTGGACTTTCTGTATGGCCTGCAGACGCGTTTCGGCACAAAGCACGAGGCGGCGACAGTCGCTGCGGCAAACAGGCTGGGCGCAGTGCTGGCCAGCCATGATGATACGACCGCCGCACAGGTTGCGACCAGCCACGCCCATGGTGTCAGGCTTGCGGAATTTCCCACCACGCTTGAGGCCGCCGATGCCTGTCACGCCAGCGGTATCGCGGTGATCATGGGTGCGCCGAACCTGATCCGCGGCGGGTCGCATTCGGGGAATGTGGCGGCGCTGGATCTGGCGCACACGGACAGGCTGGATATCATGTCGTCGGATTACGTGCCTGCAGCGCTGCTGCTGGCGGCGGTGCGGCTGGGGTTGATCTGGGATGATCTGCCGCGCGGCATCGCCACGGTGACATCCGCCCCGGCACAGGCGGCAGGGCTGACCGACCGGGGGCGCATCGCCATCGGCCAGCGCGCTGATCTGGTAGCCTTTGACATGATGGATGATGTCGCGATGGTGCAGCAGACGTATGCCGCAGGATCGCGGGTGTTCTGACCAATATGAAGTTTTTGTAAAGCGCGGAAAAATCGGTTGCCCGAATCTTTATTTCGGATATTCACGAAATATGGAAACTGATATCACCACACGTCTGACCACCCTTGGCCATCCGCAACGGCTGGCCGTGTTCCGGCTGCTGATGCGGCGCTATCCCGACCGTGTGCCCGCAGGCGAAATGTCTGCGGCGCTGGGGATCAAGCCATCGACCCTGTCGGCTTATCTTTCGGCGCTGACCCAGGCGGGGTTGGTCACCCAACACCGCGTTGCCACATCCCTGCAATATAGCATCGCTATGGATGCCGTGAACGCCACCGTTCAGGACCTCTACAATGATTGCTGTCGGGGCAGGCCCGACCTTTGCGCACCCGCGCCCCTTGGACATAATCCCATGACCCAGACCACCTATAACGTGCTGTTCATCTGCACCGGCAATTCCGCCCGGTCGATCTT
Source organism: Yoonia sp. (assembly GCF_046292185.1). Lineage (GTDB taxonomy): Bacteria > Pseudomonadota > Alphaproteobacteria > Rhodobacterales > Rhodobacteraceae > Yoonia. The sequence goes on from NZ_JBKBQY010000007.1 coordinate 24,444, forward strand.
TGCTGAATCAATCCTGCGCAAAGAGGCGGGGGATCGCTTTATCGCCTATTCCGCAGGCACCATGCCCCGGTCGGACCTGAACCCTTTCGCGCTCGAAGTTTTGCGCCAGAAAGGTCATGACATATCGGTGCTGGAATCCAAGAACGTCAGCGCCTTTACCGGCCCTGATGCGCCCGCCTTTGATTTTGTTTTCACCGTCTGCGATCAGGCCGCGAATGAGGAATGCCCCGCCTGGTCCGGCCAGCCGGTCAGCGCGCATTGGGGCATGCCGGACCCGGTCAAGGCGACGGGGACAGATGCCGAAAAAAGCCTCGCGTTTCAGCGAGCCTATGGTGCGCTGCATAACCGGATCAAGCTGTTCACGGCCTTGCCACTGGCCACATTGGACCGGATGTCGCTGCAAAAAGCCGTGGATGATATTGGCCGCAACAAAGAGGAAACGCGTTGATGACGACCTACGCGATCAACGGCCTTGGCCGGATTGGCAAACTGGCGCTGAAACCGCTGCTGGAAAAAGGCGCAAAGATTGCGTGGATCAACGATTCCGTCGGTGATCCGGCGATGCATGCGCATCTGCTGGAATTCGATACGGTGCACGGGCGCTGGGATGCTGATTTCGCCTATGACGCTGACAGCGTGACGATCAATGGCACGCGGTTGCCCTTTATCGGCACCAAAAACATCGACGCCCTGCCGCTGGACGGCGTTGATGTGGTGATTGATTGCACAGGTGTGTTCAAGACCGAAAGCAAGATCGCCCCCTATTTCGCCGCCGGGGTGAAAAAGGTCGTCGTCTCTGCCCCGGTCAAGGACGGGCCGACCGCCAATATCGTCTATGGCGTGAATAATGATGCCTATGACCCGGCAACACATCAGATCATCACCGCCGCCTCCTGCACCACCAATTGCCTTGCCCCGGTGGTCAAGGTCATTCTGGAAGGGATCGGGATCAGGCATGGCTCCATCACCACGATCCACAATGTCACCAATACCCAGACCATCGTGGACCGCCCGGCCAAGGATCTGCGCCGCGCGCGATCCGCGCTGAATTCGCTGATCCCGACGACCACCGGCAGCGCCACGGCGATCACGCTGATCTACCCGGAACTGACAGGCAAGCTGAACGGCCATGCGGTGCGGGTGCCCTTGCTGAACGGGTCACTGACCGATTGCGTGTTCGAGGTTGCGCGCGAAACCACGGCGGAAGAGGTCAACGCCCTGCTGAAAGCCGCCGCCGAAGGGCCGTTGAAAGGCATCATGGGCTATGAGGAACGCCCGCTGGTCTCTGCCGATTACACCAATGACACGCGGTCGGGGATTGTCGATGCGCCCTCGACCATGGTGGTGAATGGCACGCAGGTGAAACTCTATGTCTGGTACGACAATGAAATGGGCTATGCCCATCGGCTGGTCGATGTCGCGCTGATGGTCGGGGCGTCGCTGTGACCGCCGCTGCCAGACCTGAGGGGTTGAGCGCCTATATCGCCGTCACCGCGTCCTATTGGGCCTTCATGTTGACCGATGGCGCGTTGCGGATGCTGGTGCTGCTGCATTTCCATACGTTGGGGTTTTCCCCGGTGCAGTTGGCCTATCTGTTCGTGCTGTACGAAATCGCCGGGATCGTCACCAACCTGTCCGCCGGGTGGATCGCGGCGCGGTTCGGCCTGACCTTTACCCTATACGCCGGTCTGGGGTTGCAGGTCGTGGCGCTGTTGGCGCTGGCGCAGCTTGATCCGGCCTGGGCCATTGGGGCCTCGGTCGTGTTTGTGATGCTGGTCCAAGGGGCCAGCGGCGTGGCCAAGGATCTGGCCAAGATGGCGTCGAAATCCGCCGTCAAACTGCTGGCGCCGGACGGGCAGGCGGGCCTGTTCCGCTGGGTCGCCCTGCTGACCGGGTCCAAGAACGCGGTCAAAGGGCTGGGCTTTCTGTTGGGTGCGGCCTTGCTGGCCACCATCGGTTTTGTCGGGGCTGTGCTGGCGATGGCAGCAGCACTGGCGGTGATCCTGATCGCGGTGCTGGTGTTCATGCCTGCGGGCCTGCCAAAGGGCCGCAAGGGCGCGAAATTTTCGGAAGTCATTTCGAAATCCCATAACGTCAACTGGCTGAGTGCTGCGCGGGTGTTCCTGTTCGGTGCGCGCGATATCTGGTTCGTCGTCGGCATCCCGATTTATTTCTATGCGGTACTGTCCGATGGTACAGTCGCCGGCAACCGCAATGCGTTCTTCATGATCGGCAGTTTCATGGCAGTCTGGATCATTCTTTACGGCGCAGTGCAGGCATCAGCCCCCAAGGTGCTGCACGCCACGACACGGCCTGCGGGTGAATTGATAGGCGCGGCGCGGCAATGGGCATGGGCGCTGGCAGCGGTGCCCGCCGCGCTGACCGCAGCGGCGCTGGCATCGGGCGGGCCGCAGACATGGCTGACGGTGACGCTGGTCATCGGGCTGTTGGTCTTTGGCGCCATCTTTGCGATCAATTCGGCGCTGCATTCCTATCTGATCCTGTCCTTTTCCAAGGCAGAACGGGTCACGATGGATGTGGGGTTCTATTACATGGCCAATGCCGCCGGTCGGTTGCTCGGCACGCTCTTGTCCGGGCTGACCTATCAGGCGGGTGGGCTGGCGCTGATGCTGGGCACGGCTGCGGTGATGGTCGCGGTTTCGGCTTTGGCGGCGGGACGTTTGGACAGCGCTGTCACTGAAACCGGTTGACCACTTTGTCATGCCGGTGCGGCGCGCCATTGCCATGGGCATGGGCCGAATCCTCGACCACCACCGGAACCAGCGCCAGACGGCCGTGGCGCACACCGCGTTCGAGGAAAAGCGCATTGGCGATCGCCTCCACCTCCGCAACCGAGCCCTTCAGCACGGCGACTTCCACCGATGTCGAATGATCGACCGGCACGGAGAGCGCCGCGGCAAAGCGGTCGTGGTTGTCCTGCCGCACCTGCGGGATCTTGCGCGCAAGATCGCGCATATCGGGATCGACAGTATAGCTGACCACACCCAGACAGGCGGCATCGGCGGGCGCGGCAGGGGTAAGCGCACGCGCGACCAGATCGCGGATCGCCTCTGAACGGTTGGTCGCACCTGACGCGTCCATATGCGCATCCACCGCCGCCATAAGGTCGTCATCCAGCGTCATTGTGATCCGTTTCATGGGCGATATCCTCTTGCTGACCGCAGCATCGGGCAAAGCCGGGCGAAGGGCAATGATCTTTGAACGTTACGCCTTTGCAAGAATATCCAGCAAGGCGGCCATATCCAGATCGACAGGATTGGCCTTGTAGGATGAGGCATCCCGCGCATCGCTGGCGATCTGGTCATGCGTGTCTGGCGTGACCCCAAGCTCCTGCAAGCGCGGCAAGCCGTGACCGCGCGCCCATGTCTGGAAATCCGCCAAGCTGCCATATTCATCGCTGATCCGGTCAATCACCCAGGCAATCCGCGCGGTCGTGTCGCCCGCAGCCGCCGCAAGGTTCGCCTGCAACACCGGGACCAGCAGCGCGCCGCAGATTGCGCCATGCGCCGCCCCGGTCTGTCCGCCGATCACACCGGCAAAGCCATGCACCGCGCCCAAGCCCGCATTGGCCAGCGCCAGCCCGCCAAAGACGCTGGTCAGCGCCATATCGTCCCAAGCGCCGGTGTCGTCATGGTCGATCAACCGGTGCAACGCTGCCAATCCGCGCGGGATCGCATCGCGACACAAGGCGTCAGTCATCGGATTGGCGCGGGCGCTGATAAAAGGTTCGATGACCTGCGTCACGGCATCAAGGCCAGAGGTGAGGATGACGCCGCGCGGGCAGGACAGGCACAGATCGGGGTCAATCAGCGCCAGTGTCGGGTAAAGGCGCGGATCGCGCAGGCTGACCTTGCGTGCGGCCTCTGGCACACCGATCACCGCGTTGCGGGTGACTTCTGTGCCGGTGCCAGCGGTTGTCGGGATCGCGATCAGGGGCAGGGGGGCCTTGTCCAGTGGTTGACCTTCGCCCACCACCTCCAGATAGCGCAAGGCACCATGCGGCGCGGGGATCAGCGCGGCGAAGGCTTTGCCATAGTCGATGACGGCACCGCCGCCGATGGCGATGATCAGGTCGGGGGCAAAGGGGCTCGTGGTCGCCAGATGCGCGTTGATCGCGGGCAGGTCAGGTTCGCCCTCGGCGATCAGTTCCATCACCTCGCCGGATTGGCGCAGATCACGCGCCAGATGATCCGCCGCCGCGACAGAGGCAGAGCGCACGAGAAGCACCCGCTGAAACGGTGCGGCAAAGGGTGCAGCCTCGGCCAATACCCCGCGACCAAAACGGATCGTCCCTGCCGTGGCAAAACCGAATGGCGCGATCATCATACGGCCAGCACGGCCTGCACGGCACGCCCCCAGCGGGCATAGCGCCCATCGCGCTGATCCGCGTCCATATTGGCGGTGAACTGGCGGTCAATCGCCCAGCCTTTGGCGAATTCCGCCATATCCGGCCAGACGCCCGCGCGCATCCCCGCCAGCCACGCCGCCCCGAGTGCGGTGGTTTCCAGCACCTGCGGCCGGTCCACCGGCGCGCCGATGATATCGGACAGGAATTGCATCGCGTAATCATTCGCGGCCATGCCGCCATCGACACGCAAGGACGGCTCTGCCGCGTCGCGTTCCCAATCGGCTTGCATCGCCTCCAGCAGATCAAGCGTCTGATAGCCCACAGATTCGAGCGCCGCCCGCGCGAATTCGCCCGGCCCGGAATTGCGGGTCATGCCAAAGATCGCGCCGCGCGCCTCTGGTGCCCAATAGGGCGCGCCCAGACCGACGAAGGCAGGGACAAGGATCAGGTCCTGACTGTCATCTGCGGTTTCGGCCAGCCCTTGGGTTTCGGGGGCGGCGCGGATGATCTTGATCCCGTCGCGCAGCCATTGGACCACGGCACCGGCGATAAAGATCGACCCTTCCAGCGCATAGGTCGGTTTCCCGTCCAGCTGATAGGCGATAGTGGTCAAAAGCTTGTTGTTGGAGGTGACAGGCGTGTCGCCAGTATTCAAAACAACGAAACAACCGGTTCCATAGGTGGATTTGACCATGCCGGGTTCAAAACAGGCCTGCCCGATGGTCGCGGCCTGCTGGTCGCCCGCCACACCAAGGATGGGAATTTCATGACCGAACAGATCGGCCCGCGTCATGCCGAAATCGGCTGCGCAATCCTTGACCTCTGGCAGCATCTCTTGCGGGATATCGAACAGGTCGCAGATTGTCTCGCTCCACCGACCCTTGTGAATGTCGTATAGCATGGTGCGTGCGGCATTGGTCGCGTCGGTGACATGGCTGCGCCCGCCGGTCAGGTTCCAGATCAGCCAGCTATCGACAGTGCCGAAAGCCAGTTCACCCTTGCGCGCCCGATCACGCGCGCCGTCCACGGTGTCGAGGATGTATTTCAGCTTGGTCGCCGAAAAATACGGATCGACGATCAGCCCGGTGCGGGCGGTGATCATCGCCTCTTGCCCGTCATCGCGCAGTTTCGCGCAGAAATCGGCGGTGCGGCGGTCCTGCCAGACGATAGCATTATGAATGGGTTTGCCGGTCTTGCGGTCCCAGACAATCGTGGTTTCGCGCTGATTGGTGATGCCGATGGCGGCGATATCCCTGGCCTTCAACCCGGCCTTTTCGATCGCGGCGCGCGCGGTGGCGGCAGTCGAGGCCCAAAGATCGCTGGGGTCATGTTCGACCCAGCCGGATTTCGGATAATGCTGCGTGAATTCTTCCTGTGCGGTGGCGACAATTTTCATGTCTGGACCAAAGACGATCCCCCGGCTGGATGTCGTGCCTTGATCCAGTGCCAGAATGTAACCCATGATGTCGCTCCTCTGCTGCGGCTTGTAGCCTGTCATGAAACTGGCGAAGCAGCCAGCGGGCCACTTCGCCAGGGATGTGTCAGGGGCGGGCGCGCCGCCCCCGACATGAACCTATTCCGTCCAGCGGCGGATCAGCTCTTCATAGGCGATGGTCTGCGGTTCGCCTTTTTCATCTTCAAGCGCGGGCCAGGGTGCGCCGGGCTGTGACAGCCAGTATTCCGCATCCTGTTCCTCGTTCAGCGCCGGGCCGAATTCGCCCTGTACGCCGGACCGGCCCAGACGTTCCATCACCGCCTCTTGTTCAGCGCAAAGTGCATCCATGGCTTCCTGTGCGGTACGCGCGCCGGATGACGCGTCACCGATGTTCTGCCACCACAGCTGTGCCAGACGGGGATAATCCGGCACGTTGAAACCCGTATCGGTCCACAAGTCACGCTCGGGCGAACGGTAGAATTCCACCAGACCGCCCAGTTGCGGCGCACGTTCGGTGAAACTGTCGTGGTTGACGGTGGATTCGCGGATGAAGGTCAGACCGTAATGCGATTTGGCCACATCCACTGTCTTGGACGCGATGAACTGCGCGTAAAGCCATCCGGCCTGTGCGCGGTCCAGCGGCGTTGATTCCAAGATAGTGGCGGAACCCACATCCTGATAGCCGACCTTCATGCCTTCCTGCCAATAGGCACCATGCGGGCTGGGGGCCATGCGCCATTTTGGCGTGCCATCCTCGTTCATCACCGGCAGGTCAGGGGCGACCATATCGGCGGTGAAAGTGGTGTACCAGAATATCTGCTGGGCGATATTGCCCTGCGACGGCACTGGTCCGGATTCCGAAAAGTTCATGCCATTGGCTTCTGGCGGGGCATAGTTCTGCAGCCAGTCGACATATTTTTCGATGGAATAAACCGCAGCCGGGCTGTTCGTGGCACCGCCACGCGCAACGCAGGACCCAACGGTCTGGAAATTGTCGTTGACGCGCAGACCCCATTCATCGACCGGCACGCCATTGGGCAGGCCAAGGTCGGATGCGCCAGCCATCGATAGCCAGGCATCGGTGAAACGCCAGCCAAGCGACGGATCGCGACGTCCGTAGTCCATGTGACCATAGACGGTCGTTCCATCAATCTCGCGCCCGGTAAAGAAGGCGGCGATATCTTCATAGGCCGACCAGTTCACCGGGACGCCCAATGGATAGCCATATTCCTCTTCAAAGGCGGCCATAATCTCGGGGTCGGTGAACCAATCATGGCGGAACCAATAGAGGTTGGCGAATTGCTGGACGGGCAGCTGGTACAGCTTGCCATCCGGCCCTGTCGCCATGCTGGTCCCCATGAAATCATCCAGATCCAGACCCGGGTTGGTGAAATCGGCACCGTCACCTTCCATGAAATCGGTCAGGTTCCGGGTCTGTTGATAGCGCCAATGCGTCCCGATCAGGTCGGCATCGTTGATATACATGTCAAACACGTTTTCCCCGGTTTGCAGCTGGGTTTGCAGACGTTCGACCACGTCGCCTTCGCTGATCAGCGTATGGGTGACGTTAATGCCGGTGATCGCGCTGAACGCGGGGGCGAGGATGCTGGATTCAAATTCATGCGTCGTGATCGTTTCAGAAACGACATTGATCGACATGCCGCGCAAAGGCTCTGCTGCGTCGATGAACCATTGCACTTCGGCTTCCTGTTCTTCGCGGGTCAGGGCGGACATATCGCCGATATGTTCATCAAGAAACGCGATGGCGGCGTCCATATCGGCAAATGCCGGGATCCCCGTCACCGAGAGCGCGAGTGCCAGCGCTGTGGATGTCTTTAAAATACGGTTCATTATGTAAATCCTCCCATGGATTGAACTGTCGTTGTCGTTTGCAAGACTTGCCGCACCTCCTGCGGCGCACCCTGCGCGTCTTTGCGTCGTGTCATACCCAGCGGAACACCGCTGCGGCGTAGAACGCGCAAATTCCCAATGCCCAATATTGCGGCTGCCCGCTCATCGCGAGCCAGCCTGCGTTGATGAAGGCCGATCCCAGCAGCGTGATGAACAAACGGTCACCGCGTGTGGTTTCGATCGTCAGAATGCCGCGCCGTGGCGTTTCCGGGTATCTGATGCCCAGAATGGTGAAGATCACCAAAAGCGTGGCAATCACGCAGAAAAAGATTGCTGTGGGGCCGGTCCAGGCCATCCATGCCAATGACATTACGGTTCCTCCCTTTACACGCGGCCCAAGGCAAAGCCCTTGGCGATGTAGTTACGGACAAAATAGATCACCAAAGCACCCGGCACGATTGTCAGTACCCCCGCCGCACAGAGCACGCCCCAGTCAAGGCCAGAGGCCGACACTGTGCGCGTCATGATCGACGCGATGGGTTGCGCATCCACCGCCGTCAGAGTGCGCGACAACAGCAATTCCACCCATGAGAACATGAAGCAGAAAAACGCCGCCACCCCGATGCCGCTGGCGATCAGTGGCATGAATATCCGCACGAAAAAGCGCGGGAATGAATAACCGTCGATATAGGCGGTCTCGTCAATTTCCTTGGGCACACCGCGCATGAACCCTTCCAGAATCCACACCGCCAGCGGCACGTTGAACAAGGTATGCGCCAAGGCGACCGCAATGTGGGTGTCGAACAGTCCGACGGATGAATAAAGCTGAAAGAACGGCAGCGCGAAGACAGCAGGGGGTGCCATACGGTTGGTCAGCAGCCAGAAGAACAGGTGCTTGTCGCCCAGAAACCGGTAGCGGCTAAAGGCATAGGCGGCAGGCAGTGCCACGGCCAGCGACAGGATCGTGTTCATCACCACATAGGTGATCGAATTGATATAGCCGATATACCACGACCGATCCGTCAGGATGACGCGGTAATTATCCAGCGTCGGGTTCTGCGGCCAAAGGGTGAAACCGCCCAGGATCTCGCGGTTGGTCTGCAGGCTCATCTTGGTCAGCCAATAGATCGGGACCAGCATGAACATCAGATATACAACCATCACGACATGGCGGGCGCGCACCTTTGGCAAAGTGGCTTTGCGCGTGGTGGCTGTGTAGGTTTCGGATGTTGCGACCATGTTACCGGCCCTCCGCTTTATCAAGGTTGGTCATGACGGTGTAGAACACCCAGGATACCAGCAGGATCACAAGGAAATACATCAGCGAGAAGGCAGCCGCAGGTCCAAGGTCGAACTGTCCCAGCGCCATTTTCACCAGATCGATTGACAGGAACGATGTCGCTGAACCCGGCCCGCCACCGGTGACGACGAAAGGTTCGGTATAGATCATGAAACTGTCCATGAAGCGCAGCAGGATCGCGATCAGCAGCACGCCCTGCATCTTGGGCAATTCGATGTAGCGGAAAACCTTCCACCGGCTGGCCTGATCGATCTTGGCCGCCTGATAATAGGCCTGCGGGATCGATTGCAGCCCGGCATAGGCCAGCAGCGCGACAAGCGACGTCCAGTGCCAGACATCCATCATCACCACCATGACCCAGGCATGAACAGGGTTGCGGGCATAGTTCCAGCTGATCCCGACCTGATCAAGCGTATAGCCCACCAGTCCGATATCGGTGCGGCCCATGATCTGCCAGATCGTGCCGACAACGTTCCATGGGATCAGCAAGGGCAGGGCCATCAAGACCAGGCAGACCGAGGCCCAAAAACCGCGTTTGGGCATGCAGACCGCAATCGCGATACCCAGCGGGATCTGGATCGCCAGAATGATCCCCGAAAACGCCAGTTGCCGCCCGAGTGCCGCATGCACCCGGTCAGAAGTCAGCACATCGCGGAACCAACCAAGACCTTCCCAGAAAAACACGTTATTGCCGAATGTGTCCTGCACCGAATAATTCACCACAGTCATCAGGGGGATCACGGCGGAAAACGCGACCAGCACCAGCACCGGCAGAACCAGAAACCACGCCTTGTTGTTTTGTACCTTATCCATCAGACGACCTTTCGTTCAGAGGTGGCGACAGCCTGCAACGGGGCGATCCGCCAGTCCTCGGCATAGACATTGATCCGCTCTGGCGCGAAATGCAGGCGGTTGGCACCGGCTGGCACGGCAAAGCCTTCGGGCAGGATCGCGTTGACGGGCTTGCCCGCGAATTCCGCGCGCAGGATCTGGTGACGGCCCACATCCTCGACCCGTTTGATGGTGACGGGCAGGCCGTGTTCGCCATCGGTCAGGGTTACGAATTCGGGGCGGATGCCGATCTGGATTCGACCCTGGGTCGTGCGGTAATGTCCGCCCAGCGGCACCGCATGGCCTGCGCAATGGGCGGTATCGCCTGCGACCTCTGCATCGATCAGGTTCATACCGGGCGATCCGATGAAATAGCCGACAAAGGTATGTTCTGGCGTGTCGAACAATTCCTCGGGCGTACCTAGCTGGACGACGCGGCCGTCATGCATGACCACGACCTTGTCGGCAAAGGTCAGCGCCTCTGTCTGGTCATGGGTCACATAGATCATGGTGTGACCGAATTCGTTGTGCAGCGCCTTCAACTGCGTGCGCAATTCCCATTTCATATGCGGGTCGATCACCGTCAGCGGTTCGTCAAACAGGATCGCGTTCACGTCTTCGCGCACCATGCCACGGCCAAGGCTGATCTTTTGCTTGGCATCCGCCGTCAGCCCGCGCGCCTTGCGTTTCAGCAGATCATCCATCCCGATCATGGATGCGATCTTTTGCACGCGTTCGGCGATATAGGCCGGGTCCATGCCGCGATTGCGCAATGGAAAGGCCAGATTGTCGCCCACGGACATCGTGTCATAGACGACCGGAAACTGGAAAACCTGTGCGATATTGCGCGCCACGGTGTCCTGACGGGTCACGTCTTTGTCGCCGAAAAGAATGCGCCCACGTGACGGCACAACAAGACCCGAGATGATATTGAGCAGCGTGGATTTCCCGCAACCGGAGGCACCAAGCAGGGCATAAGCCTCGCCATCTTTCCAGACATGGTCGAGCTGTTTGAGCGCGAAATCATCTTCGCCCTTGGGATTGCGCAGATAGGAATGTGCCAGATTATCAAGTGTGATTTGTGCCATTGGTCCTCCTCAGGCCGCTGCCGCATAGGATGCGGGGGCCACCAGATCGCCGCTTTCGGTGAAGACATAGACATGGGCGGCGTCCAGCCAGACATTGATCGGCGCGCCAAATTGAAGGTGATGCACACCGTGAATAAGCCCGACCCAACGGTCGCCGGCATGGTCCAGATGAACAAAGGTTTCCGATCCGGTGATTTCCGTCACCCGCAAGGTGCAGGCAAACTGTAGACCGTCGCGGCCTTTCGGTTCCAGATGCAGATGGTCGGGGCGGAACCCCGCCAGATAGGTGCCGTCCGACAATTGCCCCAGGGCACCGGTCGCCGCAGCCGTCTGGCCTGCGCCAAAGCTGATCTTGTCGCCCGCCTTGACGATTTTGGTAAAATTCATCGGCGGGTCGGAAAACACCCGCGCGGTGGTCGCATCCTTGGGCTGGCGATAGACCGACGGGGTGGGGCCGAATTGGGTAATCCTGCCTTCCCACATTGTCGCGACATTGCCGCCCAGCAATAATGCCTCTTCCGGTTCGGTCGTGGCATAGACAAAGATCGCGCCGGATTCCTCAAAAATCCGGGGGATTTCTGCGCGCAATTCTTCACGCAATTTGTAATCAAGATTCGCCAGCGGTTCATCCAGCAACACCAGCCCCGCATCCTTGACCAAGGCGCGCGCCAGCGCACAGCGCTGCTGTTGCCCGCCCGACAATTCCAGCGGCTTGCGGTCCAGCATCGGGCCCAATTGCATCAGATCGGCGGTTTCGCGGACCTTGCGGTCAATCTCGGCCCGGTTCAGGCCCATCAGTTTCAAGGGCGAGGCGATATTGTCAAACACGGTCATCGACGGATAATTGATGAACTGCTGATAGACCATGGCAACCTTGCGGTCCTGCACGCGCATGCCTGTCACGTCGCGGTCTTCCCACAGGATACGGCCCGTCGCAGGCACATCAAGACCCGCCATCAGGCGCATCAGCGTGGTTTTTCCCGACAGGGTCGGGCCCAACAGCACGTTCATCGTGCCACGTTCCAGCGTCAGATCCGTGGGGTAGATATGGCTTGCGCCCTCTACCACCTTGCTGACGCCGTCCAAGACCAGCGACATATTCTCTCCTCCCTCAAAGCGCTGCTTTATTCTGCGGCGCGTAATACTTTCTTTGCATGGTTGGCGGTCCATTCCTCCAGCACCGCCACCTGGTGTTGATCCATCCGCAGGCCCAGTTTGGACCGTCGCCACAGCACGTCCTCTGCGCTGCGGGCGTATTCATGGGTGATCAGCCAACTGACCTCTGCCTCGGACAGGGTCGCGCCGAAATCGTGGCCCAGATCGGTGGCGGTTTTTGCAGCCCCCAGGATATCGCGGGCCTCGGTTCCGTAAGCGCGCGCCAGACGGCGCGCCCAGAAATCGGTCAGGAAGGGGTAATCACGCTGCAGTTCCGCCACCAAAGCCGCCACACCGTCATGCGGAAAATCGCCCCCCGGCAGGGCGACGCCTGCGGTCCATTTGCCTTTATCCAGCGGCAGGATTGTCCCGATCTTATCCAGCGCGGATTCCGCCAGCCGCCGATAGGTCGTGATCTTGCCGCCAAAGATGTTCAGCACCGGCGCACCGGCGGATTGATCAACCTTCAGCGTGTAATCACGGGTCGCGGCGGTCGCCGAACTGGCCCCGTCATCATAAAGCGGGCGCACCCCCGAATAGGTCCAGACGATGTCATCCGTGGTCACGGGCCGTTTGAAATACTGGCTGGCGAAATTGCACAGGTAATCGCGTTCCTCATCCGTACAGACGGGTGTTTGCGACGGGTCGTGATGTTCGGCATCGGTCGTGCCGATCAGGGTGAAATCCTGCTCATAGGGGATGGCAAAGATGATCCGCCCGTCACTGCCCTGAAAGAAATAGCATTTGTCATGATCGTAGAGCTTGCGAGTCACGATATGGCTGCCGCGCACAAGGCGGACATTCTCGCGGCTGTTCAGCCGCAGCCTGCCGTGGATGACGTCGCCGACCCACGGACCTGCGGCATTGATCAGCATCCGGGCGGCGATGGTCTGTTCGCCATCCTCGGTCCGGATTTTCACTTGCCAGATACCATCCGCGACGCTGGCCGACACCACCTCTGACCTTGTCATGATCGTGGCACCACGCGCGGCGGCATCGCGGGCGTTCAGCACGACAAGGCGCGAATCCTCGACCCATGCATCGGAATATTCATAGGCTTTGGTGAAGCGGTCATTCAGCGGCGCGCCCTCTTTGCCCGTCAGCGTCAGGGTTGTCGTGCCCGGCAATATCTTGCGTCCGCCCAGATTGTCATAAAGGAACAAGCCCAGCCGGATCAGCCAGGCGGGCCTGCGCCCTTTCATCCATGGCATGAAAATACCCAACAGCCGCGACGTCGGTGTATCGCTGTCGAAACGCATATCGCGATGATAAGGCAGCACGAACCGCATCGGCCAGGAAATATGCGGCATCGCGCGCAGCAAGGTTTCACGCTCGATCAGCGCCTCGCGCACAAGGCGGAACTCGAAATATTCCAGATAACGCAGACCGCCGTGAAACAGCTTGGTCGAGGCCGATGATGTCGCCCCCGCCAGATCGCCCTTTTCCGCCAGCACAACCGACAATCCGCGCCCGGCGGCATCGCGCGCAATGCCGCAGCCGTTGATGCCACCGCCGATCACCAACAGGTCATGCACCTGCTGTGTCGCGGTAAGGTCTGGTGCCGGTTGTGACATGATTGCTCTGTCCTTGAAGGGCAAGATTGCGGTCACGGCAAACCTAGTCGGCAGGCGCGCCGATGCGCAAGTTTTTTCGTTTTATAGGATAAAGATATTCGTTTTACCGTAAGCGAAAAATTAAAAGCGCTTTGTTTCTGCTATGTTCCGTATTGCAGGTTCGCGGCGATGCAGAATATCGTGAAAACGAACATTGCAGTTCCCGGGCGCGATTCGGCGGCCCGCGCGAATTGGCAAAGGGGGCTGGCCATGTCACAGGAAGAACGCTTGCGCGATATCCAGATCATCGCGCGTCGGGACGGGCGCGTGATTGTCGAAGACCTTGCTGCGCATTTCAGCGTGACCATGCAGACAATCCGGCGGGACCTGTCCGAGCTTGCCGATCAGGGCAAGCTGCAGCGCGTGCATGGCGGCGCTATCCTGCCGTCGACCGTCGCCAATATCGGTTATCAGGACCGCCGCGATCTGAACGAATCCGCCAAAGCCGCCATCGCGCAGGCCTGTGTGCGGGACATCCCTAACGGCTGTTCGCTGTTTTTGAACATCGGCACCACGACCGAGGCTGTGGCCCGCGCCCTGCTGGGCCACCGCGATATCATGGTGCTGACCAATAACCTGAACGTGGCGAATATCCTTGTCGATAACCCCCAGTGCGAAATCATCGTCGTCGGTGGTCTGTTGCGCCGCGCCGATGCCGGGCTGGTGGGCACGATCACGACGCAGGCGATCGGCCAGTTCAAATTCGATCTGGCGGTCATCAGCTGTTCGGCGCTGGACGAAGACGGAGATATTCTGGATTACGACATTCAGGAGGTCGGAGTCAGCCAGGCAATCCTGCGGCAGGCGCGGCGCAGCTTTCTGGTCGCCGACCAATCCAAGTTCCGCAGACGCGCCCCCGCCCGGATCGGATCGCTGGCGCAGATTGACGGGTTTTACACGGACGCACCCCTGCGCACGGATCTACAGGCAGCCTGCCAGGGGTGGGGGACCAACGTCACGCTGAGCGACGCAACGCAAAGGGCCTAGCTGCCGGCAGGGCTGCACAGGTTGGGGCCATCGTTGCAATTGCCCGGGCCAAAATCCTGTTCCAACAGCTGTGAGCCATCGTCGAATGCGACTTGCGGGGCAAAACGCGGTCGCGTCACAATCATCTGACGGAAGGTCTGTTCTGCGATGCCCACATTGAACAAAGGCGTGTAATCAACCGATGTTTCCACCATCACGAATGTCTCGCCCTGCGGAATAGGGGGCAGGCGGGCTGACATCGGGCCGTTCAGTTCGGTTTCGCCCAAGGCCGGGCCAAGGCCGGTATTGACCGACCAGATCGCGATATAGCGGTCGCTCTGATCGCTCCAGCCGATGCTTGACACGCGCATCGTGGTCGTGTTGCGGGTGCGCGCAAGGATGTCATGCAGGGTGTTCATCCCTTCTATGAAGGTCACATTCACAGGTTCGGTTTGCCGCGAAATGCTGTCAGCGACGATATAAGCAGCTTTCTGGCTGGCCGTGTTCACGCGGTAGAGGTCGAAAAAGACATAGGTCGCGAAAAAGGCCAAAGCGACAAAAGGCACAGCGATGACTGTTTCGACGGTGATTACACCGTCTTCGTCTTTCCAGAAGCGGGACATGAATTTCTTCATCTGGGTTCATTCACAAAAGATGTCACCGAAAACAGCTCGTACCCGCCGCCGGGTGCCGGCGGCAATCGCAACCCCAGACGCGAGGTCGGAAACAATGGATCGATGATCAGGCAGGCGCGCAGGATCATCAGATCATTGCTGCCGCCGCTGGTGACCTGGGTTGTTGGATCAATCTCTTCGTCGCGGTTGATACATTCCGTCTGGCCTGTGGGATAGTTCCAGGTCGTCATGCTTACGCGGCGCAGGTCAATCAGCAGGTTCCTTTCGCAGTCACGGATCATGCTCGTGGTGGCGCAGATATTTTCGCGAAGCAAATCCACGGTCGGGTTCTGGATATGCCCCAGACGTAAAGCGCGGATGCTGACATCGACGCCGCGGTCCAGCAGCACCTGACGTGTCATCGTCACGCCAAGCTCTACCCCCATGAACAGGAAGGTGAACATGACCGGCGCGAGGATCACAAATTCCACGGTCGATGTGCCGCTTTCGTCGCGGCAAAACCGTGCCAGGAAATTCGTGACTTTCTTCATTGTGTCAGTCTCAGCCTGTTGATCGTCCCGGCAATCGCACGGAATGCACCGCGGATATCGCTGCCGTTCACATCGAAAAAATGGCTTTGGGATGTGGCGCATGTCTGCATGGAGGCGACGCCGACGGGTGACGCCTCAAATGCGACCGTAAAGATCGGGATTTCGCGCAACTTCAACTGATTGCAGATTGCGGTCAGGCGCTGGTTTTTGAGCGTCGGCGAAGTTGTCGACAACCAGGTATTGATCCACGAATTGGTGATGTTGTTTCGTTGGGTATTGTTGCTACCCAGCGGATCGCCGTAAAGGTTTTTGGCAACCCAGCGCACGGTGTGACGCGTCCACACCTGATCCCAGCTTAACCGCTGGACCACCCCCAGGTTAGTGGCACTGATCGACCCCGAAGGTCTGCTTTGCCAACCGACAACCTTTCGCCCTGGTACGTCATAGACGAAATACTTGTTGTTGCTTCCCGAATATGTCGGATGATGAATAGACAGATAGCCATTGGACGGGTCTACAAAGACAGGTGCTTCGCCTGTCCGGTAATCCGGGTGCATATGAAATTGATCCCAGTTTTCACCGTCAGTCATGATCACCATCACCTTCAGCACGTCGGGATCGTCATAATCCAGCGGACGCCCGAGAAAGTCGTCGGGGACTTTGCCGTCGGCGACCATTCCGGTGATCACGGGCCGCATCGTCGGATCAAGCAAGGCCGCACCCCATTTCACACCGATATCGATCGATGTGTTGCCATCGGCCACGAGGTTTGCGATTCGGTTGCGCAAAAAGGCGGGATTGCCGGAATAGGTGACAATCTCGCTCGTTCCGCCAGAATGGATCGGGCAAAAGAACATCTGCGGGTTGATTGTAGTGTGCCACGGATCGAAAGTGCCAGCGCCGATCAGCGTGGAAAACGGTGCGATGGAAATCGAATTGAAAGATGTTCCCAAGAATTCGACGCACTGCGACTGCGGGATGGGTGGCGCGATGGTGAAGTATTCGGCAAGGTCCGGCCCCAGGTTGACCTGCCCCGTATAAGGGATGATCGAGACCGAAACCTGACCCGGTTCGGCGTTCTCAAACAGAGTGTCGATAAAATCCTGGCCCGCGATCCGCAGGTTCTGAATCCTGTTTTGCTGGTTCATCGAATTGGAAAGATCCAGCACCAGTGACACTTCAACCTTGCTATAGCGTTCCTCGGAGGCGCTGACCGGGGTCATGTTCAATTCGCTGATGCCCAGGAATTTCATGAACATCGTCGGCAGGACATTGGCTGTCTGCACATTCACCCGGCGGAAGTTCAGGCCTTCGACAATCTCGACATTCTGCAAATTATCTTCCAGCCCTTCGCGCCGGAAATATTCGCGCACCACCTCTTCTGGATCATTGGGCTGGCGCAGGCTGCCAGCGGCCAACACGGCGCGGTCGGCGGTATTCTGCAAATGCACCCGCTTGTTTTCATAGCGCATGATATCCACGGCCATCCCACCGACAATCAGGATGATCACGAATATGAACATCGCAAAAATCGTCATGGATCCGGTTTCGTCGCGGAGAGTATTCTTACCAAAATTCTTGTTGAAATGGCTGAACGGTCGCTGCACGGCCGCGCCTCCTCGTTTCTGATCGGCAAAATGAAAAACGACACACGCTGGGTCTGTCGCAAAATACTTAATCAAGTTTAACTCTGACATAGTGGCAAAATTCAGGCAAGTCTTTGCTTATCCGGGCGAGTGGTTTCCGAATCTGCACTGAAACTCCTTTACAACGCTCCGAATCAGAATGTGATTGGTGAGATTGGCATCGATCGCAATTATCACCATGACGTTTCCGTTTTGGCGACAGCGCTGCGGTTTTTCGTGGATAGGTCATAATCAAATGTACCCGATTGCTGCGTTGGACCGTCAGTGGGCGCGCGGCATTTGCACGGGTTGCCGAGTGCGGTCACGGATTGGATGGCTGGTCTTGGCGTTTGTACAGGCAATGCTTAGCTAAGCCCTGAACGGAGGCTATGATGCAGCATTTTTCACTTCTTGACCTTTCCCCGGTGCCCGAAGGCCGGACCACTGCCGATGCCCTGGCGGGCACCGTCGATCTGGCGCGCGCGGCAGAGGCTGCGGGCTATCACCGCTATTGGCTCGCCGAACATCACAATATGCCCGGCATTGCCAGCGCGGCCACGGCGGTGGTGATCGGGCATGTCGCGGCAGCCACGGAAACCATCCGGCTGGGGGCAGGGGGCATCATGTTGCCCAACCATGCGCCACTGGTTGTCGCAGAACAATTCGGCACATTGGCCACGCTCTACCCCGGACGGATCGATCTGGGGCTTGGGCGCGCGCCGGGCAGCGACATGACGACCGCGCGCGCGCTGCGCCGCCACATGGCCCCCGAAGACAGCTTTCCCCAGGATGTGCAGGAACTGATCGGTTATTTCGGCGATAACCCTGACACGGCACCGGTGCGTGCGATCCCCGGCAATGGCACTCATGTGCCGGTGTGGATTCTTGGATCAAGCCTTTATGGCGCGCAGCTCGCGGCGCATCTGGGACTGCCTTATGCCTTTGCGTCGCATTTCGCACCGGCAATGCTGGATCAGGCGCTGGACGTGTACCGCCGCACGTTCCGGCCATCGGAGCATCTGGACCGGCCCTATGTGATGATCGCGGCAGGCGTCTGTGCCGCCGAAACGGATGAAGAAGCGGCCTATCTGCGGTCATCGCAGGTTCTGGCCTTTGCCCGCCTGTTCGGCGGCAAACCCGGCAAGTTGCCGTTACCCACGCATGATGTGGCGGCACAGGTTTCACCGCAGGTATTGACACAGGTGCAGCAGGCGCTTGCCATATCGGCCACCGGGTCGGCGGCGACGGTCAGGGCCGGTCTGAAGGACCTGATCGCGACCTATCAGCCGGATGAGCTGATGCTGACCGGCATGATCCATGACCCTGCCGCGCGGATCAGATCGTTCCAGATTGCTGCCGATGTGCTGACAGACCTGCGCCAGCCCGCTGTCGCTGCCTGAGGGGATGCCGCAACGGTTTACCCGTTGCGGCGATGGTTCAGGACACCAGGCGCAGCAGCGCCGGTGACGGATCACCCGTGACGGGCAATCCCTGGCTGCGTTGGAAACCCTCGATCGCGCGGGTGGTATTGGCACCGATCACGCCGTCTGCGCCTTGCGTGTCGAACCCGCGCCGGGTCAGGCCGTTCTGCAGGGCGATACGTTGCGGTTTGGTCAGGCCGAACCGGTCCGGCGGGAACGGCATCTGCAAGGGGCCACCGCCTGCGATGCGGTCGGCCAGATGGCCGACGCCGATCGCGTAAGAATCCGAATTGTTGTAGCGTTTGATCGCCCGGAAATTGGCCGTGGTGGTAAAGCGTGGCCCGCCCGGCTGCGGCTCCAGCGCGCCATTCGGGTCTTCGCGCCCCCAACTCGTGCCGGTCTGCCAGCCGCTGCGCGCCAGATAATTGGCGGCACTGGCCAAAGCATCCGATGGATCATCCGCCCAGATATCACGCCGCCCGTCGCCGGTGAAATCCACTGCGAATTGCGCGAATGTCGTGGGGATGAACTGCGTATGTCCCATCGCCCCGGCCCAAGACCCGGTCATCCGCGCCGGCGTGATATCGCCCGCCTGAAGGATGCGCAAAGCGGCCAGTGTCTGTGCCTCGAAAAACGCACCGCGCCGTCCCTCATAGGCAAGGGTGGATGTGGCGGCGATGACGGGAATATCGCCCTGTCGTTCGCCATAAAAGCTTTCCAGCCCCCAGATCGCCGTCACGATATAACGGCTCACGCCATAGCGCGCCTCGATCGCGTTGAGAACGGGCGCATGGCGGGCATAGGCGGCGCGGCCTTTGGTGATGCGTTCATCCGAGGTGGCGATGGCCAGATAATCCTCCAGCGTGCGGCGGAATTCGGTCTGGTTGCGGTCGCGGCTGACGACACCGGGCAGAAAGCCCCCGCTGCGGAATGCGGCGTCAAAGGTCGCGGGCGTGATGCCTTGTCCGGTCGCGCGACCACGGAACCCCGCCACCCAGGCGTCATAACCCGCATCGCGCTGCGGCAAAAGGTCACTGGGGGTGGCGGTTGCGCGCGGTGGCGTGTTGGCGACCGCGCCGGGATTGGTGGCGCAACCGGCCAGCCAGCTGGCGCCAAGCCCTGCAATGATGAAACGGCGGTTGATGCTCATGTTCTGCCCCTTATGATTTTTGCGCAACTTTAACAGCAAAACCCAAGCGCACAATGCCGCAGGCCCCACTGCGGCAAGGCTTTGCTGGTCATCACACAGAGTTTTGCATTTCGGACCCGCCCGCCGCATGCCATCAGGGTGTGAAATCCGTATGAAAGGCGCATCTTTGCCGATACTTACCTGCGCGACGTGGAATGTGCACCGCGCCCGCGGAAGCGATGGCCAGGTCGACCCGGACCGGGTGGTTGCAACATTGGCCCGTGACGTCAGCCCTGTGGGCCGCCATCAGGTGCTGGCCCTGCAAGAGGCCGACGGCGAATGCCCGCCGCATGCCGGTCTCCTTGATCTGGACCGGATCGCAGCGGCCACCGGGCTGCGCCATGTCCACGACAGCCCCGAGATGCGCTGGGGCGCGCAAAGCCACGGCTTTCTGGGGGCGATCCTGTTTCTGCACCCCGCGATCAGTGTGACGGGTCGCGATGTGATTGATCTGCCCGGCCATTGTCACCGTGGCGCTGTGGTTGTGGATGTCGGGCTGGGCGGTGTGCCTGTGCGGATCATCACCGCGCATCTGTCCTTGTCGCAGCCGCTGCGCATGGTGCAGATGCGGATCATCGGCCAATATCTGCGCCGCAGGCCGCCGATGCAGACGATCCTGCTGGGCGATCTCAATGAATGGCGGCCCTGGCTGGGTCTGGCATTTGCGCAGCCCCTGTTGGGGCGGCGGTTTGAGGGCGGCGCGCGGCGGACCTTTCCGGCGCATTGGCCGGTCTTGCCGCTGGACCGGATCTTGTCGGACAGGGCGGGTGCGGTGCGTGATCTGCGCGCGCTGGACACGGCTGCGATCCGCGCGGCGTCGGATCATCTGCCGCTGACTGCAAGTGTTGTGGTGGGGTAACGGGGCGCTGCCCTCGTCCCGGACGGAGTCCGGGCCTCACCTCCCCCGGATCAAGTTCGGGACAGGCTCCGTATTTTTGGAAAAAAGAAGTTGTCAGGCCCGCCAGAACGGCCAGATCCGTCCAAACACGCCGTCGCGCAGGATCAGCGCGTGATGCAGCGCCGCGGCGATATGCAGCGCGAGTATCGCGATCAGGACGTAGCGACCATAGAAATGCAGGGTCTTGGCGATTTCCGCCACGGCTTCGTTGCGCGGCAAAAGCGGGTGCAGGCCGATGGCCTCCAAAGCCTCGATCGGGAAGCCGCCCATGGTCACACGGATATAGCCGGTGATCGCCATGAAAAAGACCATGATATAAAGTGCCAGATGCGACAGGCCTGCAGCGCGCCTTTGCCAGCCGGGGACCGAAGCGGGCAAGGGCGAAGGCGGATGCGTCAGGCGGTAGAGCAACCGGACCAGCATCAGCAGCAGGATCAGCACGCCGGTATTCTTGTGCAGGATGAACAACAGGTTCTGCGTGGCGCGGTCCAGCCCTTCGGTCACCATGATCCCGCCGACCGGCAACATTGCGATCACGATCACCGCCAGAAGCCAGTGCAGTACCCGGGCGGGTCGCCGATAGCCTTTTTGCATCTGATCCTCCTTTCGCAGCATGGGGCAAGCAGATGCGGATCAAGCACTTGTGTCAACAGGACAGATGATCGCCGTTGACACGCGCCAAGCAACGCTATGTCTGGTCACATGGTTGTTACACATCCCCATACCGCCGCGGTCGATGATCGCCGCAGATTGCCGGTTCCGCTGCTGGTGGGGCTGTTGCGTCGTTTTGCCGTGCTTGCGGGTGTCAATCTGGGTCTTCTGGCACTGTTGGTGTTTGGCTTGCTGGGCCGCGGCGCAGGGCTGGGTACCTTACTGGCCTTCGGGCTTTATCTGGTGGTCAACGCGGTACTGTTGTGGGGGTTGATCCGGAATTACCCGCATGCCCGGCTGGGCCTGTGCAACATCGTCACCCATTTTCGTGCCACCCTGATCGCCGGGCTGGCCGCCGTCCTGCCCAATGTGGCGGCTGTCGCGGGCGACCCGTTTCTGGCGTGGAGCGTGGTGGCGATTGCCACAATCGCATTGGCCTGTGACGGGATCGACGGCTGGGCCGCGCGCCGCGCGGGGCTGATCAGCCGCTTTGGCGCAAGGTTCGATATGGAGGTGGATTCGGTCCTTGCCCTGATCCTCGCGCGGATCGTGATGCAGATGGGCAAGGTGGGCGAATGGGTAATCCTTCTGGGAATAATGCGCTATTTGTTCGTGGTGGCGACGTGGGTGTTTCCTTGGCTGAACCGTTCAACACCTGCACGGTTCAGCGGCAAGGTCATGTGCGTGATCCAGATCGCGGCGCTGACCGCGCTGATCGCACCGGTGGTCAGCGGCGGGACCGCGCTGTTGATCGCGGCAGGGGCCTTGGCGGGTGTCGTGTGGTCCTTTGGCGTTGACATCCGCTATCTTTGGAAGACACGTGCGGCATGACATTTGACATCCGCCGCCTTGCCGGTCTGGCCCTGGCGGCAGCCCTGCTGCATCTGGTGCTGATCCAGCCCAATCATCCAAATGCGATGACTTGGGGCGCCCTGCGGTTGGTGCCGCTGGAATTGCCGGTGATCCTTGCGCTGCTGCTGGCATGGCCCGGGCGGGCGCGCATATTGCGCGCGGTGCTGGTCACGCTGCTGACGCTCGTATGCCTGCTGAAAATCGCCGATTACGCCAATTTTGTCGCCTATAACCGGGTGTTCAACCCGGCCACCGATATGGGCCTGATCAGGGCCGGGTTCGAGCTTGGGATTGGCACTTTGGGCCCCGTGCTGGGCGGGCTGGCCGCGATTGGCGCGGTGCTGCTGCCGTTCGGGATTGCGGCGCTGCTATGGTGGGCGACGGGGCGCTGGGCGCGGGTGTCATTGCCCCCTGTCTGGCGTGGCGGGTTCGCGGTACTGACCATCGCTGCTGCCGCGCTGATGATCGGCCAGATCGGCGCTGCCAAGCGGGTCTGGACCCTGCCGTTCCAGCCACCCGGCGCCGCCTTTACCGCCCGGCTGGCCTATGATCGTATCGACCTTTACCGCGTCACGCGGGCCGAGGTTGTCACTTTTGTCGAAGCCGCCCAAAGCGACCCATTCGCCGCGGCCAGCCCCTTGTTCGACAGGTTGGATGGTCATGATGTCGTGTTCATCTATATCGAAAGCTATGGCCGCGCGAGTTTCGACAACCCGCTTTACATCGCCACACACAGCGCGACCCTGCAAGCGGCAGAGACAGAGCTGGCCGGGATCGACGGCATCGCCATGCGGTCCGGCTGGATGACCGCGCCGATGATCGGCGGGCTAAGCTGGCTTGCGCATGCATCCATCGCGTCAGGTCTGTGGATCAGCGATCAGATCCGCTATCGCGCGCTGCTGGCCAGCCCGCGCAAGACCCTGTTCGACCTGGCGACCGAAGCCGGGTATCACACCGCCACCGTCGTGCCGGCCATCAGCCGCGCCTGGCCCGAGGGAGAACGGATCGGGTTCGAAACGATCCTGGCCAAGGATGATCTGGGCTATCAAGGCCTGCCCTTTAACTGGGTCACGATGCCCGATCAGTTCACCCTGACCGCCTATGATAGGCTGCTGGCGCAGGCACCGCGCGACGGGCGGCCCTTGTTTGCGGAAATCTCGCTGATTTCATCGCATGCGCCATGGGTGCCGGTGCCGCAGATGATCGACTGGGACGATGTCGGCGATGGCACCGTCTTCAACGAAATGGCGCAATCGGACGATCCGCCCAATGTGGTCTGGCGCGATCACGACCGGGTGCGTGACCAGTACCGTCAGGCGGTGGATTATGCCTTGCAAGCCAGCTTTTCCTATGTCGCCCGACAAGGCGAGGATATGCCTTTGTTCATCATTCTGGGCGATCATCAGCCTGCGGAATTCGTCTCGGGCGGCCCGAGCTTCGACGTGCCGGTGCATGTGATCGGCCCCCGCGATCTGGTCGCGATGACCGGCCACTGGGGCTGGACACCGGGAATGTTGCCAGACGACGATTTGCCCGCCTGGTCGATGGATCTGTTTCGCGACAGGTTCCTGCGGGCGTTTTCGACGGGTGTGCCGTAGGAGTGTGCTGTGTGGGACGGAGCGGACGTTGGCGCTAATCTTCGGACGCTACTTTTTCCAGCCGTCCCAATATACGATATAGGCGGCAAGGCCTCCAGACACGCCAGCAACCAGACCGAGCACCAATGCGCCTGAGAGCGCGTTTGCAGTATATGGAGACATCAATGCGGGAATTGCCATTGCAGCTAAACCCGATATTACGCCGGAAAGCGCTGCGGCGGTGTGTTCGCTCGTGCCTGCTTTCCAGAACAGGAGTCTGGCCAGGACCCAACTCGCAAGCGCCGGAGGCAGCGTCATTGGCATCAGCAGGACGGCGAACGGAAGAAACACTCTCCACCCGCCCAGTGCGGCCTGAAGACTGATGTCGCCGATAGTCCAAGCCAGAAGCGACAGTGTCAGGACAGTGAACAGTGTGGAAAGTGGAATAAAATAGAAAAGTCGCGAGTCGACCCCGGCAGCAGTTGCCAACACCATTCCCATCCCGTCATACTCCCGCTGTCATTCAGACATGTATAGAGCATGGCAGATAGCCTTGGGGTCGGCGAGTGCCATTGACCGTCCGTGGGCTCACTGCCGACCTTGGGTGCCACGCAGCATCGGTACGGTTGTCGGTACCCGACACGGCGCCAGGGTCCATAGCCTCATGTTGTGACTGTCGCAGCAAATGACCGTCAGCAGCTTGATGCGGTCCGGGCATGCCGACAGGTTTACGGGGCAAGGCGTTCCTCCAGATCCAGCCGCGTCGTGGCCATGCCATTCCGGCGGGAGAGTTCCTTGTATCCGGCCGAGAGATAGGCATTGAAGGCCGGCGCATTGTCGATTTCCACCTTCAAGGTCACTACCAATGCGCCTAATGCCTGCGCCGCCTGTTCCACATATTCGGTCAGTTCTGCCGCAGCACCGCCGCGCGCCTCTTGGGTGACATAGACATAGGTGAGGTGCCGCACCTCTGGCCCGACACCCACCCGCAGGGCGAAAAATCCCACGTCCCGTCCTGCTGCATCCTGAAGGTAAAAGGAGACGTCATCAGGCTCACCAAGCCACTTTTGATGCCATTCAATCACATCAAATGGAACTTTCGCATTCGGATTGAGCAACGGAATCTCCGCGTCTGGCAGCATTGACGCCAAGGGGGCAAGATCGCGGTGGTGATTGCGGCGCAGGGTGAAAGCCATGAATTCTTTCTTCGGCCTGCCCGGCGCCAGCGCGCCGGGGCATTCTGAACGCCGGGTGTCTGACACGAATGCCGCATCCGGGTCAACCGGGGCTGCCTTTCATATGCTGCGCAAGGCAATCACCCATCACCTGTCCCGGGTGTCCTAACCCTTGACCGCCCCTGCCATGATCGCCCGCACGATCAGCCGTTGCAGCGCGAGGAACGCTGCCAGCGCCGGGACCACGGCCACCAGACAGGCCGCGGCCAGCAGTTGCGTGGTTGACGCAGAACTTGACCCAGCGAAATTGTAGATCGCCACGGCAATCGGCAATTGCCCGTCGCGGGTCAGCAGGATGAAGGGCACCAGAAACTGCGACCAGCCCATGATCATGTTCAGGATGAAGGCCGATGCCAGCGCTGGGGATGCCAAGGGCAGTGTGATCCGCCAGAGGATTTCGAACCTTGTGCAGCCGTCGATGGCGGCGGCTTCTTCCAGCGCTTTGGGGATCGTGTCGAACCCTACCTTGATCAGCCAGACCGACAGCGGCACGCCAATGGCCATATAGACGGCGATCACCGACGCATGGTTTTCCAGCAGTCCCAGCCGGTCAAGATAGCGGTAAAGCGGGATGATCACGACAAGGGGCGAGATCATCTGCACCATCAGGATGCCCACCATCACCGGACCCTTGCCGCGAAAGCTGAATCGTGATGCGGCATAGGCGGCGGGGGTGGCCACGATCACCGCGCCCAAAGCCCCCAGCGCGCATAGCTTGACCGCGTTCCACAGGTAGATGCCAAAGGCACGGTCGGTCAGGATCTGGCGGAAATTGTCCAGCGTGGGGTTTTCGGGGATGAACCGTGCTGCGCCCAGATACACCTCTGCCGGGGTGCGCAGCGACAGCGATACCAGCCACAACAGGGGCAGCAGGAACAGCGCCGCCAGCACGATCCCCGCCAGATAGGTCAGCCTGTCGCCCATACGCGGGGTCATCGCGCGCCCCTGCGCATCAGGACCGCCAAATAGATCAGCGTCAGCGCCATGCTGATCGCCAGCAACAGCACCGCCAGCGCAGAGCCGCCGCCCAGATCATAGCTGTAAAAGACGCGGTTGAAGATGTTGAGCGACAACACCTCTGTCGCGCGTCCCGGTCCGCCCCCGGTCAGTGCCAGGATCGTGTCGAATGTGTTTAACGTCTGGATCGTCACAAGGATGCTGTTGACCAGCAAAGCCCCGCGCATCTGAGGTATGGTGATGAAGATGAATTGCGCCATCGGGCTGGCCCCGTCGACAGATGCAGCTTCGTACAACACCGGATCGACCGCGCGCCTTGCGGCATAGAACACGATCATCGAAAAGGCCGATCCTTGCCAGACATTGGCGATCACCGCCGAAATCATCGCATTACCGGGATCGGACAGCCATGCAACGGGGGAAAGCCCGATCAGGCGCAGGGTGGAATTGATCGCGCCGAACGGCGCCTCGGAAAACAGCATCTGCCAGATCAAGCCGTTGGCGATCCCGGGGATCACCCAAGCCGCCAGCACTATGGTGCGCAAGGCACCCATGCCGTAAAGCTTGCGTCGGTCGCCGCGCACCAGCAGCAGGGCGATCGCCAGCCCCATCGCTTGCAGGCTGACAACAGACAGCAGGGTGAACACGCCCGTATTGCGCAGCACCACGCCCAGAGAATCGTCATTATAGGCGGCACTATATCCGTCCAGACCATAGCCCGTGATCGGGCGTAGCAGGGTCGCGTCGCTGAAGCTGAACCGGATGACGTCTGCAACCGGGATCAGATAAACCCCACCCAGCACCACAAGGACAGGCGCGAACCAGAACCAGACACGCCTGTCGTTGGTCATCGGTTACAGGCGCGCATAGGCGGCATCGACCGCAGCGGCGGCAGCGTCCAAAGCGGCCTCCGGCGTGGCAGAGCCTGACAGCACATCGCCCAGCAAGACCTGCAGCTGATTGCTGATCTCGGGATAGATTGCGGCACCGGGGCGGGCCACACCGTTTACCAAGGCTTCGGCGAAGGCGTCGTATTCCAGTCCGTCAAAGGCATCATAGTCGTCATAAAGACCCGCGGATGTGGGCAGCAGTCCCTGGAAGGCGTTACCTTCGGTGGCGTAGATTTCGTAGGCCATCCGCGCGCAGATTTCGACCGCGGTCGCATCATCGCTGAACGCACCGATAGTCCATCCGCCGGTGCCAGTCGCGCGTTGATCGGCCGTCGGGCCAGGCAGTTCGGACAATTCCCAGTTTGCAAAGTCATCCTCAGACAGGGTCCCGCGTAATTGGCCATATTGCCAGTTGCCCCCGATGAACAGACCGGCCGTGCCAGCGGCAGCGGCGGCGTTGAATTCATCGTAATTGATGATCGTCGTCACCCGCGAAGGTGCGGCACCGGCATCAACCAGATCTTTGTAGAAATTGATCGCCGCCAGCATCTTGTCGCGGTTGTCACCTTCGTTAAACACCGGGCGACCGTCGGCATCGACCAGTTCGCCACCCTGCGCCCAGAAATTCGGCAGCCAGTCGAATGCCGTGCCTTCCCAGCGTCCGCCGTTGAACAAGACACCTTCGCGCCCGGCCTCGACCGTCGTCAGGGCGGCGGCCTGCAAATCTTCCCATGTTTCGGGCGCATCCGGCACCAGGGACGCATCACGATACAGCACCTGCAGGCTGGTAAACCACCACCAGGCGAGCACATTGCCATCGGCATCGCTGACACCGTCGCGCACGAAGGGGAACAGATCGTCGATCTGATCCTGCGTGAAATGATCGTTCATCGGCGACAGCACCCCCGCCGATTTGAACAGACCCAGTTGCGAGCTGTCGATCATCGCGCAATCCGGCCCGCGCCCGGCGCGCACCTGTTCCAGCATCCGCGCCTGTTCCTGCCCGATATTGTCGGTCTGCAACTGCGTCTCGATCCGCCAGTCGGGATATTCGGCCATCAGCTCCAAAAACCGTTCCTCAAAGAATTCCCGTGTCGCATCGTCGGAGGAATAGAGATCGAAGGCGGTCAGACGGAACGTCATAACATTGGGCGCATCCGCGGGGCCGACACGGTCGCGGGTGATCAGGTCTTGCGCGCTGGTGCCAGAGGCGGTCAGGGCAAGTGCTGCGGTCAAAGGGTAGGCAAGGGCAAAACGCATCGAATTCTCCTGTTGAATGTTCTAGTTCACGCGCCGCCCTGTTGCGGCGTCGAACAGATGGGCACGGGTCATGTCGGGCAGCAGATGGGTGCTGGCACCGGGGCGCAGGGCGGGGTCGGGGGCCATGCGGACCCAGACCGGCCCCAGCGCCTTTGTCTGCCACAGCGCCAGCGTTTCCGCCCCCAAAGGTTCCAGCATATCGAGGGTTGCTGGCAATCCGGTATCGCCCAGCGTCAACGCCTCGGGCCGCAGGCCCAATGTGACGGGGCCGCGATGTTGCACCGCGCAGGGCAGATGCGCGCCGGTCGCAAGCGTCAGGCCATGATCGTCCAGCACACCATCCGCAAAGGTCATCGCAGGCGCGCCGATGAAACCCGCGACAAAACGCGAGACGGGCGCATCGTAGATTTCCATCGGCGTGCCGATCTGTTCGATCCTGCCTGCGTTCATCACGACGACACGGTCCGCCATCGTCATCGCCTCGGTCTGGTCATGGGTGACATAGATCGTGGTGGTCGGCACGCGGGCATGCAGACGCTTGATTTCAGTGCGCATCGTCAGGCGCAGACGGGCGTCGAGGTTGGACAGGGGTTCATCGAACAGGAACAGGCGCGGCTGGCGCACAATCGCGCGGCCCATCGCGACGCGTTGTTTCTGGCCACCCGACAGATCGCCGGGCAGGCGGTGCATCAGGTCGGACAGTTCCAATATTTCCCCAGCTTCGGCCACCGCCTTTTTCGCATCAGCTCGCGATGCCCCCCGGCGGCGCAGGCCAAAGCCGATGTTCTGCGCGACGTTCATATGCGGATAAAGCGCGTAATTCTGGAACACCATCGCCACATCGCGCGCCGCGGCCCCCAGATCGTTGACCTTTTCGCCCGCAATTTCGATGGTGCCCTCTGACGCCTCTTCCAGCCCCGCGATCAAGCGCAGCGTCGTGGATTTACCGCATCCCGACGGGCCAACCAGCACGACGAATTCATTGGCCGCGACATCCAGATCAATCTTGTCCACCGCCGCAGGTCCCGGCCCATAGCGCTTGACCAGATCGCGCAGGCGCAGGGTTGCGCCGCGCGTGGAGGTCAGTGCCGGTTCAGGGATCAACGCATTCATATTCATTCAACGAAGATAGAAGGAACCGTGCCAAGGTCCAGAAAATCCGGCAAAAACCAATCGTGACGCTTGCAATCGGGCAACAGCGGTAGATATCTCAAGCGATGTTCAACGCAGATTCCGCCCAAAAGTTCCCGACCGGCAAGACAGCAAGCGCCGCCCTGCGCCTGGCGGTGACTGCAGCGCTTCTTGCGCTGCTGTGGCAATTGACCGACGGACCGCAGGTCGTGACGCTTCTTGCCCAGACGCAATGGCCGTGGTTGCTTGCCGCACTGGCCACCGCGCATGGGCAGGTCCTGCTGTCGGCGCTCCGCTGGCGGCTGACGGCGGCACAACTGGATCAGCCGATGCGCAGGCGCGATGCGATCGGTGAATATTACCTGTCGCAATTTGTCAATCTTGCCGTGCCGGGCGGCGTGCTGGGCGATGCAGGACGGGCGGTCCGCCAGCGCCATCAGGCCGGGATGCTGCGCGCGGCACAGGCTGTGGTGCTGGAACGGTTGGTAGGGCAGGTGGCGCTGTTTTCGGTGCTTTTTCTGGGTGTATTCGTCGTGGTGCTGCGGCCCGGCGGGCTGAACCTGCCGGAATGGCTGTCCGACTTCGTGGGTTGGCTGGCGCTGGGCTTGCTGGGGGTGGTGATCGCAGGTGGGGTCCTGCTGGCAGTGCCAGGCCGGGTCGCGCGGATGACGGCGGGGTTTGTTGCAGCCCTGCGGCTGGGGTTGCTGGCACCAAGGGTCTGGCCCCGGCAGGTCGTGCTCAGCCTTTTGATCGTTGCGTGCAATCTGGGCAGTTTCGCGCTTTGCGCGCGGGCGACGGGGACAGTTCTGTCCTTTGCCGAAACCGTGACGATCCTGCCGCTGATCCTGACGGCGATGATGATTCCCTTCTCGGTCGGCGGCTGGGGGCTGCGCGAAGGGGCCGCCGCCGCGATCTGGCCGGTGATCGGCGCACAGGCCGAAGCAGGGATCGCCGCAAGCATCGCCTTTGGTCTGGTCATCCTGGTGGCAAGCCTGCCGGGCATCTGGGTGCTGCTGGCCCGGCGGGGGAAACTTGGCCCGCCAGCCTAGCGGCGGCACGACTGTTACTGACACTGCGCTGTCGGGCAAAAGACGCAGAGCTTTACCACCATCGCATTCTGGCTGCGGCAGGGTGGAACATTTCCCTTTGTTCTGCGCTATGTTAGCGTGTCTACCCGGTCGAGCGTGTCCGTTTCTGTACGGGTTGTTCAGTACAGCAAGGTGTGAGGGGAACAGTAAGATATGTCGAAGCTCAAGCATATGTGGCGGGTCGCGGTGGCGGTTTTCGCGACCGCAGGCGAAAAGCATCTGGGCCTGATCGCCGCAGGCGTGGCGTTTTTTGGGATGTTCGGGATCTTTCCGGGGCTCGCCGCGATTATCGCGATTTTCGGGTTGATCGCTGACCCGGCGGTGATTTCCGATCAACTGACGCTGATGGAGGATATCATTCCCAACGATGCGTACCGTTTGCTGGAAACACAGATCAGCGGGCTGGTGAGTGCGCCCGCGCAGACGCTGGGCTGGGCCTCGGCACTGTCGATTCTGGTGGCACTGTGGTCCTGCCGGGCCGCTGTGGGGGCCTTGATCGGCGGGCTGAACGCAATCGCCGGACAGGAGCAGCGCAACGGCTTTGTGCAGGTCGTCGTGGCGTTGTTGCTGACTGTTGCGCTGGTGTTTCTGGCGATCATCGCCGTCAGTGTCGTCATTATTCTGCCCATCGTCATGGCCCTTCTGCCGATCCCCACCGGCACTGCCTGGTTGCTGGAAGGGTTGCGCTGGCTTGTCGCGCTGGGCGTGCTTTTAGCGGGGCTTGGCCTGCTTTACCGCTTTGGCCCAGTCAGGGAACAGCGCGGGCGCTGGATTACGGTCGGGTCACTGGTGGTTGTCGTGGTCTGGGTCGCGGCCTCTGCCGGGCTGTCGTATTACCTGTCGAATTTCGCCAGCTATAACGAAGTTTACGGATCAATCGGCGCGGTGATCGGCATGATGCTGTGGCTTTATGTCAGCGCCTATCTGATCCTGCTGGGGGCGGCGCTGAACATGCATGTGCACGGGCGCAAGGCGAGTGACAACCAAGGCGAGGCAGAGCCAGAGGTTATGTCTTCCGGCGCCTGAAGCGGTGTGAAGCTGCGGCGCGTTCTATGTCACTGCCGCCTTTTGGCGGAATGCGGGGGTGTCCCAAAGTTGATCCTTCATGACCTTTGCGATGATCGCGACCGCTTTGGCGACATCATCCGCGTCGATGAACAGCGGCGTAAAGCCAAAGCGCATGATATCGGGCGCGCGGAAATCACCGACCACGCCCTGCGCGATACAGGCCTGCATCGCGGCATAGCCATGTTCAAACCGGAACGACACCTGAGAGCCGCGCTGTGCCGGGTCGCGCGGACTGGCAAGTGTCAGCATTGGGCAAGTGGCCTCGACGCCTTGGATGAACTGCTGCGTCAGCGCGACAGAGACGGCGCGGATCTGGTCCAGATCCACCTGATCCCAGATATCGAGTGACGCATCGAGTGCGGCCAATTGCAGCACCGGCGGCGTGCCGACGCGCATCCGCTCAATGCCGGTGCCGGGGCGATAGCCAGGTTCAAACGCAAAAGGTGCCGCATGGCCGAGCCACCCCGACAAGGCAGGCTGGCATTTGTCGATATGGCGCGGGGCGACGTAGATGAAAGCCGGCGCGCCGGGGCCGCCGTTGAGGTATTTATAGGTGCAACCCACCGCGAAATCAGCGCCGCCTGCGGCGACATCCACTGCCATCGCCCCCGCCGAATGCGCCAGATCCCAGATCGCGATGGCACCTGCGGCATGGGCGGCTTTGGTCAGCACGGGCATGTCATGCAGGCGGCCAGTGCGGTAATCTACCTGCGTCAGCATCAGCACGGCAAGGCTTTCGTCGATGTGATCGGCGACATCTTCGGGGTCGACGATTTTCAGCTCGTAACCGCGATCCAGCGACTTGATCAGCCCTTCGGCCATGTAGATATCCGACGGGAAATTGCCGCTATCGGTCAGGATCACCCGCCTTTCCGGCACCAGATCAAGCGCTGCGGCCAGCGCCTGATAGACCTTGACCGACAACGTATCGCCCAGCACGCAATGGCCCGGCTCTGCCCCGATCAGCCGCCCGATCCGGTCGGCATAGCCCGTGGGCTGCGCCATCCATCCCGCGCGGTTCCAGCCGGTGATCACCATCTCGCCCCATTCGCGGGTGACGCAATCATTGAGACGCGCGGCGGTGGCGCGCGGCAGGGGCCCAAGCGAATTGCCATCAAGATAGATCATATCCTGCGGCATCTGGAACATCGCCTTGGTCTGGGCAAAATCGCGGATCATATCTGTTCTCCTCACAGCCGGATTTTCCGGTTTTGGCCATGCTACTGGCCAGCCCCGCCGCGACAAGCCCAAAGCGGCGATTTACATGCGATAAAGGCGATGGGCGAAATGACACAGGTCGCGGCTGTCATCAAACGACAGGAAAGCACTTTACTCCCTTGCCTTGTGAAATAATCTTACCCACGGTAAGTCACTTTGACTGCTGACACAAATATGGGGGATGGTCCGTGAAAATCGGCACACCAAAAGAGATATTTGCGGGCGAAAACCGGGTGGCAATGACGCCCGCTTCGGCCAAGGATTTGCAAAAACTGGGCTATGAATGTGTGATCGAAACCGGGGCCGGTGTGCCTGCGGGCTTTACCGATCAGGCTTACCTTGATGCCGGGGTCGAGATCGTCAAAACCGGCGCGGCGCTGTACAAGGCCGCCGATATCATCGCCAAGGTCCGCCCCCCTGAAGATGTCGAGATCAAGCGCCTGCGCGAGGGGCAGACGCTGATTTCCTTCTTCTATCCGGCCCAGAACACGGCCCTGATGGATGCCGCCAATGCCAAGGGCGCGACCGTCATCGCCATGGATATGGTGCCGCGCATCAGCCGCGCACAGAAGATGGACGCGCTGTCATCAATGGCCAATATCGCAGGTTATCGTGCTGTGATCGAGGCGGGCAATAACTTTGGCCGCTTCTTCACCGGTCAGATCACGGCAGCGGGCAAGGTGCCACCGGCCAAGGTGCTGGTCGTCGGTGCCGGTGTTGCAGGGCTGGCCGCGATCGGGACGTCGACCTCGCTCGGTGCGATCACCTATGCCTTTGACGTGCGGCCAGAGGTCGCGGAACAAGTCGAATCCATGGGCGCGCAATTCGTCTTTCTGGATTTTAAGGAAGAACAGCAGGACGGGTCCGCGACCGGCGGCTATGCCGCCGTGTCCAGCCCCGAATTTGCGGCAGCGCAACTCGCGAAGTTCCGCGAAATCGCGCCGGATATGGATATCGTGATCACCACCGCGCTGATCCCGGGCCGCGACGCGCCGGAACTCTGGACCGAGGATATGGTCAAGGCGATGAAGCCCGGTTCGGTTATCATCGACCTTGCCGCTGAACGCGGCGGCAATTGCAAGCTGACCGTCAAGGACGAAAAGATCGTCACCGACAACGGCGTGACCATCATCGGGTACACCGATTTCCCCAGCCGGATGGCGGCGCAGGCCTCGACGCTTTATGCCACCAACATCCGCCACATGGTGACGGATCTGACACCCGGCAAGGACGGCACGCCTGTCCACAATATGGATGACGACGTGATCCGGGGCGCGACCGCGACGCATAAGGGAGAGGTGACTTTCCCACCGCCAAAGCCCAAGATCGCAGCCATCGCTGCCGCGCCGAAAAAAGCGCCGGTCAAGGAACTGACGGCCGAGGAGAAGCGCGCTAAAGAAGTTGCCGCCTTCAAGGAACAGACCCGCAATCAGGTAACCCTGCTGGCAGTTGGTGCGGTCTTGTTGCTGGGTGTCGGTCTGGTGGCGCCTGCCAGCTTCATGCAGCATTTCATCGTCTTCGTGCTGGCGGTCTTCGTCGGTTTTCAGGTCATCTGGGGCGTGGCGCACAGCCTGCATACCCCGCTGATGTCGATCACCAATGCGATTTCATCGATCATCATTCTGGGCGCGCTGATGCAGATCGGATCGGGGTCCTATCTGGTGATCCTGCTGGCCGCGCTTGCGGTGTTCATGACCGGCATCAACATTTTCGGCGGCTTTCTGGTCACACGGCGCATGCTTGCCATGTTCCAGAAGTCGTAAAGGGGTAAAGAGCAATGGAATACGGTTTTACAACAGCGGCCTATGTGGTCGCGGCAGTTCTCTTTATCCTCGCCCTTGGTGGTCTGTCGGGACAGGAAAGCGCGAAACGCGCGGTCTGGTACGGCATCGCGGGCATGGGGCTTGCGGTGGCGGCGACGCTGTTCGGCCCCGGTGCGGGCCTGTGGTTTCTGTCACTGATCCTGATCGCGGGCGGTGGTGTCATCGGCTATCAACTGGCGACCAAGGTGCAGATGACGCAGATGCCGGAACTGGTCGCGGCGATGCACAGCCTTGTCGGTCTGGCTGCGGTGCTGGTCGGCTTCATCGCCCATTTCGAGATTGTCCGCGTCGCGGGCATGGAACCTGTCGCACGCAGCACGCTGGAGGGTTTTGCCGCGCTGCTGGCCTATAAAGCCCCGGTCGAAATCAATATCCTGCGGGTCGAGCTGTTCCTGGGCATCTTCATCGGCGCGATCACCTTTACCGGCTCGGTCATCGCCTATGGCAAGTTGTCAGGCAAGGTGAACACGGCGGCGGCAAAGCTGCCCGGCGGGCATATGCTGAATGCCTCGGCTGCGGCGATTTCGGTCCTGTCGCTGATCTGGTATTTCAACACCGGTGGCTTCCTGCCTCTGTTCATCATGACGCTGGCGGCGCTGTTCATCGGCTATCACCTGATCATGGGCATCGGCGGCGCGGATATGCCGGTCGTCGTGTCGATGCTGAACTCCTATTCCGGCTGGGCCGCAGCCGCGATCGGGTTCAGCCTGGGCAATGACCTTCTGATCGTGGTTGGTGCTTTGGTTGGCTCCTCGGGTGCGATCCTGTCCTATATCATGTGCAAGGCAATGAACCGCAGTTTCATCAGCGTCATTCTGGGCGGCTTTGGCGGCCCTGCGGGTGAACAGATGGCGGTCGAAGGCGAACAGATCGCCATCGACAGCGACGGTGTCGCCGCAGCGCTGAACGAGGCGGACAGCATCGTCATCATCCCCGGCTACGGCATGGCGGTGGCGCAGGCGCAATCGGCGGTCGCGGAACTGACGCGCAAACTGCGCGCCCGCGGCAAGAACGTGCGTTTCGCCATACACCCCGTCGCTGGGCGTCTGCCGGGCCACATGAACGTCCTGCTGGCCGAGGCCAAGGTGCCCTATGACATCGTGATGGAAATGGACGAGATCAACGATGATTTCCCCACCACAGACGTGGCCATCGTGATCGGGTCGAATGACATCGTGAACCCCGCCGCACAGGATGATCCCAACAGCCCCATCGCCGGGATGCCGGTGCTGGAATGCTGGAAAGCGAAACAGGTGTTCGTGTCCAAACGTGGCCAAGGCACCGGCTATTCCGGGATCGAAAATCCGCTGTTCTACAAGGAAAACACGCGGATGTTCTATGGCGATGCGAAAAAGTCGCTGGATGAATTGCTGCCCAAGATCGAGTGATCCGGGCGCGAAACGAATAAAGGCCCGCCATCACGGCGGGCCTTTTGCGTTTCAGGTCAGATGTGTGTTGAACCACTCTACCGTGCGTGACCATGCCAGTTCCGCCGCCTCTTCGTCATAACGAGGGGTACTGTCGTTGTGAAAGCCGTGGTTGGTGTCAGGGTAGATATGCGCCTCATAGACCTTGTCATGGGTTCTCAGCGCCTCTTCATAGGCGGGCCAACCGGCGTTTACGCGTTCATCCAGTTCGGCATACTGCAGCAACAGCGGTGCCTCGATCCTTGGCACGTCGGCGGCGGCGGCCTGCATTCCGTAAAACGGTACGCCTGCGCGCATCTCGGGGTATGCCACAGCCAGCGCGTTCACGACGCCACCGCCATAGCAGAACCCGACAGCGCCCACAGCGCCAGTGCTGTCATCGCGGCCCAGCAGATGTTCGAAACCGGCGAAAAAGTCATTCATCAGCAATTCCGAATCCACGCTGCTTTGCAGATCGCGGCCTTCGGCGTCATTGCCGGGATAGCCGCCGACCGACGTCAGCCCGTCAGGTGCCAACGCCATGAACCCTGCCTTGGCAAGGCGACGCGCGACATCCTCGATATAGGGGTTCAGCCCGCGGTTTTCGTGGATCACCAGCACGGCGGGCAGGGGGCCTGTCGCATTGGCGGGTTTCACG
>NZ_JBKBQY010000008.1:0-56314 GCF_046292185.1 Yoonia sp.
CCAACCGCGTCCTGCACCATGCGACGCACATGGACCACGTCACCGGGGGCGAAAATATCGGCGAAATTGCCGCGCATCCATTCGATGACATTGCGCCTCACGACAAAGTGTTCTGCCTCGGTTTCGTCCACGCCTTCGATACCGATGCGTAGCTGATTTTCACCGACTTCCAGCACCACGGCAGGATGCCATTGCGCCACCAGATCGATATCGCGCGCCACCTGTGTAGATGCGAGCGCCGCGCGCCATACGGTTTCATCCGACAGCGTATCTTCGGGGATGGTCACGCTGGTGCCACGCCAGACGCCGTTACTGCGGTCGAATTCTTCCAGCGCCTGCTGCAGCGACTGCGCGGCAGTCACCTGCAATTCGGGGTCCACCGTCGCGCGGATCGACAGGCCGCCGGAAAAGAATTCATCCTGTCCGAAATCCTGGCTGAGCTGGCGACGGATTTCGTCGGTAAAATAATCCCGGTCCGGCAGGGTAGATCGGAAATCCTCATAATCGCCGCCCTGCACCGACAAAAGCGGTGCTGCGGTTTCCGCCAAAAGCGTGGCTTCGTCGATATAGCCATTCTGCGCCATCAGCCGCAAAGTGTTGTTGCGCCAGAACACCGCGATGTCGCGGTCGCGCACCGGGTGACGGTTGCTGGGGGATTTGGGTAACGACGCCAGATAAGCTGCCTCGCCCACTGTCAGTTCGGTCAGCGGCTTGTTGAAATAGGTCAGCGCAGCGGCGGTCACACCAAATGAATTCTGACCCAGAAAAATCTCATTGAGGTAAAGTTCAAGGATACGTTCCTTGGACATCGCCTGTTCGATCCGCACGGCAAGGATGATCTCTTTGATCTTGCGTTCGGCGGTGACCGACCCGTCCAGCAGGAAGTTTTTCATCACCTGCTGCGTGATTGTCGAGGCCCCGCGCAGGTCTTCGCCGCGCGATTCAATCGCGTCGACCACGGCAGACACCATGCTGGTCGCGTCAAAGCCTTGGTGGGTATAGAAATTGCGATCCTCGGCGGAAATGAACGCCTGTTTCACCAGATCGGGAATATCCTCTGCCGGGGTGAACAGACGTCGCTCGGTGGCGAATTCGTCGATGATCAGTCCTTCGCGTGAATAGACCCGGCTGATCGTCTTGGGGGTATATTGCGACAGTGTTTCATAGCTGGGCAGATCGCGGCCATAAAGATAGACGACACCGCCCAGCACGACAGCCCCCATGATCAGCGACATGGTGATAAAGGTGAAGATGCCACCAAAGAAAGAGAGGATAAAGCGCAGCACGGGGAGGGATTGTCCTTTCAGAATTCCAGCCGCTTATACGCCGTGACCTGCAAATGGTCAAAACCGCAAATCCCGCCAAAGCGCGCTATCACCAGGCAATTGATCACAATCCGCTTATCTGGCGACTGGTATCCTAGTCCCGGGCGGCGCGGTAAAGCCCCACTGCCGTCGTGATCGCTGTGACCAACTGCCCCCGGCGCAACGGGTCAGTCAGGTTTGCGCGGTCTTCAGCGTTGGACAGAAACCCCGCCTCGATCAACACACTGGGGAAATCGGCGGCAAGCAGTACCGAAAACCGGCCCGTCCGTCTCGGGTGTGAATTCAACCGCACGCCCTGTGCGCGCATCTCTGCCACGATCAGATCGGCAAAACTGGCCGCACGCGGCGCTGTGGACCGGCGCGCCATATCCATCAGCACACCGGCGACGCGGTCATCGGTCACCGAAAGATCGACCCCCGCCAGCAGATCCCCCCGTTCATGCCGTTCCACCAGCCGCCGCACGGCCAGATCGCCGCTATCCTCTGACAAGGTATAGACCGACGCGCCCCAGGCATCGTCCTCTTCCAGCGCATCGGCGTGCAGCGAGATGAACAGATCCGCCCCCGCCGCCCGCGCGATCGACATCCGCGTGTAAAGCGGCACAAAGCTGTCGTCTGACCGGGTCAGCACCACGGCCACCCCGTCCAGCGCGCGCAGGCTGCCCGCGATCTCATTGGCGAAACGCAGCATCAGATGCGCCTCGGTGATGCCGCCGCGCTGCGCGCCAGGGTCGATGCCGCCATGGCCGGGGTCAAGCACGACGACAAAGGCATCATCCGCCGCCTGCGCCAGACCTGCCAGCGCCTGTTGCGTCAGCGCGTCCCAACCTGGATCGGGCGGCGCGCCCGCGCTTTG
This sequence comes from Yoonia sp., assembly GCF_046292185.1. GTDB lineage: Bacteria > Pseudomonadota > Alphaproteobacteria > Rhodobacterales > Rhodobacteraceae > Yoonia. Next base: position 2,182 of record NZ_JBKBQY010000008.1, read on the forward strand.
CGAAAATTCACTGGCCGTCACGCGATGCAATCTGACCGAAAGAACAGCGCCCTGCGGCCCTCGCGTCATGCCCGCGCTTGTCAGCGTCAGCGGCTGGGCGATATCCAGCACCATCCGCGTCCAGCCGGGCTTGTAAGGCCCGAACCGCACCGCTGTCACGGCGCGCGCGCTGTTGATCGCCTCTGCGCTGATCCCGCCGGTATCAAGGCCCTGAAAATCGAGCACCAGACGACGCGGTTCATCCAGTGTGAAAATCCGGTAAGGCACAATATCGGACAGGCCAAGGTCGATCTGCAACGACCGCCAGCCATCGGAGATGGCGGAACGTTCAGGGTCGAATTGCGCCTGTCCCATGGCGCTGGTCGCCAGCATGACGAAAGCGGCTAGCCAACGGATCATGCCTGCCGTGCCTGCATGAAACGGGCAATGCGCGCCAATCCTTCAGTGATATCCGCCGTGGACCTTGCATATGAAAACCGCAGCCAGTGATGCCCGCGCGCGGCATCGAAATCCAGACCGGGTGTCACGGCGACCCCCGCCTGATCCAGAATTTCGGCGGCGAATGCGCGTGCATCATCGGTATAGGCCGACACATCGACATAGATATAGAACGCCCCGTCAGGCGGCGCGAAGGCCCCCATCCCCACCGCGCGCAGCCCATCCATCATCAAGGCGCGGTTGGCGGCATAGACAGCCTTGTTGGCGTCCAGTTCGGGCGCGCAATCCATCGCATGCAGAGCAAGGCGCTGCGCGGCATGGGGCGCGCAGATGAACATATTTTGCGCCAGCCGTTCGATCCGGCGGACATGATCTTCCGGCACCACCATCCAGCCGACGCGCCAGCCGGTCATCGAAAAATATTTGGAAAAGGAATTGACGACATAAACCTCGTCCGTGACTTCCAGCGCGGACACCGGGCGCAGATCATAATCGATCCCGTGGTAAATCTCGTCCGAGATGAAGGCCGCGTCGCGCGCGGCACAGGCATCGGCCAGCGCCTTGATCTGCGCGGCATCCAGCATCGTCCCGGTCGGGTTGGCCGGTGACGCAACGATCAGTCCGGCCAGATCATATGCCGCGACATGATGTGGCTGCGGCTGGAAACGGTCGGTCAGATCGGTGGGAATATCGACCGGCGTCAGCCCCACGGCACGCAGGATCTGGCGATAGGACGGATAGCAGGGCGTACCCAGCCCGACCCTTTCGTCATTGTCAAACAGCGCCGAAAAGGCGAGCAGAAAGGCACCGGACGCACCAGAGGTGATCACGACGCGGGCCGGATCAAGGTCAAGCCCGTACCAATCGCCGTAATGCCGCGCGATGCGCACGCGCAATTCCGGCAGGCCGAGGCCGACGGTATAACCCAAAGGCTCCGCCATATCCGCGATCAGCTTTTCACGCGCGGCGGATGGTGCGCCGGTGCCGGGCTGGCCCACCTCCATATGGATGATGTGGCGGCCTGCGGCCTCTGCCTGCCTTGCCGCTTCCATCACATCCATCACGATGAAAGGGTCCACGTCGCCGCGGTTTGCATGTCGCATCTGCTGCCTCGTTCTTGCTAGGGGCCCCGGCTTATTCAGCAGCCAGATCGTCCCTTGCGGCGATCTCTGCCGCCTTCTTCTCGACCTGTTCGACAATATGTTCGATCATATCTTCGTTGGATTGCTTATGGCTTTGCTTGCCCGCCAGATAGACCATGCCGGACCCTGCCCCGCCGCCGGTGAAACCGACATCGGTCATCAGCGCCTCACCCGGCCCATTGACCACACAGCCGATGATCGACAGCGACATCGGCGTCTTGATATGTTCCAGTCGTTTTTCCAGCGCTTCCACCGTCTTGATCACATCGAACCCTTGGCGCGCGCAGGACGGGCAAGAAATGATATTCACGCCCCGGTGGCGCAGGCCAAGGGATTTGAGGATCTCGAACCCCATCTTGACCTCTTCCACCGGATCAGCCGACAGGCTGACGCGGATCGTGTCACCGATCCCGGCCCAGAGAAGATTGCCCATCCCGATGGCGGATTTCACCGTGCCGCTGATCAGACCGCCGGCCTCGGTAATGCCCAGATGGATCGGGGCATCGGTGGCGTCGGCCAGTTGCTGATAGGCGGCGGCGGCCATGAACACATCGGATGCTTTGCAGGAAATCTTGAATTCGTGGAAATCGTTGTCCTGCAGGATCTTGATATGATCCAGCCCGCTTTCGACCATGGCATCGGGGCAAGGTTCGCCGTATTTTTCCAGCAGATGCCGTTCCAGCGACCCAGCATTCACGCCGATGCGGATCGAACAATTGTTGTCGCGCGCGGCGCGGATCACTTCCTTGACGCGTTTTTCATCGCCGATATTGCCGGGGTTGATGCGCAGGCAGGCAGCGCCCGCCTCTGCTGCCTCAATCCCGCGTTTATAGTGGAAATGAATGTCAGCAACGATCGGCACCGAGACATTGGGCACGATCTGCCGCAGCGCGCGCGACGAATCCTCATCCGGGACCGAAATCCGCACGATATCGGCCCCGGCGTCAGCGGCGGCCTGCACCTGCGCGATGGTGCCTTTGATATCGGTGGTCAGGGTGTTGGTCATCGTCTGCACCGTGATCGGCGCATCGCCCCCGACCGGCACATTGCCGACCATGATCTGACGGGATTTGCGGCGTTCGATATTCCGCCAGGGGCGGATATGGTTCAGTGACATCGGATCGCTTTCAGCAGATTGCGGTTCATGCGCAACCTAAGCCGCCGACCCGCGCGGGGCAAGCGGCGGCTTGTTATTGATCCGTCACAGCCTCGGCGACGCGGACAATGGCGGCAAGGTCATTGTCGCTGTCCAGATCGGCAATGGCATAGGATTCGGTCAGGTTATCCGCCGACAAGACAACGTTGGACGTGACCACCCCGCGCTGCCCGACAGGGCCGTAATGCACGCCGTTCACCGCGAAATACATCGCACCGCTTTCGCCGACCCGCAGGGTGGCTGGTTCTTCGGTGGCGGGCAGGACGAAATTCTGACCGGGTTCCATGATCCCTTCCAGCAGGATCACACCGTCAGCCGCCTGCACCCGCACCCATGCGGGCCGCGCTGCGACCAATTGCACCTCTGGCACCGGATCTTCGACGACCTGAATGCTCGGCATGGCCAGGTCGTCGGGGATGACAGAGGTTTCACGCGCCATGGTGACATTATCCTGCGATGTCAGCGCGCCGATCATCTGCGGCGTCAGCGTGGAAATCGGTGTATCGCGCGCGACCAGCACCGGCACATCCAGCGCCTGGGGACGGTAAAGCCTGTCCAATGCCTCTGGCGAAGGTAGCGACATGGCATCAAGGCTGGTCGCATCGCTGACGTCGATTGCATTGCTGCTGCCCGAAAGAGGGTCCAGATCGGACACAACGACGGGGGCCTGTTCGACCGGCGCGAATTGAACGCGCTGCACCTCTTGCAACACGGTCCAGCCGCCATAGCCCAGCCCGCCCATCATCGCGACCAGCACCATGGCTGATCCGATGGCGCGCAGTTCGACCTGCGCGAAAATGCTTTGCTTGGCGGGAATGAAAGGCGTGCGCGACGACAGAAAGATATCCTTGCCCGCAGGCATCCGGCTGGTATCCGCAGTGCGGTTCTTTAGCGACGATGCTTCTGCGGACATGCCATGCGCGGTGGTAAATCCGCTTTCCTTGCAAAACGCGGCAAAGGCAGTGTCAGGGTCCATCCCCAGATAGCGCGAATAGGACCGCACATAACCCGCGATAAATCCGGGCGTATCAAAAGCGGACGGATCGGCATTTTCAATCGCCGCAATATAGGCGGCCTTGATTTTCAATTCACGCTGTACATCCAAAAGGCTTTTGCCAAGCGTCGCGCGTTCGCCGCGCATAAGATCACCCAGACGCAGATCGTAGTCGTCAAACCCTTTGGTCTGAACGTCCTCAACCGCGCTGACACGCCTGAAGGTTTTACCGATCATCGACTGTCCCGTCGCTCAATGCCCCAAAAAGCGCCCCGATGTCCGAATCAACCTGAGCGGAACGCCTTTGAAAGCAATAGCATGTCAGTGCCGCGCTTGCACATCGGCAATAGGCGTTAACCCGCCAATTCGGCCCGGTTTAACGCGCAATGTGACCACAAACCGTCCAAAGCGCCGACCAGTGCATCCATTTCACGCGGCCCATGCACCGGCGACGGAGTGAACCGCAGCCGTTCGGTGCCGCGCGGCACGGTGGGAAAATTGATTGGCTGCACATAAATACCGAATTCCGAAAGCAGCATATCAGACAACTTTTTGGTGTGTTTCGGATCGCCCACGATCAGCGGCACGATATGGCTGCCATGATCGATAATCGGCAGGCCCAGTCCCTTGAGCCGCAGTTTCAGGATTTTCGCCTGCGTCTGGTGACGTTCGCGCAATAGTTGATCGGTCTTCAGATGTGCCACCGATGCCGCAGCGGCTGCCGCCACCGCCGGTGGCAGGCTGGAGGTAAAGATAAAACCGGGCGCATAAGACCGCACCGCATCGCACATCTTGGCCGATGCGGCGATATAGCCGCCCACGACGCCATACGCCTTGGCCAGCGTTCCGTTGAAGATATCGATCCGGTGCATCAGGCCGTCGCGTTCGGCCACTCCGCCGCCGCGCGGGCCATACATGCCGACGGCATGGACTTCATCGCAATAGGTCAGCGCGCCGAATTCATCTGCCAGATCGCAGATTGCCCTGATCGGGCCGAAATCGCCATCCATAGAATAGATCGATTCAAAGGCGATCAGCTTTGGCGCCGCAGGATCGTCTGCCGCCAGCAATTCGCGCAGATGCGCCACATCGTTATGCCGGAAAATCCGCTTGGCCCCGCCGTTGCGCCGCACACCTTCGATCATCGACGCGTGGTTCAGTGCATCCGAATAGATGATCAGACCCGGAAAAAGTTTCGGCAGGGTGCTGAGCGTGGCGTCATTGGCATTATAGGCGCTGGTGAACAAAAGCGCGGATTGCTTGCCGTGCAGATCGGCCAGTTCAACCTCCAGCCGCTTGTGATATACGGTCGTGCCGGAAATATTGCGCGTGCCGCCGGACCCCGCCCCTGTCGCATCAATCGCCTCGTGCATCGCGGCCAGAACCACCGGGTGCTGCCCCATGCCCAGATAGTCATTGCCGCACCAGACCGTCACCGGGGTCTCTGTTCCGTCGGGCTTGAGCCAGGTTGCATGCGGAAAATGGCCCCGTTTGCGTTCAATCTCGATAAAGGTCCGATAGCGGCCTTCGTCATGCAAGCGGTTGATTGCGGTATCCAATTGGGCGTTATAATCCACCAATTCGTCCTTTTCTTCGGTCAGAGCGCATATCCAGCCGCGCCTTGAATCGTTCTAAACTGCATATAGGGCAGATCGCGTCCGGGCAAGACGCTACAAACTGTCGCCCCTGCCCCGGACCGTCTAAACCCGGGCACGCGGGCAGGCCATGATCTGGATCAATAGATTGCAGCCATGGGCATTGACCTTGCGCCTGAACAGGTCAACCCTGCGCGCAAATTCAAATGAAAGGCCCATCCATGACCCTTGATCCCGTCCTTGCCCGTATCGATGATGACCTGACGCAATCCGTCGAAAGATTGAAAGAATTGCTGCGGATTCCGTCGATTTCCACCGATCCGGCCTATAAAGCCGATTGTGACACGGCGGCTGACTGGCTGGTGGCGGATCTGATCTCGATCGGCTTCACCGCGTCGAAACGCGAAACACCCGGCCATCCGATGGTGGTGGCGCATAGCGGCGGCGACGGTCCGCATGTGCTGTTTTACGGCCATTATGACGTGCAACCGGTTGATCCGCTGAACCTGTGGGACCGCGACCCATTCGATCCGCAGGTCGAAGAAACCGCCAACGGAAAAGTGATCCGCGGCCGTGGCACATCGGATGACAAGGGCCAACTGATGACCTTTGTCGAGGCATGCCGCGCCTGGAAAGCCGTCCACGGCACCCTGCCCGCCAATATCACGCTGTTTTTCGAGGGAGAAGAGGAATCAGGGTCCCCATCACTGGTCCCTTTCATGAAGGACAATATCAAGGAACTGACCGCCGATCTCGCGCTGATCTGCGATACAGGGCTTTATGGCGACGCAACGCCTGCGATCATCACCCAGTTGCGCGGCCTTCTGGGCGAGGAAATCACCATCACCGGCCCGAAGAAAGATCTGCATTCGGGGATGTATGGCGGATTGGCGATGAACCCGGCCCGCGTTCTGGCCCGCGTGATTGCCGCGCTGCATGATGATGACGGGCGGATCACGGTGCCCGGTTTCTATGACGGCGTGCCAGAATTGTCGAATGAGCTTGCCGCCGCCTGGGACGATCTGAAATTCGACGAAAAGGCATTTCTGGGCGAGGTCGGCCTGTCTGTCCCTGCCGGCGAAAAGGGTCGTCGCCCACTGGAAATGATCTGGTCGCGCCCGACCTGCGAGGTCAATGGCATATGGTCCGGCTATACCGGCGATGGGTTCAAGACTGTGCTGCCATCAGAAGCACATGCCAAGATTTCGTTCCGCCTTGTCGGCACGCAGGACCCGCTGGCGATCCGCGACGCGTTCCGCAAGATGGTGCAGGATATGATCCCCGCCGATTGCAGCGTATCGTTCCATCCGCATGGGGCCAGTGCCGCCGGACAGATGAGCACGACCCACCCCGCCTTCGACCAAGCGCGCAAGGCACTGTCGGATGAATGGCCCAATGCGGCGGCCTATGTTGGTTGCGGCGGGTCGATCCCGATTGCGGCGTATTTCAAGGATATCCTCGGGATGGATGCGATGCTGATCGGGTTCGGCAAGGATGACGACCAAATCCATTCACCAAATGAGAAATATGACTTGGCGTCGTTTCACAAAGGCATCAGGTCATGGGCGCGAATCTTGCATGAGATGACGATTTGAATCGAAGGGGGTGCGTGCGGGCACGCACCTTACATCCGTACCGTCCGGATGATGCCGGAACCAACGCGTAGGGTGCGTGCGAGCACGCACCGCACAAAAAACAATCTTCCTGAATCAAATGGCGCGGTTGACGGGGCTCGAACCCGCGACCCCCGGCGTGACAGGCCGGTACTCTAACCAACTGAGCTACAACCGCGCGTGAGGGGCGGGATAATCGCGCAAGCATGGGGCGTCAATTGCAAAAAGACGAAATGCCGCGCTTTTTGGCGCGGCATGTTCTTGTCGTCTTTGGTGGGAATGCAGTGGCGCGGTTGACGGGGCTCGAACCCGCGACCCCCGGCGTGACAGGCCGGTACTCTAACCAACTGAGCTACAACCGCGCATCTGCTTTGCCAGCGTTTCGGCTGGTGTGGTGCTTCTATGCATGGGCGCGAGTGGCGTCAAGCGGCTACCTGTCCGGCAGCGGAATAAATTCCGCATCATCGCCGGGCGGCAGTTGAAAGCGCCCATTTTCCCAGTCGCCCGCGCGCCAGGCTTCTTTTGCCTCGTTGATCCTTTCGCGGGAAGAGGCCACAAAATTCCACCAAATATAGCGCGGCCCTTCCATCGTGGCCCCGCCCAGCAGCATCACCCGCGCCCCTTGATCGCCTGCTTTCATGCTGACCCTGTCGCCGGGGCGAAAGATCATCATCCTGCCCGCAGGGAAGGTTTGCCCCGCAATCCTGACGGCACCTTCCAGCACATAGGCACCGCGATCCTCATGGTTGTCCGGCAATGGAATCGCGGCGCCCGGTTGCAGGATCGCATCAAGGTAGAACATGTCAGACGGCGTCGCGACGGGCGCGCGTTCGCCGTAGGCATCGCCCAGAATCAGGCGCACCTCCTTGCCCTCGCCCAGCAGCACCGGCAGATCGGCGGCCGGTGCATGGATAAAGGCGGCTGCACCATCCTCGGCCCCTTTGGGCAGGGCGATCCAGCTTTGGATGCCGAACAGGGTGTGGTCGGCCGCCCCGTCGGTGCGTTCGGAATGCGTGATGCCGTGCCCGGCCTGCATCAGGTTCACGGCACCGGGGTTGATCCATTGATCGGTGCCCAGGCTGTCGCGGTGGTGGATCGTGCCGCTGTGCAGATAGGTCACTGTCGCCAGCCCGATATGCGGGTGCGGACGCACGTCAATCCCCTGCCCGGTCACGAATTCCGCCGGACCCATCTGGTCAAAAAATATGAACGGCCCAACCATCTGCCGGCGGGGTGCTGGCAAAGCGCGGCGGACCTCGAACCCGCCGATATCGCGGGCGCGCGGGACGATGACGGTTTCGATCGCGTCAACGGCGTCGCCTGTGGGGCAATCGGGATCAAGGGCGGGGTTCCAGCTCATGTCATCTCTCCTGCGGTGATGTCGCGAGACTAGCTGCAAAAGAGATATATGAAACCATACATTGCGGACAGTGTCTGTGCATGGATGAGCAGGATGGTGGGTGATGAGAGGCTCGAACTCCCGACATCTTCCGTGTAAAGGAAGCGCTCTACCAACTGAGCTAATCACCCGCTTGCGCCGCTTTAGAGGATCGTGTCGCGCGATGCAAGGGGCCGCATATCCAGCGCACCGCCCTGATATGTCCGCAGGCAGGATGACAGGGGCGCGCTATTCCAGCAATGTCTGCTGGCCGTCCTTGAGGTGATAGATGCAGCCCTGCCCGCCATGTGCGGTGACCTCTGCCAAGGCGGCATCGCCGATGACGATGCGGCGCAGCACGCGGCTGGTGATGCCATGGGTGACCAGCACGGCGGGTCCTGTCAATTCCGCCAGAAAGGCGCGCGCGCGGATTTCCACCGCGTTCAGCCCTTCGCCATTGGGGGCCATGTCATATTGCAGCGCATAGGGATCGGGGCCGTCGGGCATGGGCAGCGTATCGCGCAGCAGGCCCGACCAGTCGCCGACCTTGATTTCACGCAGACGGTCGTCGGTGTGGATATCATCTGCGATCCGGGCCAGCGCGATGCCGGCGGTCTGGATCGCGCGGCCCTGCGGGCTGGTCCAGAACCGGAAACCGGTCAGATCGCGGCTGGCGAGGATGGCGGCCTGCCGCGCGGCATCCGCTTCGCCCTTGGCTGTCAGCGGCGAATTCAGCGCGCCTTGCATCCGGTTCTCGGCGTTCCATTCGGTTTCGCCATGGCGCAGGATGTAAAGCTCTGGAAAGGGCATCGGGGCTCCGGCGTCATGTGACATATCCCGCCCCGATAACCCGAGCCGCCGACCCGGTCTAGGGTCATGGGTGATCGGCGATGCGAATTCCGTCGGCCCCAGCATCTGTGCGACAATACGCCTTCGCTTCTGATCAAGTCTCCTAGGCATGAAGATAGACGTATTCGTATCTCAGCGTTCGCGATAGCCGCTCGATGAAGATGTTGTCGAGAAAGCGACCCTTGCCATCCATCCACTGCCCGGCAGTGAATGTTTACATTCATGCGAGCGGAGATGCGCGCTGATCTGCATTTTCCTAATTCTTGAATACAGCGTGGTTGGCTGCATGCCCAGCAACTGCGCCGCGCCGTCTTTGCCTGCGACCTTTCCATTTGTGCGACGTAATGCCGAGATCAAGTTAGCGCGCTGCGCAGCTGTCATTGCCGGGAAATGCAAGGCCATCCGCTTCTGACCTCGTGCCGCGAAAGCGACGTTGTTGCACTGGCCGAACGATGTGGTCAGGCAAAAGCGGAGAACAACATCCGGTTCGATGTAACGAACAGAAAGACTGCAAATGCCCGCTTGATCCAGACAGGTTCCAACGCATGGGCCAGCCGCGCGCCAAGTGGTGCACAGGCAACCGACAAAGGCAGGATCAGGGCGACTGCTACAAGATTGACATAGCCCAGCGACAATGGCGGTCTGCGGTCAACGTCCCAACCCGCAACTATCATTGCCAGTGATGCTGGCACGCCAATCACCAGGCCCAAGGCTGCAGCCGTGCCAACCGCCCGATGCACCGGCACCGAAAATGCGGTCAGCAACGGCACGCCCAAGGTGCCGGACCCTATCCCCATCATTGCTGATATCAAGCCGACGCTGCCGGCCATCGCCGGTTGCACGCCGGTCTTTGCGGGCAGCGCGGTTGCAAGGATGCGGGTTCTGGGCCGCGCCATGTTCCACGCAACCAACAGCGCGATGGTGCCGAACAAGGCAAGCAATGCCCGCCCCGACACGATCCCCGCCAGCGCACCGCCTGCCAAAGCACCTGCGGCCATGAAAGGTGCCCAAAGCTTGAGGATGCCGATATCGACAGAACCGCGCTTGTGATACGCACGTGCAGACGAATAGGCCGTCACCGCCACAGTCACCAGTGATGTGGCGACCGCCACCTGCATGCCCAGTCCGGCGGGCAAGCCGATAAACCCGAAGACCCAGAACAGCACCGGCACTACAACGATGCCGCCGCCTACGCCCAGCAATCCCGACAGGATACCTGCTAAAGCACCGGTTGCCATGATCCCCGCGATCAGTGGGATTAGCTCTGCCCAATTCAGATCCATCCTCAAAACCCGAGCGCTGCACCGTCAGAACGGGGATCGGCAGCAACCTCAATCTGGCCATCGGGCCAAACCGCGACGCCGCCGGCATGACCGGCGAGATCGCTGTATGCGGGGATGATCTCGACCTCATGGCCCGCTGCTCGCAGATCAGCGACCAAGGTGGGGTCAAAACGATCTTCCAGCTTCAGGCTGGTCGTCGCATCGCCCCATGTCTTGCCCAGCAACCAACGCGGCGCTGTGATCGCTTGCTGCAAATCCTGCCCGAACATCGCGTAGCGGCTAAAGATTGCCGCCTGCGTCTGTGGCTGACCTTCGCCCCCCATCGTGCCGTAGGCCAGCACGCGCCCGTCGTCCAAATGCGCCAAGGCGGGGTTCAGCGTGTGGAAAGGCCGCGCATGTGGGCGCAATTGGTTCGGACCTGCGGTCAGGCTGAAACCTGCACCACGGTTCTGGAAGAACACGCCGGTATCGGGGCAAACAAGGCCAGACCCAAATTCCCAGAACACCGATTGGATAAAACTGACGACGCAGCCATCTTTATCTGCGGCACCCATCCAGATCGTGTCACCGGGTTTGGCCACTTCTGGCCAAGGCCGTGCTTTTGCGGTGTCGATCTGCCCCGCCAGCACACCGAGTTTCGCAGGGTCCAGCCAGTCCTGTGCAGGGCCTGCCATGTAATTGGGATCGCCCAGTTCAGCGTTGCGTTGTATAAACGCGAGTTTGGTGGCTTCAATCAAACCGTGCAAATGGTCAAAGCGGTCAGCCTTTGTCACGCCCAGCCGGTCAAACAGCGCGAGGATCATCAGCGACGACACGCCTTGTGTCGGAGGGTTGCTGTTGAACAACCGGCCTGCGCTAATCTGCGTGGTCAACGGCGCGGCAACCCCTGCTGCAAAGCGCGTGAAGTCATCAACGCGCAGCGGGCTGCCCGCGCTTTCCAGAAACGCCGCATGGGTCTGCGCCAGATCACCACGGTAATAATCATCCAATCCCGCCTCGGCCAGTTGCGCCAACGTCTGGCCAAGGGCGGCCTGCACCAGACGGTGGCCCGCCTTTGGCACCGCACCATCATGCAAGAACGTATCCGCAAAGCCCGGCACATCGCGCAGACCGTCCAGTTTTTCATGCGTCGTGCTTGCTTGGTTCTCTGTCACGGCCACGCCGTCACGCGCCAGCGCAATCGCAGGGGCCAGCAGATCGGCCAGTGGCAAGCGGTTTCCCTTGGGGCAAAGCTTCAACGCCTCTGTCCAGCCAGCAATCGTGCCCGGCACGGTCAAGGCGGCCAGCGGTCCGCGTGCAGGCAACGCATCGGTGATACCTTGTCCCGCATACCAATCGACAGACGCCAACCCAGCGGCACGCCCGCAGCCGGACACAGCGACAGGCGCTTGGCCGGGGCGGTGGATGATCCAGAACCCGTCCCCGCCAATGCCGTTCATATGCGGATAGGCGACCGCGATTGTGGCGGCGGCGGCGACCATCGCCTCGACAGCACTGCCACCTGCGGCAAGAATATCGCGTCCGGCCAAGGATGCGGCACGGTGCGGTGCGGAAAACCCGCCGTTAAATCCATAAGCAGAGCTGCGCATATTACCATCCTATCGCATTGGGTAACCAAGTCGCGAGACCGGGCATGAAGAACACCATCGTCAATGCAACGAATTGCAGGCCGATGAAAGGGATCGCGCCTTTGTAGATATCCATCGTGGTCACACCGGGCGGTGCCACACCTTTGAGAAAGAAGAGCGACCAGCCGAAAGGTGGCGTCAGGAAACTGGTCTGCAGGTTCAGACAGATCAGAATGCCCAACCAGACGGGATCAACCCCTGCCTGCATGAAAAACGGCAGGAATAGGGGCAACGCGATATAGCTGATCTCGATCCATTCAAGGAAAAAGCCCAGCACGAAGATCAGCAGCATCAAGAACACCAGCGCCCCCGTCACACCGCCCGGCACCCAGTCAAACATGCGTTCTACCAGATGTTCCCCGCCCAATCCGCGAAAGGCGAGGCCGAAGACCTGCGCGCAGATCAGGATGAAAAATACCATCGCGGATATTAGCAAGGTGGACCGCGCCACCGCAAACAGCATTGCGCCCGTCAGCCTGCCGGACAAAGCGACAAAGGCCAAGGCACCGACAGCGCCCATTGATGCGGCTTCAGTCGGGGCGGCGATACCGCCGATGATGCTGCCCAGCACTGCGACGACCAAGCCTACAGGCGGGCCGACGACCAGCACCACCTTGCGCAGCAGTGCCAGACGCGACAGCGCGCGGCGTTCCTCGATCGGAATTGGCGGCATCGACCCCGGCACCCACCACGCATAGGCAAGGATCGCGACGATATACACTCCGGCAAGCGTCAGGCCCGGCACCATCGCGGCAGCAAACATCGTGCCTACGGATTCCTGCAAGATATCAGCCAGCAGGATCAGCACCAGCGATGGCGGGATGATCTGCCCCAACGTGCCCGAGGCGGCGATCATCCCCGTGGCCACGGTCTTGGGATAACCGCGCCGCAGCAGGGTCGGCAAGGTCAGCAACCCCAGCGTGACAATTGTCGCCCCCACGATCCCCGTCGCGGCACCCAGCAACACGCCGACAAAGATGATCGCGACGCCCATGCCGCCCTGGATATTGCCAAACAGATGCCCGACCACATCAATCAATTCTTCAGCTAATCGGGACTTCTCAAGCATCACCCCCATGAACACGAACAGCGGTATCGCCATCAGCGTGTAGTTCGTCACCACACCATAGACTCGCGACGGCAGCAGGCTGAACAGCGATGAACCAAAGCCAAGATAGCCAAAGAAAAACGCCGAACCGGCCAGCGCGATCCCGACCGGGATGCCGATGATCAGCAGCACGAAAAAGGCGGCGATCATCGAAATCGCCAGAAGTTCCATAGGTGACATGGGTATTTACCTTGAAAGGGGGCGTTTAAGCAGCGTCGCGAGGTGGCAAGGCAAAGGCATGGCGCAGCACATGCGCCACGCCTTGCAGCGCCAGTAAGGCAAACCCGAGCGGGATCATCGCCTTGAGCACGTAGCGAAATGGCAGTCCGCCCGGATTGGGCGATCCTTCGCCGCGCGCATAAGACATGCCGACCCAACCCCAAGAGAGTTTGACCAGCAACATGCCAAGAACGATGATCAACACCCCGCCAATAACCTCGATCACTTGCTGGACGCGGGGCGGGAAGCGTTCGTAAAGCACATCCACCCGCACCTGTTCACCCGCAAACAGCGCATAGGACATGCCGAACAACGCGATGGGTGAAATCAGGTGCCATTGCAGCTCTTGCGCCCAGACAGCACCGGTGTTGAACAGGTAGCGCGCGAAAACATCGCCCGCGACCAAAAGCACCAGCACCAGACAAAGCCAGGCCGCGATGATACCAAACAGCCTGACTGTGGCCTCAAGCCCCAGAACAATGCGCAAGAGTGCCGGTTGCATCGGGGTCAAAACTCCAGAATGTCTTTGAACCAGGACACTTCGCTGATCTGCGCCCAGCCGTCGTGATCGGCTTTGAAGGCGAAATAGCTGTCATGGACCTTTTTGGTGATCTCGGAAGCGGCCGCTTCGGTTTCCAACGTGTCCAGCGTGGCTTCGCGCAGGGCGGCGATCACCTCAGCAGGGAGCGGGGCAGCCGTGACGCCGTGATTGGTGACCAGATCGGTCAAGGCGGCACCATTTACCGATTCCGACCACAGCAGGCTGTCCAGACAGGCGGCTTGGCTCGCGAGGCGCACCATCATTTGCAAATCTTCGGGCAGGCTGTCCCACGCGGTTTTGGAAATCAGCAATTCACCCGTTGTCGCAGGTTCGTGCCAACCAGAGGTGTGATAGAATTTAGCCGCCTGATGCAGACCCAGTGCGCGGTCCTGATAGGGGCCGACGAATTCCGCTGCGTCAATCACGCCGCGTTCAAGCGCCGGGAAAATCTCGCCCCCCGGAAGCAGGCGGGTATCAACACCAAGCGATGCATAAACGCGGCCAGCAAGGCCCGGAATACGCATCCGCAGCCCGTTCAACTGGCTGAGCGTTTCAACAGGTTCGCGGAACCATCCCGTCATCTGCACGCCAGTCGAGTTCATCGGGAAAGCGACAAGGCCGAAGGGTTCATAGACTTCCTGCCACAATTCCAAGCCACCGCCATGAAACAGCCACGCCATATGACCCATATAGGACATGCCGAACGGCACGGTCGTGAAATATTGCGCGGCAAAGACGTTGCCGGACCAGAAATAGCTGTTCGATGCATTCATCTCGACCACGCCCTGCTGGACGGCGTCGAACCCTTCAAACGCGGGGATCAATTCGCCAGCGGCGTAATGCTCGATATTCAACCTACCACCCGACATGATGCGGATCTTTTCGATCATATCGGTCGGGCTGCCGGGACCCACTGCATAGAACGGCGCGGTGGGGCCATAGCTATTGGTCATGCGCCAGTTGAAACTATCCTGCGCGCGGGCAATCGTCGGGGCGGCCATACCAGCACCTGCAGCGAGGGCGGTGGCGGAAAGAAACTTGCGTCGGTCCACGGTATCTTCCTTTCGAAGGTTAAGACGGTCTGCTGCGATGTAGCGCCGTGTCTGACAGGTAAGGCTTTTAATGATTAATGTCCTTGAGAGAGCCAAATGGTCTGGTGGCTTTTATAGATATTTGTATACAATTTGGGCAGCCAAGTTCATTCTTGGATACATTATAAGCGTAAATAGTGCACCGTTCTGCAGGTTGCTCCACAGCTTGTCCAAGGTGGGCTTTGCTTTCGATGCCTCCCACTTGGTGTTCAACACTCAGCGGAGTGAACCGCTGCCGAATCTGCTGTTCTCTGAATTCGCAATGGCTTTCCCATATCCGCGAGCAGGACATGGTCCTGCGCCGACTCGCAACACGCAGGGCGGTCGGCATGATCGGTGCAAGTCCAAGGCCGACAAGGAAATCGCCCATCAGCGCAACCTGGTGACCCGTCGCGAAACCTGCGATCAGGTATCCAAATGCGCCCTACCCCGCTCCCGCGAGCATCACCGTGCTGTCGCCCATTCGCCGCGTCAAGCCATCACCAAAGAACCGCACTACGGCCATCGCACCTGCGAATGCGGCCACACACAAGCTGCCGACGGAGGGCGGCGCTTCCAAAACGTTGCTCAGAGTTCCTGAGCCGTTGGCCGGAAAAGGATCTCGTTGATGTCCACGTCCTCGGGCTGGCTGATGGCGAAATCGACCAGGCGTGCGAATGTCTCGGCTGGAACACCGATTTCGCCGACATAGTCCTGGTTGGCCTTTTGCACATCCTGCTCGGTGATATGGTCAAGCAGTTCTGTCTTCACCGCACCGGGCGAGATGATCGTCGTGCGGATGTTATAGGGTTTTACCTCCTGCCGAAGCCCCTCGCTGATGGCCCGCACGCCGAACTTCGTCGCGGAATAGACTGCGGACCCGCCAAAGAGCTTGTGACCCGCGACCGACGACAGGTTGATGATGTGACCCGCCATTTGTTCCTTCATGTGAGGCAGCGCAGCTGCGATGCCGTAGAGAACGCCTTTCAGATTGACGTCGATCATCTGGTCCCATTCGTCGACCTTCAGGCGTTCAAGCGGTGACAGCGGCATCACGCCGGCATTGTTGATGAGCACATCGATCCGACCATAGGTCTCGACCGCCGTGTCCACCAGTTTCTGCACGTCCGCCCGTTTGGTAACGTCGGTGGCGACGGCTGTTGCCTTACCGCCGGCGCTGGTGATTTCAGAGACAAGCGCATTCAGCCGCTCTGCGCGCCGCGCACCAAGCACGACGCTTGCGCCCTTCGCTGCAAGATGCCGCGCTGCGGCTTCGCCCATGCCGCTGGACGCGCCTGTGATGACGATGACTTTTCCGGTGATGTTGTCATTCATTTCTCATTTCCTTTGTAAATCTTTGGACTGCTGATTGCTGTCGAGACCTGCGCTTGCAATATGTCTGCGGTAAGCCGCTGAGAACAGCAACGGAATGATGCCGCCCGCCGTCATGCTAATCGAGACGCGTAAGTTCGACGGTGATGGTGCCAGGCCGATCAAAAATCGAAACATCGCCGGTCACCTCGCCGAGGATGATAATCCCCGGATTTGGGACGCTGCCTGAACTGTAGTAGATCACGAAATGATTGGAGCTCCAGAGGCCGAGCGTGCCCGTCTCGAAACCGCGCTGCCGGGGTAGTTCCGGCAATGACGAAGGCAGGAACCCTGTCTTCTCCTGACGCAGATGGTCGCGCATGTCGATGGTCAGCGGCAGCATCTCCAGCAGCGCATCGGCAGCATCGTTATCGGCAAGCGTGGCGGTCACCTCGCCCCACTCGGACGAAATGAGAATCTTTTCTTGTGCCATCGCAGCAGCTCCAGATATGCCAAGGGCGAGACTGGCAGCGCCCAATATTGATTTCCACATGTGACGTTCCTCCGTTCACTGTCTTCTGGTGGTCAGTGGCCTGCACTTGCGCACAGGCCACCATAGCACCGCTTAAGCGGCGAGATGTTCGCCAAAGAATTCGTCCAGCCGGTCGAAGGGGATCACATCCATCCGATCATACAGATCGACATGGTCCGCGCCGTCGATGATCATCAGCTCTTTCGGCTCGGCGGCGGCGGCATAGGCATCCTCGCTGAAGTAAAGCGAATGCGCCTCGGACCCCGCGATCACCAGCATGGGCCGCGGCGAGATTTCCGCAATGTTGGTCAGCAGCGGCATGTTCATGAACGACAGCGGATTGGTCACTGTCCAGCCGCTGTTTGAATTGACCGAGCGCGGGTGATAGCCACGATCTGTCTTGTAATAGGCGTGATACATGCTGATAATGGGATTATCGATGCCATCAAGGCTGTCGGGCAGCCCGCCTGCCATAGCGGGGTCGCCAGCCTCGGCATCCGTCCAGCGCTGACGGCTCATCTGGGCAAGGCCTTCGGCGCGCTCTTCGTCAGTCATGCTGCCATAATAGCCCTCCGCCATGACGCGCGACATATCGTACATGCTGGTAACGGCGACTGCCCTGACGCGTTTGTCTGCGGCCACGGCGTTCAGCGCCATGCCGCCAAAGCCACATATGCCGATGACGCCGACCCGCTCGCGGTCCACTGCGTCATGGACGCCAAGGAAGTCAACGGCAGCCATGAAATCCTCGGTGTTGATGTCGGGCGACGCCACGTCGCGCGCGTCGCCACCACTTTCACCGACAAAGGAGGGGTCGAAGGCAAGCGTGACATAGCCACGCTCCGCCATTGTCTGGGCATAAAGACCTGCCGACTGCTCTTTGACGGCGCCGAACGGCCCGGCGACGGCAAGCGCTGGCAAGCTGGCGTCATCGCGATCAGCCGGAATATAGAGATCGCCGCTCAGCGTGATGCCGTAGCGGTTGGTGAATGTGACCTTTTTATGGGTCACATTTTCGCTAAGGGGAAATGTCTTGTCCCATTCACCGCTGGCTTGCGCCTTAGCGGGCGCGCTGCTCATTGAGACCAGTCCTGTGGCGGCAATGCTCGCCCCGGTCATCATCAGCAGCGTCCGGCGGCCCGCATCGGGCTGGTCGATCGATGTGTGAGTCTTTTCTTCAGTCATGTCATTTGCTCCTTCAAGTGGGTGTCGACAGGTGGTTGTGGTTGGCCGCGCAGCAGATATGCGCGTAGACTGACGCCAGTCATTGCAGGCTCCTCTGGTGGAACCAGGCCAGTAGGGCGCATACCGATGAGCCACCCAGCAGCATGACGGACAGGCCAAAGGTGAATTGCCAGCCAAGCGCATCGAAAAGCAGACCGCCGATGGCTGCGCCAGCCATAATGGCCAGCTGGATCACCGCGACCTGAAGACCGCCGCCCGCCTCGGCTTCGGGACCGAGCGTCCGGGCCAGCCAGGTGCCCCAACCGACAGGGGCTGCCGTCGCGAAGAACCCCCAAAGGAGGATCAGCGCGCCGACACCTGCCGGTAGTTGCGCTGAGACAATCATCAGGAGCGCAAGCCCCGCCATGACCGCCGGGATCGCGATCAACAGGCCATAGAGGTGGGTTCGCAGCAGGCGGCTGATTACCCAGGTTCCGGCAAGACCGGCAAGCCCGAGAACCAGAAAGCCGCCGGTGAGCATGGGGACGGAAAAGCCTGCCACGCCCTCCAGGTATGGCCGTAGATAGGTAAAGAGCGCGAACTGGCCCATGAACAGCAGAAAGATCGACGCCATGCCGAGTGCCACCTGAGGCTGGAAAAGCAAACCAAGCGGACTGGTGCGGCGGATACCGCGCGGCGGGAGAGACGGCATGTGAACCCGTTGCCAGGCAAGCGCCAGCACCGCGACCGGAACGATAAGCGCGAAGGCACCGCGCCAGCCGATGATATCGCCGAGCCAAGCGCCAAGGGGTGCCGAGATTGTCGCCGCAATCGCATTGCCCGCATTCAGCGCGGCAAGCCCTTGCGGCACCTGCTCCGCTGGCAAAAGGCGCATGACGATAGCGGTCGACATCGACCAGAACCCGCCGATGGCGATGCCCAGCAGCGCACGACCGATCATCAGAACGTTATAGGTCGGCGCAAATGCTACAATCAGGGCGGAGACGATCAGGAGCACCGAGAAAGAGGACAACACCAGTTTGCGGTCCAGACGCCGGGTCAATCCGGCAATCGTGAGGCTGGTGATGACGGCGAACAGCCCGGAGATCGAGATCATCTGCCCAGCTTGACCCTCGCTGACACCAAGCTCGGCTGCAATCGGGGTCAGCAGACTCACCGGCATGAATTCGGATGCGATGAGGACTGCAACGCAGAGCGCCATCGACATGACCGCACCCCAGGCGGAGCGCGTGTCGGTCGTAGCGGTTGAAACTGTTGTGGACATTCTGCGCCTCGCTTCCGGCTAACGCGCCAGCTTTTGATGAGGCAGAGATAGCAGCAACCGCACAGATAGATTAGACGCGCAAATACGATTGCATTAATCGATCAGACGCATGAATATGGTCTTGATCAGGGAGTCCCGCACATGGCGAGAGGACAGTTCAACCATCTGCTGTGGTTCCTCGCTGTTGCCGAGGAGCGTAGCTTCACGCGCGCTGCGGCCAAGCTCGGCATTGCCCAGTCCACGCTCAGCCATACCATCAAGCGCCTCGAAACGCAGATGGGCATCCGGCTCCTGACCCGGACGACACGGAACGTCGCGCCGACCGAGGCCGGAGAGCGCCTGCGTCAATCACTCGCACCGCGCGTGCAAGAGATCGAAACAGAGATTGCCTCGCTCATGGAGTTTCGGGACAAGCCTGCGGGAACGATCCGCATCACATTGTCCGATCACGCGTTCGACAGTGTGGTTTGGCCAAAGTTGCGCCCTGTGCTGATCGATTATCCCGACATCAAGCTCGAACTGAACGTCGACAACGGCTTTCGCAATATCATCGAGGACGGTTTCGATGCTGGCATCCGCCTTGGCGAAAGCGTCGAAAAGGACATGATTGCCGTCAGGATAAATCCTGATTGGCGATTGGTCGCAGTCGCGTCTTCCGGATACCTGAAGATGCATCCTGCGCCCGTTCACCCAGAGGAACTGATCGGCCACAATTGCATCAACCACCGGCATCTCAGCGCAGGCGGGCTCTATGCTTGGGAGTTCGAAAAAGATGGGCAGGAGCTTCGCGTCCGGGTCGAAGGCCAGCTTGCCTTAAACTCGTCGCATGCGATGATCGATGCCGCTCTGAACAATTATGGCATCGCCTACATTCCCGAAAATACGGTTGAGCAGCACATCGCAACGGGGGACCTCGTGCAAGTTCTCGACGACTGGTCGCCCTTCTTCTCAGGCTACTACATCTATTATCCCAGTCGGAGGCAAAACCTCCCAGCTTTCAAGGTAATCGTCGACGCCCTGCGATACTCGGGAAACTGACCGATTTGCGAGGTCAAAGATGTTGCAGATGTCACCAAGCGCTTCAAACAGGGCTTCTGGCCCCGATCCGTCGCAAATGGGCGTTGAGTTTTGAGAAGGCTATCTCGATAGGGTTAAGGTCGGGGAAGTAGGCTAGCAGGAACAAAAAGCAGCAATCGCCCTTTCAGGGCCTGTGCAGCGCGGGGCTTGTGGGTGTGGAAGATTGTCAAGGATGACGACAGTGCCGGTTCTAGCACCGGCGCAGTACTGTTGCGATGTAGGTGTCAAACGCCGCCGCGTTCATTGCGCCCGTGATGACCCAAGGAGTGCATTTACGTCAGCCCGGCGATGAATGTCTGGTGCCTGGCTTACCAAACGGTGCCGTAGAGCCGCTTCGCCACCGGCGGGCGCGCCCGAAGGCGGGTGAGGTTGGTTTTGACGTAATCCTACGGTGAGGGCGACCTGATGAACAGGCGGTGGAAAATGATGGCGGCGAACAGGCGGAGGGACACGAAACCAGAAATGCTTGTTCGCAAATATCTCCACGCGCGGGGGTGTCGCTTCGCCACGACACCGAAGGCGGAGATGGCCTTCTGAAAGGAGAAATTTGCTCAGAATGTCGAACGCGATAGGAGGTCGACGTCGAACCTTCTGGCTAGCACTCCGCGTGGGGGTGGTGTGGGAGTGCGCGCTGAGAGATCAGTTTCTTGCCGACAACCTACTGCTCTTGCAGTCTTGGATTCACGACACCGAAGCCCTCTTGGAGTTGCCCGATCCGAGTAAAAGGAATCCGAAAATAGAGTGGCTTTCCAGCAGCATCCAATCCTTGGGCGCAAAAGCGTCATTGAACGCATCGCGGCAAAGCTATTGCGTTTGGTCGCCACGTTTGATGAGGGGTTGGGTTGATTTAATATCGAAGTGTAACATTGGATAACTGCGAAACTACAATCCAACTCAAGAACTGTAGGCTGTTGATTTGAAGTAATTAAATGGTGGGTGATAAGAGATTTGAACTCCTGACATCTTCGATGTGAACGAAGCGCTCTACCACTGAGCTAATCACCCGCTGGGCTGGGATTTAATCGTCTGCGTCAGGACTTGCAAGAGCGGTTTGGTCACTTTGCCCCGCATCTTTCGCCGCATCCTTCATCGTGCGCAGTTTCAGCGTCAGCGCCTGTGCGCCCTCGCCCAGATCCTTGGTTTTGATCACCCGTATCTTGCCAAGCGGTGGCAGCACCAGGTCTTCACCACGCGCCAGCGCTTCACCGATAACGGCCAATGCGGCCTCTACCGCGGGTTTGACATCGCGCTTTTTGAGGTTGCTGCGCGCGACCACCTGATCGAACAGGTCCGCCTTTATGAGTTGGACCACCTCGGCGGCGGTTTCTTCCGTATCGTTAACCATAGCACATTCCTGAATTAAGCTGCCATGATCCTAACAGCTTTCCCGCGCAGGGAAAGCAAAAGGCGCGCCCCGAGGGACGCGCCTTGGTATCGATGGCACACGCTTAATGTGCGCGCGCCGCTTCCTGGGTGCTGCCAGATTTCAGGGCGGCGGCGGCGGCTTCTTCTGCGGCCTCGTCCCATTCGATGGGTTCAGGTTTACGCACAAGGGCGTGTTCCAACACCTCTGATACATGGCTGACGGGGATGATCGTCAGCCCTGCCTTCACATTGTCGGGGATATCAGGCAGATCGCGTGCGTTTTCCTGCGGGATCAGCACGGTCTTGATACCGCCACGCAACGCGGCAAGCAGTTTTTCCTTCAGCCCGCCGATGGGCATCGCATTGCCGCGCAACGACACCTCGCCAGTCATGGCGATATCCTTGCGCACCGGGATCTGGGTCAGCACCGATACGATCGAAGTGACCATGGCAAGGCCTGCCGATGGCCCGTCCTTGGGTGTTGCCCCATCCGGCACGTGGACGTGGATATCGATGGTGTCGAATTTCGGGGGTTTCACCCCGATTTCCGGCGCAATCGACCGCACATAGCTGGAGGCCGCATCAATCGATTCCTTCATCACATCGCCCAGCTTGCCGGTGGTTTTCATCCGGCCCTTGCCGGGCAGGCGCAATGCTTCGATGTTCAGCAATTCGCCGCCCACCGATGTCCATGCCAGCCCCGTGACAACACCGATCTGGTCCTTTTCCTCGGCCAGACCGAAACGGTGTTTTTCCACGCCAAGGAAATCGTTGAGGTTCGCCGCATTCACGGTGATGACCTCAGCCTCTTTCTTGACGATCTTGGTGACGGCTTTCCGTGCAACCTTGGCCAGTTCACGTTCCAGATTCCGCACGCCCGCTTCACGGGTATAGACCCGCACCATCGCCAACAGCGCATCATCGGCCACGCTGAATTCCTTGGCACGCAGCCCGTGGTTTTTCATGACCTTGGGCAGCAGATGCTGTTTGGCGATCTCGACCTTTTCATCCTCGGTGTAGCCCGACAGGGTGATGATCTCCATCCGGTCCAACAGAGGCCCGGGCATGTTATAGCTGTTGGCCGTCGTCAGGAACATCACGTTCGACAGGTCGTACTCCACTTCGAGATAGTGGTCCACGAATGTCGCGTTCTGTTCGGGATCAAGCACCTCCAGCATGGCAGATGCGGGATCGCCACGGAAATCCTGTCCCATCTTGTCGATTTCATCGAGCAGGATCAGCGGGTTGGTGGTTTTCGCCTTTTTCAGCGCTTGAATGATCTTCCCAGGCATAGAGCCGATATAGGTCCGGCGGTGGCCACGGATTTCGCTCTCATCGCGCACGCCGCCAAGGCTGATACGGATGAATTCGCGCCCCGTGGCTTTGGCCACCGATTTGCCAAGGCTGGTTTTCCCCACGCCGGGAGGGCCGACCAGACACATGATCGGGCCTTTCAGCTTGGCAGATCGTTGCTGCACGGCGAGATATTCGACGATGCGTTCCTTGACCCGTTCCAGACCATAGTGATCGGCGTCCAGCACGGCCTGCGCCTTGTGCAGGTCTTTCTTGGTGCGCGATTTCACGTTCCATGGCAGGCCCAGAATCCAATCCATGTAGTTGCGCACCACGGTCGCCTCGGCGGACATGGGGGACATGGATTTGAGTTTCTTCAGCTCTGCGTCGACCTTTTCGCGGGCCTCTTTGCTCAGCTTGGTTTCCGCGATGCGCGCTTCGAGTTCGGCGACCTCGTTCTGGCCGTCTTCGCCGTCGCCCAATTCCTTCTGGATCGCCTTCATCTGTTCGTTCAGATAATATTCGCGCTGAGTGCGTTCCATCTGCGATTTGACGCGGGTCTTGATCTTGCGTTCAACCTGCAGCACGGACATTTCGCCCTGCATCAGGCCGTAAACCTTTTCCAGCCGTTCCGCGACGGACAGCGTTTCCAGCAAGCCCTGTTTCTGGCCCACTTCGATGCCAAGATGTCCAGCCACCAGATCGGCCAGTTTCGCAGGCTCGGTCGCGTCGCTGACAGCGGCCATGGCTTCTTCGGGGATGTTCTTCTTGACCTTGGCGTAGCGTTCGAATTCGGACGCAACATTGCGCACCAGGGCTTCGACCTCGGTCGCGTCACCGGGTTCTTCGGTCAGGTATTCGGCGGTGGCTTCAAAAAACGACTCGTTCGGCAGAAAGCCGGTGATCTGCACACGGCTGCGCCCTTCGACCAGCACCTTGACGGTGCCGTCGGGCAGTTTCAGCAATTGCAACACATTGGCCAGCACACCGGACTTATAGATACCGTCCTGATCGGGGTCATCCTGACCGGGGTCGATCTGGCTCGACAGCAGGATCTGCTTGTCGTCCTGCATCACCTCTTCCAGCGCGCGGACAGATTTGTCGCGGCCCACAAAAAGCGGCACGATCATGTGGGGGAAAACCACGATATCGCGCAGCGGCAGGACGGGGTAGGATGCACTCAATTGGTCTTGCATGGATTTTTTCCTTTACTGGCAGAACGCCCCTGCCCCGAGATATCGGCAGCGTGGCGCGTCCCCTCTTAGATGTAACAAATGGGGCTGACATAGTGGGGTGTCAACCTGCGCCGCGTTCAGAGCGGATCAATATCCCCTTGGGCGCGGGTGGCGTGAAAATCCGCCTCCCAGGCGGCAAAGGTGCCGGCGGCGATGGCGTCGCGCATCCCGGCCATGATTTCCTGAAAGTAATGCAGGTTGTGCCAGGTCAGCAGCATGCCCGATATCATTTCCTGCGACCGGAACACGTGATGCAGATAGGCGCGCGAATAATTGGCGCAAGCCGGGCAAGTGCAGTTTTCGTCCAAGGGCCGCGGGTCATCGGCATGGCGGGCGTTCTTGATATTCACAACACCGTGCCGGGTAAACACCTGCCCTGTCCGGCCAGAGCGGGAAGGCAGCACGCAATCCATCATATCAATGCCTCGTTTGACAGCACCGACGATATCGTCCGGCTTGCCCACGCCCATCAGATAGCGGGGTTTGTCGGTTGGTAATTGATCGGGGGCGAAATCCAGCACATTGAACATCGCCTCCTGCCCCTCACCTACGGCGAGGCCGCCGACAGCATAGCCGTCAAATTCGATGGCGCGCAGGGCTTGGGCGGATTCGTCGCGCAGGTCCTGTTCAAGGCCCCCTTGCTGGATACCGAACAATGCATGGCCAGGACGGTCACCAAAGGCATCGCGCGACCGCCTCGCCCATCGCATCGACAAATCCATGCTTGATTTGATCCGGTCCCGGTCGGCGGGCAAGGCCGGGCATTCATCGAAACACATCACGATGTCTGACCCCAGCAGCGCCTGAAT
This sequence comes from Yoonia sp., assembly GCF_046292185.1. Taxonomy (GTDB): domain Bacteria; phylum Pseudomonadota; class Alphaproteobacteria; order Rhodobacterales; family Rhodobacteraceae; genus Yoonia. Next base: position 27,267 of record NZ_JBKBQY010000008.1, read on the forward strand.
TTCCATCGACCGTTCCGGCGTCAGGTGGTGGCTGGACCCGTCGATATGGCTTTTGAAGGTCACGCCTTGTTCGGTCAGTTTGCGCAGCCCTGCCAGGGACATGACCTGAAATCCGCCGCTGTCGGTCAGGATCGGCTTGTCCCAGTTCATGAATTTATGCAGCCCACCAAGACGCGCGATCCGTTCCGCCGTGGGCCGCAGCATCAGATGATAGGTATTGCCCAGCAGGATATCCGCACCCGTCGCCGCCACGCTTTCGGGCAACATCGCCTTGACGGTAGCGGCCGTGCCGACGGGCATGAAGGCCGGTGTGCGGATCACGCCACGCGGCGTGCTGATCGCACCTGTGCGGGCCTTGCCGTCTGTGGCGGCCAGTTGAAATGAAAAGCGGTCTGTCATCGCATGGTCCTTTTACTGGCAAGTCCTATGCCGCAAGGGCGCGGCTTTGGAAAGCCCGCCCCTTTACGCGCGTGGCTGCAAACCCTATATGTTTGCTCAGGAATACGAGGGGAATTCGATGACCAACGCCAATGCCCAGCTTGAAGGTACACCGCTGATCGTGCCATCGACCACGGATCATCCGCTATACGAGGATATCGTGCAGGCCTGCCGTTCGGTCTATGACCCTGAAATCCCTGTGAATATCTTTGATCTTGGGCTGATCTACACGATTGACATCAAGGAAGACAACGCCGTCAGCGTGATCATGACCCTGACAGCGCCCGGCTGTCCTGTCGCGGGGGAAATGCCCGGCTGGGTCGCCGATGCGATCGAGCCCCTGCCCGGCGTCAAGCAGGTCGATGTCGAAATGACGTTCGAACCGCAATGGGGCATGGAAATGATGTCCGACGAGGCACGGCTGGAACTGGGCTTCATGTAAATAGCAAATAAATTCCTTTGCTGTGGTGCATAGCAAAGAAATATAATTGCTTTAGTCCAAGGCAAAGCCTATTCTTTGCTTATGCCCAATCTCATCGCCGCCCTGACCGGGGATATCATCAAATCCCGCAAAGCACCGCCACAGGCGCTGGAACAGACCTTTGCCCTGTTGCAGCAAGCGGCGGCCGATTTCGGCGGGCAACGCGGGCTTGACCTGCGCTTTACCCGCAATCGCGGCGATGGCTGGCAGGTGGTGCTGACCGACCCGACCCAATGTTTCGACGCCATCCTGTTTGTTATCGCTAGCCTGCGCGCCGGGCGCACCGGGCTCGACACGCGGATATCTGCGGCGATTGCGCCGGTGGATACGCTGGGTACCCGAGATCTGGCCGATGCCAGCGGGGATGCGTTCTTTATCGCCGGGGATCAGCTTGATCAGATGCCGCGCGCAGATCAGATCGCGCTGGCAGGTGTCAGCGACGCGCATAGCGCCCTTGTCGATCTGGCCGTGCAGATCGCCTCGCGCTGGACCGCCGCACAGGCGCAGGCCGTGGCCATGGCGCTGCTGGACCCGGCCAAAACCCATGACGATATCGCCGCACGTCTTGGCATTACGCGGCAAGCGGTGCAAAACCGTCTGGCGAGTGCCGGTTTCGGCACCTTTAACAAAGCCCGCGCCGCGATGCGCAACCTGACCCCGGATACCACGCCATGATGGAAACCTTCGCCGCCTTGCTGTTCGCCCATATGCTGGCCGATTTCGTGATCCAGACCAAATGGATGGTCGAAAACAAACGCAAACCGCAGGTTCTGCTGCTGCATGGATTGATCGTGCTGATCACGCTGCAACTGGCGACGGGAAATGTGACCGCTTGGCCGCTGCTGGTACTGGCGCTTGCGCATATCGTGATCGACGCGACCAAGACCTATCTGCGGCATGGCGACGGGCTGGCCCCGTTCCTGATCGACCAGGGCGCCCATGTCATCACGCTGATCATCGCGGCAACCGCTGTGCCGGGGCTTTGGGCCACGGGAATCTGGTCCGATCTTCCTTGGCTGCCCGCACTGATGGTTATCGCGTCTGGCCTGATCCTGACCACCCGCGCCGGTGGCTTTGCTATCGGTTTGTTGATGAAGCCCTGGGCTGACAGCGATCTGCCGAAAGGCCTGCAAAACGGCGGTGCCTTGATCGGCATTCTGGAACGCGGGCTGATCTTTCTGCTGCTGCTGGTCGGCCAGCCAAGCGGCGTCGGCTTTCTGATCGCAGCGAAATCCATTCTCCGCTTTGACACCACGGCAAAGGACCAAAGCGCTGGCGAATATGTGATCATCGGGACTTTGGCCTCTTTCGGCTGGGCCTTGTTGTTCTCCTACGCGACTATCGCGCTGCTTGGCACGCTGCCGGCGCTTGGAATCCTGCCGCAAAGCCCCTAGGTTAGGGATACAGACCAAAGAGGTATCCCCATGTTCGGCATTCCCGGCAAGCAAGCTGTCAGCATCACCGATAAGGCCGCGACCCAGATCGCCCGGCTGATGACCAAGGACGGCCACCACGGCCTGCGGATCGGCATCAAGAAGGGCGGCTGCGCAGGTATGGAATATACCATGGAATATGTGACAGAGGTCGATCCGCTGGACGAAGTCGTCGAACAGAACGGTGCAAGGGTGATGATCGCGCCCATGGCGCAGATGTTCCTGTTCGGCACCGAAATCGACTATGAAACATCATTGCTGGAATCGGGATTCAAATTCCGCAATCCCAATGTGGTCGATGCCTGCGGTTGCGGGGAATCGATCAAATTTGCTGACGATATCGCGCAGCGCTGATTTCAACGACAAGACAGGAAGATCGTATGCGCCGCAAAATCGCCGCCGGAAACTGGAAGATGAACGGGCTGCGCGCCGATCTGGCAGAGCTTGAAAACCTGTCCACCGATCCGGGCGTCGATGTGTTGATCTGCCTGCCTGCGACGCTGATCGCGGCGGCGCGGGATCTGCCCATCGCCATCGGCGGACAGGATTGCCATGACGCGACCAATGGCGCGCATACCGGTGATATCTCAGCCCCGATGCTCGTGGATGCGGGCGCGTCCTATGTGCTGACCGGCCATTCCGAACGGCGCAGCGACCATGCCGAGACTGACGCGGATATCGCGGCCAAGTCGCGCGCCGCCCATGATGCCGGTCTGACGACGATCATCTGTATCGGCGAAACGCTTGCGATCCGCGCGGCCGGCACCACGCTGGATATCATCGACGGTCAGCTGGCAGGGTCGATCCCCGATTGCGCCACTGCAGACAACACGATCATCGCCTATGAACCTGTCTGGGCCATCGGCACCGGCAAGGTGCCAAGCACCGAACAGATCGCCGAAGTTCACGCCCATATCCATGCCAGACTGAAGGAACGGTTCAGCGATGGCGCCGATTTCGGTATTCTTTATGGCGGATCAGTCAAGGCCAGCAATGCGGCGGATATTTTCGCCGTGCCGCATGTCACCGGCGCATTGGTCGGCGGTGCCAGCCTGACAGCGGCGGATTTCAGCCCGATCATCACCGCGCTTGCCGCAAGCTAGGGCGTTTCTGGAAAAACCCTGAAACCTTCTCCGTGGGAAGATATTTTGGTTTTCTTCAGGATACGCCCGCCGGAGGCGTCACGTCTTCCACGGGACAACGTGACCTCAAGCTATATCGCCGCAGGCCCCAGAAGTTCGCGTAATGTCGCCGCAGCGGTTTCAATATCCGGCATCGCTGCCTCTGCCCCGACCAGATGCAGGATATCGGGGTGATGGTCCAGAATACTGCCCGCCACGATGATATGCGCCAACGGCTGTGTGATGCGTAAGGCAAGGCTGAGTCGGGTTAACGGCTGCATCATCCTGTCGGAATTGGCGACCAGCACGATCGCCTGATAATGCCGTTGATCGGCCTTGCTGATCAGCATGTCATGATCCAGCCCGACCAGCATATCCACCTCCCAGCCGTCGCGGCGGAAATGATCCGTCGCGATCTCGATCCCTAATGTGTGCGTCTCTCCCGGGACCAGCGCGAACAGCGCGGGCCGGACTTCGCGCCCTGCGGTAAAGGTCGGTGCCAGCACATGGCGCAGGCCCCGGATGATACTGTAAAGTTTGCCGCAGGCCAACGTCACGTCGACGAATGAAATCCGGTCGGCGTCCCACATCTCGCCCAGTTTGCGCGCCGCACCGGCGACATAACCGCTGCTGATGGCAGAGGCTTTCACCCCGTCGCGCCGGGCGGCCTGAATGAACTTGTCGGCAGCCTTTTCATCGGCGGACAGCAAGGCCGCGCAGAGCAATTCGATCTCGCTTGGATTTGGCAGAGTATCAGGCGCTTCGCTGCGCGGCATCCGAAAGGCGAGCCGCCTGACCACCTCTCGGGCTAGCACGGAAACTGCATCCTGTGGCAGGCCCTGCTTGACCAGTTGCATTTGCCGATTTGCATTGTCATATGCGGAACGGTCAAAATATTCCTCGTTCATAGACGTTTTGGCCATGAACTCCCCTCCCCGTTGGCTGATCAGACACCGTTTGCGCGACCGATCTCGAGGCCATCCGCGGTATCCGACTGCATGCAACGTAGCATAGGGATGCTACTTTACCGTGCGTCAGAACGTCGCGCTTTCGTGATCAGGGTCGGTGCCGCCGGAATTCATATAACTTGCGATTCACGGCGTAGCGCCTCTTGCATCGACACGCAGGGCGCGGCATTTCTGCGCCATGCAAAGATATGAACAATCCCCGACAGATCCCGCCTTTGTGCAGAATCCCTATCCATTTTACAACCGCGCACGCGGGTCCGGCGATTTCTTCTGGTGGGAAGATTACGCCATGGCCTGTGCCGTGTCGCACAAGGCCGTCCATGCCGTGCTGCGTGACCGCCGGATGGGCCGGGAATGCCCCCCGGAACTTGCCCCCACCATCCCCGATGCGCTGCGTCCGTTTTACGATATCGAGGCGCATTCGATGCTGGAGCTTGAGCCGCCCCGCCATACCCGGCTGCGGGGTCTGGTGCTGCGCGCCTTTACCAGCCGCACGATTGCAGCGCTCGCGCCGACGATCACGCAGCTTTGCCACGATCTGATCGACGATTTTCCCGCAGAGCCGTTCGATCTGCTGACAGCCTATGCCCAGCCAGTGCCGGTGATCACCATCGCCCGGCTACTGGGTGTGCCAGAGGAACGCGCCGACGATCTGCTGCGCTGGTCCAATGCGATGGTCGCGATGTATCAGGCGCGCCGCACCTCTGAAATCGAGGCTGCGGCCATCGCCGCCTCTGCCGATTTTGCAGACTTCATGCGCAGCTATATATCGGAGCGGCGCAAAACGCCCCGCGATGACCTGATCTCGACCCTGATCGCGGCAGAGGAAGGCGGAGAAAAGCTGAGCACGGATGAGCTGATTACCACCTGTATTCTGTTGCTGAATGCCGGGCACGAGGCGACGGTGCATACGCTGGGGAACGGCACAAAGACCCTGCTGGAACGGAATATCCGCGACATCAGCGATGCCAGTGTCGAGGAAATCATCCGCCACGACCCGCCGCTGCATATGTTCACGCGCTGGGTTTACGAAGACGTGGAAATCTGCGGGCAGACATTCAGACGCGGGGATCAGATCGCCTGTCTTTTGGGGGCGGCGAACCGTGATCCTGTCGCCTATCCCGATCCTGACGCCTTTAATCCCGCCCGCAAGGGCCCGCAGAACACCAGCTTTGGCGGTGGCATCCATTTCTGCGTCGGCGCGCCGCTGGCACGGCTGGAACTGAAGATCGCGCTGGAGGTGCTGTTTGACCGCTGCCCAGATCTGGCGCTGACCGCGCCACCGGAATACGGCGATGTGTATCATTTTCACGGGCTGACACGGCTGATGGTGTCGACGCGCTAGGCGGAATTATGACTGTCCCACATCAGTTTACGTTGTCAAACCGGGGGCACTGGCCTAATTCAAAGTTATGAATAAAAAAACTCTCGCCTCTGCGACCCGCGCGCCGGCGCTGCTGACCTTCGTGTCGGCGGCATTTTTTGCATTCGCCGCCGGTGTCACTGCCCAGGCCGAAGAGGCCCCGCAAAGCTGGGTGCCAGCGGTCCTGCACATGCCCGATGATATCGACGTCCTGACAGACCGCGAAATCGGGTCATCCCTGCGGATGTTTTCGTTCAGCACCGGTGTCGATGTAGATGAGCTGCTGAGCGAATGGGAAGCAGCCCTGCGCGAGGCCGGTTATACGATCATTCTGGCCGAAGTCGAAACGCTGGACCGCGTGATCGAATTTTCGGGCCAGGACATCAGCAATGCGAAAATCGCGGTGACACCGTCCATGGTTGAAGACCGCCATGTGATCGAATTTGACGCGACGCTGCCATAGGCATCTGGTTCCAGACAAAAAAACAGCCCGCCCCGGATCATCCGCGGCGGGCTTTTTCATGCTGTCAGCGAGGGCTGATTACTGTTCCAGACGCGCCACGATCTGCGCGGTCAGTTCGGGGTCGGCCTGCGCCATGGTCAGAATTTCGACATACCGATCAACGGAAATCCCATCGGTCGTTTCCACCACATTGGCTTTGGCGATCTGGGCCTCTTCCAACAGCAACTGGCGCGCCTCTGGCTCTGCGGCTTGTTCCAGTTGCGGGGCATATTCCGCATCGATCGCGATCACACTTTCATATGCGACGGCGAATGCGTCGATCTCGGCATCTGTCACCTCTTGGGCCATCGGTGCTGCGGGTTCCTGCACCGGCGGCACTGCCGGTTCGGCCTGCGCCAACACTGCGACAGGGGATGCTGCGAACAAGGCGGCAAGGGCAGTCGCGGTGATCTGAGTTGCACGTTTCATGTGGGTCTCCTTCAGGTTTCTTCTATCAGGCCACGCGGTGTTCTGCGCGGTCAGCAAACACCTAAGAGGTCGCGGCGCCATGTGCAAAGCCCTGCGCGAATACCCGCTGGAATGGAAAAATCCTTCGGCGTTTTCATGCCTTTACAGCGGCAGGGCGACGGTGGATTTGATTTCTTCCATCGACAGCAACGCTGTGACGTTATGGACCTTCACCTCGGAAATCAGGGCTTGGTAGAAAGTGTCATAGGCGCGGGCGTTTTTCACCCGGACCTTCAGGATATAATCGATATCACCGGCCAGCCTGTGCGCCTCTTGCACCTCTGGTCGTGATTTCAGCGCCGCAAGGAACCGTGCCTGCCAGTCCTTGTCATGTTCGGATGTACGGATCAGGACGAAGAAACACGCCTCGAACCCCAGCTTTTCGGCGTCCAGAATGACGGTCTGCTGGCCGATCACCCCCGCCTCGCGCAGCTTGCGGATTCGGTTCCAGACAGGCGTTTTCGACGACCCCACCGTCTTGGCGATATCATCAAGCGATTGGGCCGCATCCGCCTGCAATGCCGCCAAAATTTTCCGGTCTGTCGCGTCGATCCGCAAGGCCATTCCTGTTTCTCCGATATTGTAGGACGCATGGTCCAAATTTCACGCCACGCGGAACATATGTCCTTTACTGTCGCCTGGGGGCAGCAAATAGCAGAATAATGTTCTATGTTGAAGACAAGAAATCGAAGGACCCGCCATGCAGCACTTTCCCATCTTCCTTGCCGTCGCCGGTCGCCGGATCGTTCTGTCCGGTGGTGGCGATGCGGCCTTGGCCAAGCTACGCCTGCTGATGAAGACCGAGGCGCATCTGACGGTGATCGCGCCCGAAGTCGCTCCCGAGATTACCGCCTGGGCCGCCGCAGGCAAGCTGCGCGTCATCCCCCGCGCGATGGAGGCTGGTGACACGCTCTGCGCCGCGCTGTTTTATGCCGCGAACGAAGATGACGCCGAGGATGCCCGCGTCGCCGCCATCGCCCATGCGGATGGGGCCTTGGTCAATATCGTGGATAACCTTGCCGACAGCCAGTTCATCACCCCCGCCATCGTGGACCGCGACCCTGTCGTCGTCGCCATCGGGACAGAAGGTGCCGCCCCCGTGCTGGCCCGTGCGATCAAGGCGGATATCGAAGAACGCCTGCCGGTGTCTCTGGGTATCCTTGCGCGGATCGGCAAGACATTCCGCCATGCTGTCGATGTGCTGCCGATGGGCCGCAAGCGGCGTGATTTCTGGGCTGATTTCTATTTTCAGCGCGGACCAAAGGCGATGTCTGTTCAGGGCGAAACCGGCGTGATCCCCGCGTTGGAAACGCTGCTGGACGATCATATTACCGCGCGCACCAAGGCGGGCCATGTCGATCTGGTCGGCGCTGGCCCCGGTGACCCCGAACTCTTGACGCTGAAGGCGCGCAAGGCGCTGGATAAGGCCGATGTGGTGATCCACGATAATCTGGTCACGGGCGAGATTCTGGAACTCGCGCGGCGCGAAGCGATCATCATTGATGCGGGTAAACAAGGGTTTGGCCGCGCGATGGCGCAGGACGATATCAACGCGCTGATCGTACAACATGCGCTGAACGGGCATCATGTCGTGCGGCTCAAGGCCGGGGACCCGACTGTCTTTGGCCGGCTGGATGAAGAAATCGAGGCGATCAATGACGCCGGGATCAGCTATACCATTGTGCCGGGGATCACCGCTGCGTCGGCTGCTGTGGCTGGCATCGGGCAGAGCCTGACCAAGCGGGGACGCAATTCATCCGTCCGGTTCATCACCGGCCATGACACGAAAGGTTACGCCGATCACGATTGGCGCGCACTGGCTGCGCCGGGTGAGGTTGCGGCGATCTATATGGGCAAGAAAGCTGCGCGTTTCATTCAGGGCCGTCTGCTGATGCATGGCGCTGATCCGGCGACCCCGGTGACGATCATCGAAAACGTCAGCCGTGGCGATCAGCGCGTGATCGCCACCTGTCTGGCCGAGCTGGAACCCACATTGACCCGCGCCGCACTGACCGGCCCTGTCGTCACCTTTTACGGCCTTGCCCCGCGTGACGCGGCGGCAGCGGCCCTAGAGATCAAGGAATTTGCCTGATGCCCCGTTTCACCCCCAAAGTCGTCACCGCCAACGCCTTGCTGGCAGGCGACGCCGTCTGGCTGACCGAGGATGACCGCTGGTCGCCGCTGATGTCCGAGGCGGAATTCATCACCGATGAAGCCCATGCCGATCTGCGCCTGTTGCAGGCCAAGGCGCGCGCATCGGAAATCGCAGGCCCCTATCTGGCCGATGCCCGCATGGGCGATGACGGGCCGGAGCCTGTGCATTTCCGCGAGGCGTTCCGCACACGCGGCCCGTCCAATTACCCCCACGGCAAACAGGTCGAGGTCTGAGCTATGTATATCTACAACGATTTTGACGAAACCTTCGTACGCACCCGCGTCGCGCAATTCCGTGGTCAGGTGGAACGCCGCATTGACGGGTCGCTGACCGAGGATGAATTCAAGCCTTTGCGCCTGATGAACGGCCTCTATCTGCAATTGCATGCCTATATGCTGCGGGTCGCGGTGCCATATGGCACGCTGAACCCGGCACAGATGCGCCAGCTAGCGATGATCGCAGAACGCTGGGACAAAGGTTACGGGCATTTCACCACGCGGCAGAACATCCAGTACAACTGGCCGAAACTGGGCGATGTGCCCGATATGCTGGAAGCGTTGGCCGATGTCGGCATGCATGCGATCCAGACCAGCGGCAACACGATCCGCAACGTAACGGCGGACCATTTCGCCGGTGCCGCCGCGGATGAGATCGAAGACCCGCGCGCCATCGCCGAATTACTGCGCCAATGGTCCACCGATCACCCCGAATTCCAGTTCCTGCCGCGCAAGTTCAAGATCGCCGTGACAGGGGCAAAAGCCGACCGCGCCGTCACCCGCGCGCATGACATCGGGCTGGTCGTGGTGCGCAATGATGCGGGCGAGGTTGGTTATCAGGTCATTGTCGGCGGCGGCCTTGGCCGCACGCCGATGGTGGGCAAGGTGCTGCGCGATTTCGTGTCCAAGCCTGACCTGCCGGCCTATGTCGAAGCCATCGTCAGCGTCTATAACCTGCTGGGCCGCCGCGACAACAAATACAAAGCGCGTATCAAGATCACCCTGCATGAGAACGGGATCGAGACGATCCGCGATCTGGTCGAAGACCGCTTTGTCGCGATCCGCGAGGGTTTCAACGGCTATGATCAGGAACTGCTGGCGCAGATTGAACAATCATTCGCCCCGCCCGCCTTTGTCACCAAATCCACCGATGGATATGCTGCGGCACGTCTGGCCAACCCGGCCTTCCGGTCATGGACCGACACCAACTTGACCGCGCATAAAGCGGACGGTTATGCCATCGTGTCGATCAGCATCAAGAAACATGGCGCGACGCCAGGCGATGCGACATCCGATCAGATGCGGGTGATGGCTGACTTGGCTGAACAATACGGCCATGGTGAATTGCGCATCAGCCACGAACAGAACGTGATCCTGCCGCATGTGCATCAATCCGATCTGCCCGCGGTCTATGCCGCCCTGCGCAAGGCGGATCTGGCGACGGCGAATATCGGGCTGGCGTCCGATATCATCGCCTGCCCCGGCATGGATTACTGCGCGCTGGCCACGGCCCGTTCGATCCCCATCGCCCAGCAGATTGCCACGCGGTTCGACGAGTTGAAGATCGAACATGACGTCGGCCCGCTCAAGATAAAGATTTCCGGCTGCATCAATGCCTGCGGACATCACCATGTCGGACATATCGGGATTCTGGGCCTCGACCGGGCGGGTGTGGAAAACTACCAGATCACGCTTGGCGGCGACGGGACCGAGACGACGACCATCGGCGAACGCGCCGGCCCCGGTTTCAGCGCGGAAGAGATCGTGCCAGCGGTGGAACGGCTGGTGACGGGCTATCTCGACCTGCGCTCCGGCCCGGAAGAGTCGTTCTTGCAGACCTATCGCCGTCTGGGCCTCGCCCCATTCAAAGCTGTTCTTTACCCAAGTGAGGATAAAGCCAATGCCGCTTAAGGAACTGGCCGAGCGCCGCAACACATTGCACCGCAAATCCGATGCCGACACAATCCTGCGCCACGCGCTGGAAGATGTGCAGATCGGGCCGGTGGCCTTGGTATCCTCCTTCGGCGCGGAAAGTGTCGTGCTTTTACATCTGGCCGCGCAAGTGGACCCGGCCGTGCCGGTGATCTTTCTGGATACCGAAATGCTGTTCCCCGAAACGCTGGATTATCAGCGGCAGATCGCCACAACCCTTGGCCTGACCGATGTCCGTGTGATCACGCCCAACCGCAACGATGTGCTGCGCGAGGATGTCGATGGCCTGCTGCATCAGGCCGACCCTGACGCCTGCTGCGATCTGCGCAAGGCGCGTCCGTTAGAAAAGGCATTGCAAGGCTTTGGTGGCTGGATCACAGGGCGCAAGCAGTTCCAGAACGGCCAGCGCGCGGCCCTGCCCTTGTTCGAAAAGGACGGTGCACGGATCAAGATCAACCCGCTGGCGCATTGGTCATCGGATGATCTGCGCGGATACATGGAAGATCACAACCTGCCCCGGCATCCGCTTGTAGCGCGCGGCTATCCATCCATCGGCTGCATGCCTTGCACCACACGCGTCAGCGCAGGCGAAGATCCCCGCGCAGGCCGTTGGCGTGACAGTGAAAAAACCGAATGCGGTATCCATTTTGAAAACGGACGGATCGTCCGGGAAGGCCAGGCAGCATGAGCATTATCGTCACCGACACCGGTTTTGCCAAGGATGACTGGACCGGCCCGTTTCACGATGCGCAGCAGGCCGTTGCCAATGATTGTGCCTATGCGGTCGATCTGGCGCCTGACACGGACCCGGCCACCTTGGCACGGCTGATCAATGCGCCGATGATCCGGGTTGATTTCCCCAGCTTTGCTGACGGGCGCGGCTTTAGCCTTGCCGCAATCCTGCGCCGTGCAGGATACAAGGGCCGGTTGCGCGCGCGTGGCCATGTGCTGGCCGACCAATATGCGATGGCACGCCGGTCCGGTTTCGACGAAGTCGAGATTGACGATGCCATGGCCGCGCGTCAACCGCAGGACCAATGGCTGGCCCGTGCGGATTGGCAACAGAACCATTATCAGGCCCGTTTGCGCGGCTGACCCTTTCCCTGACCCAGATCAATGACTAGACAGAGGGTGGCCCTATATGGGTCACAGATGAACCTATGACAGAGCAGAGCCCCGTGAACCACGCCAGCGCCAAAATCGTCCCGCAATTGCCCGATATGCAGACCGTGACCGAGGTCAAGCATTACACCGATCGGCTGTTTTCGTTCCGCATCACCCGGCCCACGACGATGCGGTTCCGGTCGGGTGAATTCGTGATGATCGGCCTGATGGGTGACGAAGACGAACAGACAGGTAAACGCAAACCGATCATGCGGGCATATTCCATTGCCTCCCCTTCGTGGGATGAGGAGCTGGAGTTCTATTCGATCAAAGTGCAGGACGGTCCGCTGACATCGAAACTGCAGCATATCCAGCCCGGTGATGGGTTGATCCTGCGGCCCAAGCCGGTGGGAACCTTGGTGCATGACGCCCTGCTGCCCGGCAAGCGGCTGTGGTTTTTTGCCACCGGCACCGGCTTTGCGCCTTTCGCCAGCCTGCTGCGCGAACCGCAGACCTATGAAGATTATGACGAGATCATTATCACCCATACTTGCCGCGAAGCCGGAGAGCTGACCTATGGCCGCGATCTGATCGAAGGTTTGAAAACCGATGAATTGCTGAATGAAGTCATCGGCGAGGGCTTCTGGAAGAAGATCAAATATTACCCAACCACCACCCGCGAAAACAGCCCCAAGATGGGCCGGATCACCGATCTGATGCGCAGCGGAGAGGCGTTCACAGATCTGGACGTGCCGGTGATTTCGCTCGAACATGACCGCGCGATGATCTGCGGCAATCTGGCGTTCAATCTGGAACTCAAGGAAATGCTGGAAAGCTATGGGTTGAACGAAGGCGCCAATTCCAACCCGCAGCAATATGTGGTGGAAAAGGCGTTTCTTGACTAAACCCTTGCCTTGAAACGCAAAAGGCCGCCCTAATCACAGGGCGGCCTTTGTCGTTTTGGGCACAATCAGTCGACCAGCAACTGACGCGCGCGTTCCAGAACGGGCTGCAACAACGTCGGGCTGTTCTGCGCGGCAGTCACGGCAGAGATCAGCGTAGACTTTTCCTGATCGGGCAGGTTGGACCCTTGGATCACCGCGATCACCTGATCGGCATCGAACCCGTCAACCGTCAGCAATTCATCCACAGAAGCGGCAATATCAGCGCCCGTGTCTTCCAGCGCGGCAGAGGTGTTTTCAGCCGCTTCTTCGGTTGCGGCAGTGGCCTCTTCGATGGCTTCGGCGACAGCGGCTTCTGCTTCGGCAGCGGCCTGGGCTTCGGCAGCGGCGCGAGCCTCTGCTTCAGCGGCGGCGGCAGCAGCGGCCTGGGCTTCTGCTTCGGCAGCGGCGGCTTCTTCGGCGGCAGCAGCTTCGGCGGCGGCCTGTTCAGCGGCTGCCTGTTCTGCGGCGGCAGTCGCCCCTGTCAGCACACCGATGGCGGCATTCGGGCCACGCCCCTCGACCGCATATTGGTAGCCAAAGAAGCCAGCAACGGCGACGATAATCAAGATTGCAAGCGCTCTCATGGAGTCAGTCCTTCACATTTCACAAAAAGGGACCGAACCGGCCCCGCCGCGGCATATGTCAGAAGTCGCGGAAAAGTGAAAGAGGCATCGTTCCCGCAAAATAGGCGGTCAAACGGCAAAATGGCGGGTTGAAGCGCGCTCAAAGCAGGTTTAGTTTGCCCTGCAACATTGCGGAACAACCAAAGGATCAAGACCATAGGACGCAGACCCCACAACGCGCCACCACAGCGCGAAACAGGCCCCCGGATCAATGAACGGATCAGGGCAGCCGAAATCCGGCTTATCGGCGCGGATGGCGAAAACGTGGGCGTTGTGACGCCCGAACGCGCCATGCAGATGGCGGAAGAAGCCGGGCTGGACCTGGTCGAGATTTCACCCAACGCGGCGCCGCCGGTCTGCAAGATCATGGACTTTGGCAAGTTCAAATACGAGACCCAGAAAAAAGAAGCCGAAGCGCGCAAAAAGCAGAAGATCATCGAGATCAAGGAAATTAAGTTCCGTCCGAACACCGATTCCCATGATTACGAAGTCAAGATGCGCAATGTGTTCAAGTTTCTTGAAAACGGCGACAAGGTGAAGATTACCTTGCGGTTCCGTGGCCGTGAAATGGCGCATCAGGAACTGGGCCGTCAGTTGCTGGAACGCGTGGCCGAAGACACCAAAGAGACCGGCAAGGTCGAAAACTTTCCCAAAATGGAAGGCCGCCAGATGGTTATGCTGATCGGGCCACTGTCGAAGTAAGACGTGCGGGGAGGTGCGTGAGATCACGCACCGTACATATGCAAATCTCTACATACGCAATAAGGGGCGGCTTGTCGGGTCGCCCTTTGTCGTTTCGGTCGATGCCTGGTGCGTGAAATCACGCACCGTACATATGCAAAAAAGGGCGGCTCAATGAGCCGCCCTTTATCGTTACGCCAAGGTAGGGTGCGTGATCTCACGCACCCCCCAAACGCGGCCTACCGCAACAACGTCGTGATATTGCGGATCGCCACGCGCCGGTTCGTGCGTTCGGCAGCCAATGTCGGCACTTTCAGGAAGCTTTCGCCATAACCCTGCGTGATCAGGTTTTCCGGCGGCACGCCAAAGAACTCGGTCAGGGCAAGCGCCACGGTTTCCGCACGCCGGTCAGACAGCGCCAGGTTCAGTGATGCAGGACCCGTCGCATCGGTATGACCTTCGACAAGGAAAACCTGTGTCGGGTCGTTTTGCACGATCCCTGCAATCGCTGTGCCCAGATCAGTCAGACCAGAGGCCTGATCAGGATCAATCGCTGCCGAACCCGTCGCGAAGGTCAGTGTATCAAGCTCGACCACAGGTGCCAGACGGCGGACTTCCTGGATCGTGCGTACCTGATTGAGCGAGAAAGTCCGGTCAAAACCAGCCGGCCTTTCGCGCGCGGCCAAAGCCTCACGCAGGGTGGTGACGTTGATGCGCGCAGGGTCGGTTTCGACGAAATACACCGGCGCTGGCGGCAGTTGCGACACGACAACCGGCGCGGAACCGGCGGTATCGTTGAACAATTCCACCTGCGTGCCATCCGGCATCAGACGCGCACGGCGCTGAACGGTGCCATCGGCACCGCGGATCGTGACAATCCGGCTGCCATCTTCACGCACCACGATCGTGCGGGTCGACCCGTCGTTGAACGTTTGGGTTTCGACCTGATTGCCGGGCTGGCGCAGCAGCACGTCATCATCTTTCAGCACAACGAAATTGTCGCCCCGCTGCACGACAACGCGGTCACCGGAGTTGGATACAACCCGGTCACCATTGCGCAGCACCGTGCCGACAACCGCCGCACCCAGTCCGACCAGCAATGCTTTCTGGAAGGTAGACAGACCTTCGCGGTCGTTGTTGCCGGCAACGACTGGCGCTGCTTCGGCGGACACGCTGTTGGCAAAATCTTCCGTGCTGGACCGAACATTGTCTTCGGTCACAATTTCGGTTTCGACTTCGGCATCTTCCGGCACGGTATCGGTGTCGAGATCAGCAGTCGCCGCGGCAGAAGCAACGGGCGCCTCTTCTGCGGTTTCTTCAGGGGTTTGCGGCTGTGCGGCCATTTGTTCTTCGACTGTTGTCGGCTCTACCAGCGGTTCGGCGGCTTCGGCGGCGTCCATCGCATCGGCATCTACTTCTGCCTCGGCGGTTGTTTCGCCTTCTGCGGCTTCTTCAGCGGCAGCAGCAGCTTCTGCCTCCATCGCCTCTTCAGCGGCAATTGCCTCTTCAGCAGCAGCGGCGTCTGCAGCGGCTTCAGCATCGGCCTCTGCGGCTTCAGTTTCGGCGGTCATCTCTGCTTCTGCCTCGACTTCGGCCTCCAACTCAGCGGCGGCGGCAGCTTCGGCCTCTTCCAGAGCGGCGGCTTCAGCGGCAGCATCTGCTTCTGCCTGGGCTGCATCTTCTGCGGCTGCGGCATCAGCAGCAGCTTGGTCTGCGGCAGCTTGATCCGCAGCAGCCTGTGCCTCGGCCTGAGCGGCAGCCTCGGCCTCTGCAGCTGCTTCTGCAGCGAGTGCAGCCTCCAGCTCAGCTTCCGCAGCGTCGGCAACGGCCTCGTCGGCAGCGGCCTGTGCCTCTGCATTCGTGGCATCATTGGCAGCCGCTTCGGCGGCGGCAGCTTCTGCCTCGGCCGCTGCTGCGGCGGCGGCTTCGGCTTCGGCGGCAGCGGCGGCGGTCGCCTCAGCTTCGGCGGCAAGTTCGGCCTCTATCGCGGCCTGAGCGGCAGCAGCCTCCTGCAATTCGTCATAAGCGGAGCGATCCTCGATCAGGTCGCCATCAACGCTCAGACAGGGAAATTCGGGAGTCTCGCCACATTCGGGCAGACCTGCGTCCTGCGCAAACATGGGCGTGGTGACCATGGCCAGACTGACCACCAAGGATGTGGTGGATTTGAGTTTAGAATATCGCATTGTAACCTCATGAATATAGCAGCCTAACGGAGCCGCCCGCCTGAACATAACATCCCGCAGGCTGGTTGGTTCCGCCCAACAGCGATGTCGGGCGGAAAGACGCCGATGACGTCAGGCGGCGGTCACGGCCCTGCCGGTCATGATCCCGACCAGATGCGCGCGATATTCAGGCGACCCGTGCAAGTCACCGATCATGTTATCCGCCGGAACGGACAGACCGCCGAGCGCCTTGGCAGAGAAATCAGCGCCCAGCGCTGTTTCGGCATCATGCCAGCGGAACACCCCTTCTTCCGAGGCACCTGTGACGGCGACGCGCACCCCATCCGCGTATTTCGCAACGAAGACGCCCACCAGCGCGAAACGCGACGCGGGTTGGACAAATTTCTGGTAATGCGATTTTTGAGGAATGGGAAAGCGGACCTCTGTGATGATCTCACCCTCTTCCAGTGCAGTGGTGAACATGCCCTGAAAGTAATCATCCGCCGCGATCCGGCGTTTGTCGGTGATGATCGTGGCCCCTGTTCCCAGCACCGCCGCCGGGTAACAGGCCGCTGGGTCGTTGTTCGCCAGCGATCCGCCCAAAGTGCCACGATTGCGCACCGCAGGATCGCCGATATGAGACGCCATCGCGGCAAGCCCCGGAAAATGCTTGGCCGCTTCGCGCGCGACTGTCGCATGGGTGGTCCCTGCCCCGATGCAAAGCGCGCCATCGTCGGACAGGCAGACGCCCTGTATCTCGGAAATGGCGGTGAGGCTGATCAACACCTCAGGCGCGGCGAGCCGTGCCTTGAGCGTGGGGATCAGCGTCTGCCCGCCGCCCAGCGCCTGCGCGCCTTCCGATTGCAGGGCAGCGACAGCATCCTTGATCGTGCTGGGCCGTTCGATCTCAAAAGCATACATATCTGCTCTCCTTCACGCGGTTTGCATGGCGTCCCAGACGCGCAGGGGCGTCAGGGGCATGTCGATATGGGTGACGTTCTTGCCTGCCGATTGCAAAGCATCCACCACGGCATTGACGATAGTGGGCGGTGATCCGATGGCACCCGCCTCGCCACAGCCTTTTACGCCAAGCGGGTTGTGGGTGCAGGGCGTGCCATTGGCGTGATCCACCGTGTAGAACGGCAGATCATCGGCGCGCGGCATGGTGTAATCCATGTAGCTGGCCGACAGAAGCTGCCCGTCATCATCATAACGCGCGCCTTCCAGCAGCGCCTGACCAATCCCTTGACCGAGGCCCCCATGCACCTGCCCCGTCACAATCATCGGGTTCATGATATTGCCGAAATCATCGACCGCGATAAAACGGTCCACGCGCACCTTGCCGGTGTCGGGGTCCACCTCGACCTCGCAGGCATAGGCGCCGGATGGATAGGTGAAATTGGCCGGATCGTAGAAGGCCGTCTCCTCCAGCCCCGGTTCGATGTCTTCGATGGGGAAGTTATGCGGGATATAGGCTTTCAACGCGACCTCGCCAAAGCTGACGGATTTGTCGGTGCCTTTGATCGTGAACTGCCCATCCTTGAAATCCACGTCATCGGCAGAGGCTTCCAACATATGCGCGGCGATCTTCTTGGCCTTGGCGATAATCTTTTCGGTTGCTCGCACCATGGCTGACCCGCAGACCGCAAGGCTGCGTGATCCATAGGTGCCCATCCCAAAGGGGATTTTCGACGTATCACCATGCACGATATCGATACTTTGCGGATCAATCCCCAGCATTTCACCGACGATCTGGGGAAACACGGTTTCATGCCCCTGCCCGTGGCTATGCGCACCGACCATGACCGACAGGTTGCCGGTGGCATTCACCCGCACGGTCGCGGCATCATAAAGGCCAACACGGCTGCCCAGTACACCGACAAGGTTCGACGGCGCGATCCCACACGCCTCGATATAGGCATTGAGGCCCAGACCGCGGAGCATCCCCTTGGCCTCGCTTTCCTTGCGACGCGCTTTGAACCCTTCACGGTCGATATGCTTTTCCAACGTATCCATCAGCGCGTCATAGTTGCCGGAATCGTATTCCAGACCAGCGGCACTGGTGAACGGGTATTGATCCGGCTTGACGAAATTCTTGCGCCGGATCGCAATCGGGTCGATCCCCAGTTCGCGCGCCGCCTTGTCAATGACGCGTTCGATGGAATAGGTCGCCTCTGGCCGCCCGGCCCCGCGATAGGCATCGACGGGGGCGGTATTTGTGAACACGGCTTTCACGTTCACATAGACGTTGGGAACAGTGTAATTGCCCGCCATCAGCGTGCCATGCAGGAAGGTCGGCGTCGCGGTCGAGAAGTTCGAGAGATACGCGCCGACATTGGCCATTGTCTCGGTGCGAAAGGCAATAAAGGTGCCGTCCTTTTCGCAGGCGAGTTCGATCTTGGTCACATGGTCGCGGCCATGCGCGTCGGTCAGAAACGCCTCGGTCCGGTCGGCGGTCCATTTCACCGGGCGGCCGATCTTGCGCGCAGCGGCGAGGACCAAGGCTTCTTCGCCGTAGTGATAGATCTTCGATCCGAAACCGCCGCCCACATCAGGTGCGATCACGGTCAGCTTGTTTTCGGGAATACCCATGACAAAGGCGGAAATCAGCAGCCGCGTCAGATGCGGGTTCTGCGATGTGGTTTGCAGAACGTAGCTGTCATTGCCCGCGTCATAGCTGCCGATGGAACAGCGCGGTTCCATCGCATTGGGGACCAGACGGTTATTGACCAGTTCTAGGGTCGTCACATGCGGTGCCGCCGTGATCGCGGCATCGGTGGCGGCGCGGTTATCCTCGATCCAGCCCCAGTCGAAACATTGGTTAGTTACGATCTCGTCATGCACATAGGTGTCACCGGCAAGGGCGGCGGCCATATCCACAATGGCGGGTAATTCTTCGATCTCGGCGACGATGGCTTCGGCGGCATTACGCGCCTGCAATTCGGTTTCCGCGATCACGGCGGCATAGGCGTCACCCACGTGGCGCACCTTGCCATGCGCCAGCACCGGGCGTTTTGGTTCTTTCATCGGCTCGCCATTGCGGCTGTTGATCAGCCAGCCTGCGGGGTTGCCGCCCACATCGGCGAAATCCGCGCCGGTGAAGATCGCGAGAACGCCGGACATCCCCTCTGCCTCTGACGTGTCGATGGATTTGATGATCCCATGCGCGACGGTCGAACGGCAGAACACAGCCGTGGTCGCGCCGTAATCTTTGATATCATCGGTGTAATGGCCTGCGCCCGTCAGAAAGCGGACGTCTTCGCGCCGCTTGTCGCTGGCGCCGATTCCATGATCTTTTGGCATTGAAATTCCTCCCGGATGGGACGGCGGCAGGATAGCCGGGTCCCGGTTTCTTCCTCTTCTTTATTCGGCGGCGATGGCGGCCACGTCCTGACCGGATGCTGCCATGATCGCCTTGACGATGTTGTGGTATCCCGTGCAGCGGCAGATATTCCCCTCCAGATAGCTGCGCACCTCGGCCTCGGACGGTTTGGGATTCTCTTTCAGCAGGGCCGCTGCCGTCATCACCATGCCCGGCGTGCAGAAACCGCATTGCAGCCCGTGATGATCCTGAAACGCCTGCTGGATCACGTTGAGCGATCCGTCGGCATTTGCCTGCCCTTCGATAGTGGCGACCTCGGCCCCGTCGGCCTCTATCGCGAAGATCGCGCAGGCCTTGACCGACTGGCCGTTCACATGCACCACGCAAGCGCCGCATTGCGACGTGTCACAGCCGACATGGGTGCCTGTCAGCCGCAGGTCATTGCGCAGGAAATCCACGAGAAGGGTACGGCCTTCCACCTCTTTCGTGACGGGTTTGCCGTTCACGACCATTGCTACAGATGCCATTGGTTCCTCCCGATACATCGTTGCTACGGGGTGAGTTAAACACGGCAACGCTGATCTGAGAACAACGATCTTCCGCCGCAGTGCCGCATCAGCCGATATCGCGGCGCGGTTGCGGGCGGTCGGGAATTTCCTTGAGCAGGCCACCGACACCCATCGCAGCGAAATCCTGCGGTGTCGGCGGGCGCCCGCAGATGACGCGTTCCAGCACCCAATCCGCACCATTCAGCGCGGGTGAACGTGCGCAGCCCGGCAAACCAATGACAGGCCTGCCGCGCAGATCACCCAGGAACAGCAGGTTGCCGGGATCGACAGGCATGCCGAACTGGGTCAGCGTCCCACCCACAGCGCGCAGGGCGGCGGGACCAATGTCGTCGATGTCGGATGTGGCAGAGGCGGTAAGGATGAAAATCACCTCACCCGCGGCGCGATCAAGAGCGCGA
The DNA here is from genome assembly GCF_046292185.1 of Yoonia sp. Classification (GTDB taxonomy): domain Bacteria; phylum Pseudomonadota; class Alphaproteobacteria; order Rhodobacterales; family Rhodobacteraceae; genus Yoonia. The sequence continues at coordinate 47,930 of NZ_JBKBQY010000008.1, forward strand.
GACAATTCTTTGATTTTATGAGGTATAATCACCCGATCATCCAGCGACGCATCAAACCGCGACAGCCGCTTGCCCAGCGCCGCACGCCCCTTGTCGCCGGGGTCCCGCGCAAGGCGGGTCTCGATCAATGTGGCACGGCGATACAGCGGTGGCAGCAGGCTGATCTCCTGACCGACCGCTGCGGCCTGATCGACATCCGCGCCCGGCACGGCATAGGAAATGATCTTGATCGTCGCCACCATATTGCCCGCCGCGACGCGGGTATATTGCGGCAGCGTCGCCACCGTGATCATCGGATTGACGGCATTGACGCGGTGGATCGCATCCACGTCCAGCGCCACGATCCCTGCTGCATCTGCAAACAGGTTGACGCGACCTGTCGCCGCAGCGCTGGCGGTGATGCCGTCCCCGGCCAGCGCAAGGGCGAGTTTTGCCGCCGCCGCATTCTCATCCAGATCGCCGGGGGCGAGGCGAGCGACGATCACCTGACTGATCCCCGCCGATTGCAGGACAGCGATATCCGGGGCTGCAAGCAGCTTGCCCTTGGGTAAACGGCGTGTCCCGGCCTGCGTGGCATGCGCAAGGATTGCGCCCTCTGCCTGCGTCACCGGGGCGGGGCCGAATTTCATTTCGCTTGCCGCAGGGTTTGGGTGATCTGCGCCATGATGCTGACCGCGATCTCTGCCGGGTGCCGCCCGCCCAGATCAAGGCCGACAGGCGCGTGTATCCGTGCGATATCCGCGTCGGTGAACCCCGCTGCCTGCAGACGCGCGACACGTTTGGCATGGGTGCGGGTCGACCCCAGACAACCCAGATAAAACACATCCGACCGCAAGGCCGCCATGATCGCGGGATCGTCAAGTTTCGGATCATGCGTCAGGGTGATGATCGCGGTGCGGCTGTCGGGTTCAAGGGTGGCGAGCGCGTCATCCGGCCACTCATCAATGATCGTCTCACCGGGGAACCGCGCGGCAGAGCCAAAGGCACCGCGCGGATCGATCAGCAGCGGCGCATAGCCACAGGCGTGCGCCATCATCACAAGCGGTTGCGCGATATGCACCGCGCCCACGATGATCATCCGCAGGGGCGGGTTCTGAATTGTGATGAATGTGCCGTCTTGTTCCAATCCCGACTGGTCAAGCCGGAAACGCGCGGGCGCATCTGCGGGTCCGATGATCCGGCTGACCCCTGTGGCCAGGTCGGTGGCAAGGCCGATAGGTTGCGCCTTATCGCGCGCATCGGCCAGCGCCTGCAAGATATCCAGCGTCAGACCATCGCCTATCGGCTGGACCAGCACACGGATCTGCCCGCCGCAGGCCAGGCCGACGGCAAAGGCCTCGTCATCGCTGACCCCGAATTCCAGAATTTCAGCTCGGCCCGTGGCGATGGCGTCAATCGCTGCCGTGACCACAGCGCCTTCAACGCAACCGCCGGAGACTGATCCTTCCATCGCGCCATCCGCGCCGATGACAAGCTGACTGCCGACAGGGCGCGGTGCCGACCCCCATGTCGCGATCACGGTGGCAAGCGCGGTTTTGCGGCCCTGTTGCGCCCAATGCAGGGCAAATTTGGCTGGATCGTCGGTCATTCTTGCCCCTCCCTGCGGCGCGGGTTGCATGGGTCAGGACCCATGCAACGCCGCCAGCATCCGCCGTTTTTCGCCCGCGTCATCCGGGCGCATCAGTGCCTGCGCCAGATCAGCCAAGGATGCCACATTATGCGCCGCGCGGAAACTGGTGCAATGGGGCAGCATCTGCGCGATGCCGCGCGCCAGCGGTGCAAAGCCATCCCAGCGCAACAGCGGGTTCAGCCAGATGACCTGTGCGAAGGTCAGCTTCAGCCGCTCCATCTCTCGCCCCAGATCATGACTGGTGTCACGGTCCAGCCCATCGGTGATCAACAGCACCACAGCCCCCTGCCCGGCAACACGGCGCGCCCAGTCGCGGTTGAAATCATGCAGGCAAGCGCCGATTCTAGTACCACCTTCCCAGTCCTGCGCCTGTGCCCCGGCGGCGGCCAATGCGGCATCGACATCACGGCGGCGCATTTGGCGGGTGATATTGGTCAACGATGTGCCAAAGGTAAAGGCGTGGACCTGCGCCCAGCCCTGGCCTTCGCGGTTCGCCACCGCATGGACGAAATGCAGCACGGCGCGGGAGTAGGCGGACATGGACCCCGATATGTCACAGAGCACCACGAGGTTGGGATAGCGCTGGCGCCGGCGCGCGGTGGCGAGCCTGGTGATTTCGCCACCCTGCCGCGCGGCCCGGCGCATGGTCTGTTGCCAGTCCACCAAAGGGCCGGGCAAGGCTTGCCTGCGCCGCGTCAGCACGGGCGCCACCGGCAGACGCAATTGCGCCAGCATCCGCGTGGCGGTGGCCATTTCTGCCGTGCTCATCTGTTCGAAATCCAACTGGCGCAGCCGTTCCTCGGCGGATGCGCTGTGGCTGGCGTCGATGTCGATCTCGATCTCATCTTCGCTGTCGGGCGTGTCGGGGCGGTCCGGTTCCTGCCCGTCCAGCAGCGCCTCTGCCGCGCGTTTTTCAGCGGCCTGCGCCGTGCGGTCCTCCTGCACGCCGCGCACCATGGGTGTCAGCAGCGACATCATATGGTCGAGATATTGCGGATCACGCCAGTAAAGCCGGAACAACTGCGCGAACACGGCGCTGTCTTCCGGTCTGGACACAAAACAGGCATGCAAGGTCCAGTAGAAATCCCCCCGTTGCGTAAATCCCACCGCCTGCACCGCGTTGATCGCATCGATCACCCGACCGGGGCCGAGTTTCAGCCCCGCCTTGCGCAGCGCACGGGCGAAATGGGTGATATTGCCCGCCAGCTTGGGGTCATCCGGCAGGTCCAGTGGGGCGTAGGTGTTTCCGGGCTTCGGACGCGGAGTCATTGTGGCGGCAGGCTGGCGCGGGCCTCATCCAGCAGACGGGTGGCGGCGTGGTTCTGCAATTTCTGAATGTCGTCCTGATATTTCAGGATCGCCCCCAAAGTATCGCTGATCACCGCCGGAGACAGGTTCACCACATCCAGCGCAAGAAGGCATTTCGCCCAGTCGATGGTTTCGGCGACGCCGGGTTTTTTATACAGATCCTCTTGCCGCAGGCGCTGCACAAAGGCCACGACCTGGGCTGAAAGGGCGACACTGGCCTCAGGTGCGCGGGCCTGCAGGATGTCCATCTCGCGGGCGTAATCGGGATAATCGACCCAATGGTACAGGCAGCGCCGCTTGAGCGCGTCATGCACTTCGCGGGTGCGGTTCGAGGTCAGGATCACGATGGGCGGCTCCGCCGCCTTGACCGTGCCGAGTTCGGGGATAGTGACCTGAAAATCAGACAAAGCCTCCAGCAGAAACGCCTCGAACGGGGCGTCGGCGCGGTCGAGCTCGTCGATCAGCAGGATCGGCGCGCCGCCCGGCTGCGGGCGCATCGCTTGCAGCAGGGGGCGTTCGATCAAATAATCCTCACTGAACAGTTCCGTTTTCAACGCGGCGCGGTCGGCACCGCCTGTCGCCTCTGCTGTGCGGATCGCGATCATCTGTTCGGCAAAATTCCATTCATAAACGGCACTGGACGCATCCAGCCCTTCGTAACATTGCAACCGGATCAAGCGCCGGCCCAGCGACAGCGCCAGCGCCTTGGCGATTTCGGTCTTGCCGGTGCCTGCCTCACCCTCCAGAAACAAGGGCCGGCCAAGGCGCAGCGCAAGAAATACCACCGTCGCCAGAGGGCGCCCGCAGATATAGCCCTGATCCCCCAAACCGGCCTGCACCGCGTCGATATCCGTGAATGTCATCTGGTCCCCCCTGCAGACTATAGCTGCATCGCTGCGCGCTTGCGTCAACCCATCCATTGCCCCACCACGCAGGGCAGCATATGCTTTGCCCGACGAGGAGAATAATCATGAATCACGCCGCCCCCATCACCGCCGCCGGGTTTGGCCCCGATCTGGGACCATTCGACTGGGCCGATCCGCTGCGTCTGGAGGACCAGCTGACAGAAGATGAACGCATGCTGCGCGATGCCGCGCGCCAGTTTGCGCAGGACAAACTGCAGCCACGCGTGACGGCGGCCTATCGCGATGCGCTGGTGGAGCCTGAGATTTTCACCATGATGGGTGAGGCAGGTTTGCTGGGCATCACCATCCCAGAGGAATTCGGCGGGTTGGATGCGGGCTATGTCACCTATGGTCTGGTCGCGCGCGAGATTGAGCGCGTGGACAGCGGTTACCGGTCGATGATGTCGGTCCAGTCATCGCTGGTGATGTATCCGATCCATGCCTATGGGTCCGATGCGCAGCGCGCGAAATACCTGCCGGGGCTGGCAGCGGGGACACTGATCGGCTGTTTCGGCCTGACCGAACCGGATGCCGGGTCCGACCCTGCCGGGATGAAGACCACCGCGAAAAAGACCGCAGATGGCTATGTACTGAACGGGTCCAAGATGTGGATCAGCAACGCGCCGATTGCTGATGTCTTCGTGATCTGGGCAAAGTCAGAGGCGCACGGCGGCAAAATCCGTGGTTTTGTGCTGGAAAAGGGCATGAAGGGGCTGAGCGCACCCAAGGTTGGCGGCAAGCTGAGCCTGCGGGCCTCTGTCACCGGTGAGATCGTGATGGACAATGTCGAAGTCGGCGAGGAGGCCTTGTTGCCCGGCGTCGAGGGGCTGAAAGGCCCGTTCGGATGTCTGAACCGGGCGCGTTACGGTATCGCCTGGGGTGTCATGGGCGCGGCAGAGGCCTGTTGGCATGCCGCGCGCCAATATGGCCTGGATCGCAAGCAATTTGGCAAGCCTTTGGCGCAGACGCAGCTTTTCCAGAAAAAACTGGCCGATATGCAGACCGAGATCGCGCTTGGCACGCAGGCCGCCCTGCAACTGGGTCGGCTGATGGAAACCGGGCGCGCCGCGCCCGAGATGATCAGCCTGATGAAACGCAACAATTGCGGCAAGGCGCTGGATATCGCGCGCGCATCGCGTGACATGCACGGCGGCAACGGGATTTCCGAGGATTTCCAGATCATGCGCCATATGGTCAATCTGGAAACGGTGAATACCTATGAAGGCACCCATGATGTTCATGCGCTGATCCTGGGCCGCGCGCAGACCGGATTGCAGGCGTTCTTTTAACATCGCGACGCGACATGAAAGGTATGGTCACCGCAATCACAAACGTGTAATTGCGGGTCCATGCCTGACAAAGACATTACAAGCCTGACGATCCGCCGGCCCGATGACTGGCATCTGCATCTGCGCGATGGCGCGATGCTGCAAGCGGTGCTGCCGGAAACGGCGCGCCATTTCGGCCGGGCGATCATCATGCCCAATCTTGTGCCGCCTGTCGTGACGGGCGCGCAGGCCACAGCCTATCGCGACCGGATCATGGCGGTCTTGCCCGCGGGAATGACCTTCACGCCGCTGATGACGCTGTACCTGACCGAAGCCACCGATCCCGAAGACGTGCGCGCAGCCCATGCGGCAGGAATTGCCACGGCGGTGAAATTATATCCGGCGGGCGCGACGACCAATTCCGCATCGGGCGTGCGCGATTTCGAAAAGGTCCGGCCTGTTCTGGATGTCATGGCCGAAATCGGCATGCCCCTGTGCGTGCATGGTGAGGTCACGGATTCCGACATCGATATTTTTGACCGCGAGGCGGCATTCATCGACAAGATCCTGAAACCGCTGCGCAAGAAGGTGCCGGATCTGAGGGTCGTGATGGAACATGTCACCACCCAGGATGCCGTGGATTATGTGCGCGACAATCCGAAAAATCTGGCGGCGACGATCACGACGCATCACCTGATCATCAACCGCAATCATATTCTGGCAGGCGGCATCAGGCCGCATTTCTATTGCCTGCCCGTCGCCAAGCGCGAGGCGCACAGGATCGCGCTGGTGCAGGCGGCGATTTCGGGGGATAAACGGTTTTTCCTCGGCACCGACAGCGCGCCGCATACCGATGGCGCCAAATTGCAAAGCTGCGGCTGCGCGGGTATTTTCACCGCAACCAACACGATGTCCTGTCTGGCAGAGGTCTTTGCCGTCGCGGGCCAATTGAGCAAGCTTGAAGCCTTCACGTCGTTGAACGGGCCATTGTTTTACGGGCTGCCGCCGAATGAAGACACGATCACCCTGACCAAGGGCGATCCCGTGCCCTATCCCGACCGGATCGACACGCCTGACGGGCCGGTGACCATTTTCAACCCCGGTTTTCCACTGCACTGGCGTGTGACGGGCTAACGCCCGGCGCGGGGATATTTCAACTTTGACGATGTGAAAGACGAACGATGATCCCCTCTTCCTATCCTGACAAATCCGAAATGGCCCGCCTGACTGCCGGCATGCTGATCGAGATCGGCGCGATTGATTTCAACGCGCGCGACCCTTTCACCCATGCCTCGGGCAAACAGGCGCCGACCTATGTGGATTGTCGCAAGCTGATTTCATATCCCCGCATCCGGTCCACATTGATGGATTTCCTGTCCGTCACCATCATGCGTGAGGCTGGTTTCGAAGCCTTCGACAATATCGCCGGTGGCGAGACCGCGGGCATTCCCTTTGCCGCCCTAGTCGCAGAGCGGCTGGCCCTGCCGATGACTTATGTGCGCAAGAAACCCAAAGGGTATGGGCGCAATGCCCGTATCGAAGGGGTGATGACAGAAGGCCAGCGTGTGTTGCTGGTTGAGGATCTGACGACGGATGGTGGATCAAAACTGTCTTTTGTTGATGCCATCCGCGACACGGGTGCCACCTGCGCTGCCACGGCCGTAATCTTTTACTACGGCATTTTCGAAGGCGTCGAAAAATCGCTGGCCGATCATGGTGTGCAATTGCTGCATCTGTGCACCTGGTGGGATGTGCTGGCCGAGGCCAAGGCGCGCGGAGCCTATGACCCCGAAACGCTGGCGGCAGTCGAAGATTACCTGCGCGATCCCGCCGGTTGGCGGCCTTCCGCCTGAGGCGGCAAGACTTATCCACAGCGCGGGTCGGACGAATCGTAAACTTTGCTGTTCGATAGATGCGGTATGACAGGCAGCTACCAGATGTGGTAGAATGAAGCGCGAAGCCAACGATATCCACAGGGTTTTCCCGGCGCCATCCACAGTTTTATACATTTGGCTTTTGCCCCTGTCTCGCTGCTAAAGAAGCCCGATTAAAGAGGGACAAGATGAACGAGATTTCCACCTTCAACGCATCCGGCACGCCTGATGCCACGGTTGATCTGATGCCGCATTCGATCGAGGCGGAACAGCAATTGCTGGGCGCGATCCTGACGAACAACGATATCTTCGATCGTGTTGCGTCGATCATCGGGCCGAAACATTTCTATGATCCCGTGCATGCCCGGATTTTTGAAACCGCCGCGACCCGGATTTCCAAGAATGCGCTGGCAAGCCCTGTCACGCTGAAAACCTTTCTCGAAGATGATGAAGGGCTCAAGGAACTGGGCGGGCCTGCCTATCTTGCGCGTCTGGCGGGGGCGGCGATTTCCGCCTTTGCCGCGCGTGATTATGCGCAGATGATTTATGATCTGGCCGTCCGCCGCGAATTGATTCAGGTGGGCCGAAACATTTCCGACAAGGCCGCCAAGGTCGATGTCGACAGCGAACCCAGGGACCAGATCGTCGAAGCCGAACAGGCGCTTTATGCGCTGGCCGAACAGGGCACGACCGATCAGGGGTTCCAATCGTTCCTGCGCGCCGTCACGGATGCAGTGAATGTCGCCAATGCCGCCTATCAGCGCGACGGCGGCATGGCGGGTGTCTCCACCGGCCTGATTGATCTGGACAAGAAACTGGGCGGTCTGCATAAATCCGACCTTTTGATCCTGGCCGGGCGTCCGTCGATGGGGAAAACCTCGCTTGCCACCAATATCGCGTTCAATATCGCCAAGGCCTATAAAAAGGGCATGTTGCCCGATGGGACCGAAGGGGCGGTGGATGGCGGCGTCGTCGGTTTCTATTCATTGGAGATGAGCGCCGAACAGCTTGCCGCACGTATCCTGTCCGAGGCGGCAGAGGTGCCGTCCGAACAGATCCGCCGTGGTGACATGACCGAAACCGAATTCCGCCGTTTCGTCGATGCGGCCAAATCGCTGGAATCCTGCCCTCTGTTCATCGATGACACCCCGGCACTGCCGATTTCGCAACTGGCCGCGCGTGCACGGCGGTTGAAGCGGACGCATGGGCTGGACGTGCTGATGGTGGATTATCTGCAACTTGTGCGCGGCACCGGACGGTCGGAAAACCGCGTGAACGAGATTTCCGAGATCACCATGGGCCTCAAGGCCATCGCCAAGGAACTCAACATCCCGGTGATCGCCCTGTCGCAGCTGTCGCGTCAGGTCGAAAGCCGCGAAGACAAGCGCCCGCAATTGTCC